>PWON01000149.1 GCA_003557385.1 Bacteroidales bacterium | reverse complement strand
GGGGCTCTGATGTATTCAGTATAGAATGAATTGAAGCGGTCGGCTTCGCCGGTAGCAATGTTCACTCTGTTGAGGGCGTAAGCTTCGGCCAGCTGAATGGTTTCGAGTGCTTCGCCGCGTGCCCGGGGAATGACCCGGTTGTATTCCGATTCGGCCCGGTTAATCAATGTTTCCTTTTCCTGCTGGGCTTCGTTTACCGCATTAAAGGAGGGCTTGACCGGATCGGGCGGGTTCACATCCTGCAGCACCACCTGGTCGATGCGGATGCCATTTTCATAATCATTGCACATTTGTTGCAGGAGCACTTCCACGCTCGTAGCCACTTCCTGCCGTCCAACGGTAAGCACTTCGTTGACGGTGCGGTCGCCTACAATCTTTCGCATGGCCGCTTCCGACATGTCGTGCAGGGCATCTTCCGCATCGCGCACCCGGAACAGGTAGTTGTATGAATTGACGATTCGGTACTGGATAACCCATTCCACATCGGCCAGGTTCAGGTCGCCTGTGAGCATCAGGGATTCGTCGCGGTAAGCGTCTTTTGCATAACGGGTGCGCACCCCAGCTTCGACGGTGCGGAACCCAAATTCCTGCTTTAGCTGGCGCTGGACAGGTATTTTGTAAAGTTTCTCCAGGCCAAAGGGTACGATGAAATTCAACCCTGGTTGCTGGGTCCGGTTATACTTGCCCAAAAAAAGGACAACGCCTTCCTGTTCGGGCCCGATGGTTTTGACCGAAGTGACCAGGGCAATCAATACAATGGCCCCGATAAGGATCTGTTTGATGTTTTTCCTGAGCAATTCCATATTGCGCCGGAATTGTATTTCCTGATCGTTCATATTGGTTATAGATTAAGTGAATACAAAAAATTGTTTAGCGGAATAAAGGTACAGGTTTTTGTGCAAAAAAAGAGGATTCCACAAAGGAACCCTCTTTATGATTCTTATGGCAGACTGTTTTTAAAAACCACGCATTTGTTTTACCGGTTCGGTTTTCCAGAAGTCTTCAATGTCATATTGTGGCAAGGTGCCGCTGAAATAGCCGGTAACCGGTTTTCCAACTTCGGATACGGCTTCAATGGTGATCTTGTATGACGAGCCTGAACGCTCAATCTTGACAGTCCCGCCTTCAATGTCAACAATGGTTCCCGCATCTGTATCGATGTTATAATTGATCACAAAGTCAGCATAATAAAAAGTGAACGGGTCGCCGGAATCATCCGGATCGTAATTGTAGGTGCCTGAACCGAGGGTGTTTTCAGTAGGACCGTAGAGTTCGAAGAATATGCCATGCCCGGTGCCTGAAAAGTCAAATTCTTCGTCATCAAACTGGATGCCTTCAGAAAACAGGTACAGGTCGTGGTTATAGCCATCGCCCCACCATTGGCCATAATATACCAGCATGCCATGGGTCAATTCATAGGTTTCTCCATCATACTTAAAATAGTTCGACGGCTCATCGTCGTCGTCGCTGCATGCGACAAAAAATGCCGGCATGATGAATGCCGCCAGCAATAAGATCCATTTTGATTGTTTCATTTGTCTGGTTTTTTTTTAATTAAAGGTTTGATGTATTGGTTTTTTATTTATGCAAAGATAAACATTATTGACTTTATGAAATGGCTTTGCGCTGTTTTTTAAATTTCCGGTATTCCTTGTTTTTTACGATCTCATGCAAGGCGGAGGCTACCAGGACCACTTCTGTAAACGTGTTGTACAAGGCCACAGGGGCTATACGGATGATGTCCGGGGCACGAAAATCGGGGATGATGTTCCTGGCTTTCAATGCTTCGGTAATCCGCAACGCTTCGGTGGGGTGGGTGAGGGCAATGTGCCCCCCGCGCCGGTGATCCTCAGGCGGAGTGACAATGGAAAAGCCATGATCCGGCCCGGAGAGCATGGAACCTGCCAGCTCAACAAAAAATGAGGTGAGTTGCAGGGATTTTTTGCGAATGGCTTCCATGCCGGCTTCCCGGATAATGTTCAGGGATCCTTCCATGGTGGAGGCGCCCAGGATGCCGGGGGAGGAGATCTGCCAGCCGCCGGCACTCTGGGTATGCTTAAAGTCAAGCAACATGTCGAACTGCTTTTCTTTCACATAGCCAAACCACCCGGCCATCAATGGCTCCTTGTGTACGTGTTTTTTGTTGAGATACAAAAAGGCGGTGCAGCCGGGTCCACCGTTCAGGTATTTGTAGCTGCAAAAGGTGGCAAAGTCAACGCCCCATTTGCTAAACCGGTGCGGTACCGCTCCAGCCGAATGGCTGCAGTCGAATCCGATGGGAATGTTTCGCCTGTGGGCCTCCCGGGTCAAATACTCCATGTCGAGCAGCTGACCGCTTGCATACAATACGGAAGGCAGGTATACCAGGGCCACCTCTCCGGTCATCATATTTACGATGCGGTCTTCATCGAGCGTGTGGCCGTCAGTGCCGGGCGCCAGCAGCAACTCCTTGCCGGGATCCAGCCCTTTTTGTTTGATCTGTCCCTTGAGGGCATATATGTCGGAAGGGAAATTCAGTTCGTCGGCCAGTATTTTGGTGCGACGGCCCTTTGGTTGATAAAATGTACTGATCAGGGCGTGAATGTTGACCGTGGTGGTGCCGGTAAAGATCAGTTCGCCGGGGGCTGCACCCACCAGCTCTGCAGCCATCTCCCCGACCTCTTCGGCAAAATAGAACCAGGGGCGCCGGGCCTGGAGCCAGCCTTTGATGCCCAATGTTTTCCATTCGTTCAATACCCTGAGCAGGGATTGTTCCGCATCTTTGCTAAGCAGCCCCAGAGAGTTGCCATCGACATAAATCGTGCCTTCGGGAATGTAAAAACGCTGGCGGAATGTTGCCAGCGGATCGTTGTGGTCAAGTTCCCGGGCCTTTTTTAGAAATGTACTTGTTGGTTGCATAGGTAGGTGTTTTTAACAAACAAAGTACGGAAATTGTTTGGATAAGGTAGGGTCAGGTACGATTTAACAGTGTTTACCAGGCGGATTCAAACTGCCGTAAAAAGCGCAGGTCGTTTTCGAAGAACATACGCAGGTCTTTGATCTGGTATATGTTCATTGCGATCCGTTCAATGCCCATGCCAAAGGCATAACCACTATACTTTTTGCTGTCGATGCCGCAATTGTCGAGCACATTGGGATCGACCATGCCGCAGCCCATCACTTCGATCCAGCCGCTGTATTTGCATATGGGGCATCCCGGGCCACCGCAAATGTTGCACGATACATCCATTTCGGCCGAGGGCTCGGTAAATGGAAAAAAGGAAGGACGCAAACGGATTTGTGTTTTTTCGCCAAACATCTCGCGGGCAAAATACAGCAGGCATTGTTTCATGTCGGCAAAAGAGACGCCTTTGTCAATGTACAGCCCCTCTACCTGATGAAAAATACAATGCGCCCTGGCAGATATGGCCTCGTTGCGGAATACCCTGCCGGGTGATATGGTGCGTATGGGCGGTTGCTGGCTTTCCATGACGCGCACCTGCACCGAGGAAGTATGTGTGCGCAGGGCAATGTCGGGGTTTTTTTCCACGAAAAAGGTGTCCTGCATATCGCGTGCGGGGTGCTCTTCAGGAAAGTTCAATGCACTGAAATTGTGCCAGTCATCCTCAATTTCGGGGCCTTCAGAGATCACAAAGCCAATGTTCTGAAAGATCCTGTTGATCCGGTTCCTGACCACCGACAAAGGATGCCTGCTGCCAATCGGGCTGAAATTTGCCGGCGTACTCATATCGGGCCCCTGTGTTGTTTGTTTCCTGCTCTCTGCTTCTGCCTCAAGCCTTTTTTTGATGGCGTTGACCTTATCGGAAGCGGTTTGTTTGAGTGCATTCAACTGTTTGCCGATTTCCTTGCGTCCGGCCGGGTCGACCGATTTAAAATCCTGAAAAAGGGCCGGGATGGCGCCTTTTTTCGACAGCATCTTTACGCGGAATGCTTCGGCTTCTTCCAGGCTTCCGGCATCAAAGGCTTCCACTTTTGCAAGCAGGGTCCTGATTTTATCTTTCATGGGATGTTTGCTTTACTGAATGATCTCTATGGCGATGATGGCCACATCCTCTGCCGGCCGGTCCCTGTCGCCGGTTTCAACGGCTGCAATCCGGTCTACCACATCAAGGCCTTCAATCACCTGCCCGAACACCGTATAGGCATTGTCCAGGTGGGGTGTACCGCCAATGGTGGTGTAGGCTTCACGTTGTGCGTCTGTAAACGCTACGCCCATGCTTCGTTCCATCTGATCCAGTTCCCCTTCACTCCAGACACGTCCCTGCACAATGTAAAATTGTGATCCTGAAGAGCGCCGCTCGGGGTTTACCTGGTCTCCCTGCCGCGCTGCGGCCAGGGCTCCTTTTTGATGAAATAGCCCGGGGACAATTTCTGCCGGTACCGTATATCCGGGGCCCCCTGATCCGAGGGGTTCTCCGGGAACCGCATCTTTGCTCATGGGGTCACCGGCCTGTATCATAAAGCCATCGATCACCCTGTGGAACAGCAAGCCGTTGTAAAAGCCTTCTTCTGCCAGTTTAACGAAATTGTCGCGGTGCGCCGGGGTCTGGTTGTATAATTTGATGGTGATGTCGCCCATGCCGGTGCGCATCAATAATGTAATGCGCCCTTCCTGGCCGGCGCCTTGCTCCTGGTTGGTGCTGTGACCACTTGGTATGTTTCCCATAAATAAAAATATGCCAATGAATAATACCGAAAAGAAATAATGGATGTCTG
>PWON01000087.1 GCA_003557385.1 Bacteroidales bacterium | reverse complement strand
CGCCGTGCCGTCGATAGAATCCGATAGTGACGCTCGCACCTGCGCCACGGAGTCCCCAGCCGCAATGCGAGCCGTATCACTCATAGCAAGACGAGCTTGGTTCAGCGAGTCCGTGAGACCTCCGCCAACCAGCGAGTCTACAGTCATATGCGCGGCAATCAACCGATTCCCAGCCTGATACGTAGTTGTATCCCCTACAACTCCCTCACCTCGGGGAGGATACACGTGAATCTGCGTCCATGCCAAGCTGACTAAGACCAGCAAAAGCGCACCTACAATGAAACCGACCAAATTTTTCATTTGTTCCTTAACCTTGCAAGAGTATGTTGCCATCTGTCATACTTGTGGGCGCCGTTGTATTCTTTCGTAGAACCCCGTTGGTTGTATCCTCCCATAAGTACGTGCCCCCAATTAAAAGCCCAGTAGTATAGGTTCCCGGCACTGTAAATCGGGCACCTACTTCCAAGGTACTCGCAAAATAAGTACTACCAGCCGCCACATGCAACGCATGATTCGTCCCACCCTCGGTAGGTGCTCCACTAATATACAGCGTTGCGGCATTCGTTACTGTACCCGTGGCTGTAATATTCGGCTCATCTAACCGCATTGTTGCTACTACCGCGGTTGTTCCCGCAGGTACCGTTCGAGCACCCCCAGCCCGTACATACATAATATAAGCATTTGTAGCTGTCGTATGCGTCCGAGAAGGGCCGACCACATCTACGTGGGTATCTATCTGGCCTATAGACAATAATTCCGTTACCGTACCTGCCACGGCCGCTGAGATTTGAACATAAGCATTTACGGCGCCCCCCGTAGCATCCTCCATAATAGTATCTATATATGCCCTACTGGCTACCGTTCCTCCCGCATCTCTTGTGTACCAGTCCAAACGCACACCATCATTCGCGGCCGGTGTGCCACTGGAAGGATTTATACCTAAGCGAAGAGTCGTCCGAGGCCCACCGGCAGCCGCACTGGTAATTTCAAGCGACTTCAAGCCTGTAATAGTCTGTGCCGTAGTACGTCCAATTAGAGCTTTATCACCCGTTAGGGTAACATTGTCCTCATCTATGTTTCCCCCCTCAATAAAGCTGATAATGTTATTAGTCCAATCCCGCACCTGTTCAGCAAGCATATCATCGCCAGGGTTGGGCAGCGTCTCTGTAGGTCTCGTTATTGTTGCCATCCGTATTACCTCATTCCTCTAACGGAATATATTCCACTTGATAGCCTTCAATCGTAGCCGGGGTCGTGGCATACCACTCTGGCGCAACACTCTCACATACCCGATTAACCCACGTATCCGCCGCGCGCACACCCGACCCCGGCCAGGTCAAACCCGAGTTCCACTGCGACCCTTCATTCCATTGATGCGGCCCTCGCATAGATAGCTGCCGCATTTTAGGCCCCTTATTACCCCCGTCAATATGCAGCACCATGTTAACTTGCTCACCACTACCCCGTAACCGAAAGAAGGTCCGCACATTGAGAATATGCTTAGACTTACCCGGCAAGCATAAGTCATTTGGGTGCATCTTTATCCGCCAACCGAAAGAAGTCGTTCCATCCAACTCATAACTACCTACGTTCCCCTGATATACATAACCATCCGTAGTTCCATATAGCTCTGCCTCTTCTCCGGATAAAGTCACACGTGCGGCTGCATTCAACTCAAACGCCGGCCGATCCATCCATGTATTCCCAGTTTCCCAATCCCACACCAACACACGATCATGTCCCTCTGTATTCAACGTAGACGAACATAACAGCCGCACCTGATGCTCTTCTTCCCGTACCCACGCCTGCGCATACTCAAGCCGATCCTTATTCAAAGCCAACCAAGCCGTTACATCTTCGGAATTGACAATCTGGATATTAAAGGATGGGTCTATCACAAATACACCTTCTCGTGCTGCACCAAAGACAAAGTTCGGCCGGGCTACTAAACTCATCTTACTCACCGGCGAGAAGCCTCGCAAGGGCTGATCTACACGAAAGGCATAATGTCCCATATCATCAAAAATGATCTCCCCGGGATATAACCCATCCTCCTTAAATATCAACGCCCTACCCCATGCTTCCACACCGCCTATAATGGCCGTCCCCCCATCATACACCTCATGCCTATTTGCTATCGGCCAATTCGTAATATCTACCACAAAAGTGTCCCGGTTAATATCACAAAACCGCACCCGTGTGGGATACCGCGTTCCACCCTCAACCGTATTCATCACCAACAACATATTTTTATGTACCAACATATCCCGGCAGCTCGTCCACAACACCCCGGCTAAATCCGCCGTAGCTACCGGTGTAGTGTCATTTCCCTCCCAAGTGCGAATCTGGTCTACCCCATTATTTAGCACCACCTGGTTAGATAAATACAGAAAGCGAACTCGATCATCGTCATCCCCGGTTAAATCCGTACTCCCAGTTAAATCCACCCTTGTCGTACCATCGTCACTATATACTTTTGTGGGCGTTACCACCAACCGCTTGGTTCCGGTCGTCCTAAAGTCCCCCTCCCAGATCCCTACTACTGCCTCTTCCCCTGTTATCTGGGTATCATTATATAAAACCATACCCAAGCGACTATCCGCGGAACCTTGGTCCGATAAATTGACATTATACAGCTCCTCACAATCCTCCGGCGTCAAATGCCGATCCGGATAGCGCCAGCGTGACTTTTGCCCTTGCACATGGAAGAAATCACTGGTAATGGCTTCAGGAGCCACACGATCTACGGTCATAGGAAGTCAACCCCTGAGATCAGCGGTCGTGAAGGACGTTGGCGCGAGCGGCTGGCGCCGCTTACGTCGGCGAAAACCCCCACCCCATTGCGTGTTACCACACCGGCGCGGCGAAAAGCCAACTGCAAGTCACGAAAGGAACCCCGATGTCGATCACCCACATACGTTTTCCCCAGACCCGGCAGAAGGTCCTTCGTAACCCCGAAGACCAGCAGTTCGTGGTAGTCCGCGGGGAACTCCGGCCAATCCCCGGCATTGACCAGCGGCGGCTTACGCATCTCAGCACGGATATTGTAGGTAATGTCGGCGGCCGGCACGGGGTAGAAGCTCATCCAGAGAAAGTCCGGCGAGGTCCACCACACGGGTATCGTAGCCAGCACGACGTCGGCGCTATCCTTCAAGGTAACTACACCCGAGAATGAGCGACCCGCTCTCGGCACCTTGACCATCCGCTCAATCCCCAGATCACTGCTATACTCATAGGCGGACGAAGCTGCCGTCGTGCCGAGCATCTCCACGCTCTCTGTCACCAGCACGCTATCCTCAGCTCTATACCCGGACAAGCGTACCGGGTAGTCCTCACCAGAATCCCCACTATTATCACTTTCCAGCGTTACCACCCCGGCCTCTGTGGGCATTCGCATGGTCCCCCGGGTGCCTATCGGATAGGCAAAACGCGGCGTTCCGCTTTCCGTGCCTCCGGGATAGTGCGTGTCGGCCATGCGGGAGTTCTCCACATAGACAAACCGCGGCGTCTCCGGGTCTTCCACGTTGACCACCCGCTTAACGTAAAGGGGCAAACCATACTCAGCCTGCCCCTCTTCCGTCGTCAACGTAAACACCCGCTGTTCGTTTGGCACCGGCCCGGATTCCAGGACTTGTCGGTATACCTCATTCACCTGGACTTTGACGAAATTCTCAAACTCGCCGCCCATGTCCTGCCCGGCAAACTGCACGATTAACTCAACGATTTCCCCGAAGGTCATTTCCTTTTCATCCCGGCCTCCAGTGTGTCCTGCGCCGACGGGGCGGTCTCTCCCTGTGCCCGCATCACGCCCAGTCCTTCCTGGAACGCCTGCTTGATGGCTTCAAACATATCCGTCTGTGCGCTCGCCCTCTTTATATCCTCACTCTTACTCAACGCGGCCCTATCTTCCGGCCCGCTTGTCAAGACCACCTTCCGCACGCGGAATTGCCACTCCTCAAATACCGGCACCGGCTTCTGATTGACCTCCTCATACTCGTCTATCTGCCCCTCGTCCATCGGTGGCTGCCCAGGCACAATACCCACCGTCCGCTCTGTCGTGCCAATCAGATCCACAACCAGCCCGTCGTCTACCATCAGACCGCGGTCGCCATCTCGGCCCTTCACCGACAAGCGTGCTCGCCGGCCGGGCAAGTCCGCAGTCACCTGCTCGAACCACTCACCCGCAGGCTGCCAGTCAGCCTTCATCGGATCCGTGCTTACGTACTTTGTCATTACTACCTGCCGCTTCTGCTCTGTCGTCAACGGCACTTCCACGCCATTCGCCATTGTGGCCTTGTCGGCCCGCACTGCTTTATCTACATCCAATACCAGTGCCATCCCCTGGCCTCCTTCCTTTGTTATGCCTCCGTGCTGGCCGGCAAGCTATAACCCTGAATAGTTACCGCACACCCGGCTGTTGAGTCATCAATGACCGCAGATGTCCCAGCCCCAGGTGTTATGGGAATAAGCAATCCCGTGAATGAAAACTCACTGGCCTCCGTGAAGTCCCACCGAGCTACTACTGTCGAGCCATCCAGTATAGTTATATTAGTAGCCTGGTCTACGTAGCCATAAACGCCCGTTACAAAGTACTGCTTCCAGTCTGCCGCCTCTTTCGCCCTCGAGACTCCCGCCGTTGTGCCTGCTCCATAATGAGCCCAGTACTCGGTCGTGTATATATTCATCTTGCTGCCTCCCCCTCCCCATAAGTAAAGGTTAGTTTAAGCTCTTTCACCT
>PWON01000210.1 GCA_003557385.1 Bacteroidales bacterium | reverse complement strand
GACGTCCATGCGATACCCCCAAGATATATCAAGTGGGGTTTAATCGACGTGATATAGATATATGTGTTTCACATGGTACCTCAGGTTACACCATTAAGGCAGAATACATGGCTGGCTCAATGAATATAGATACCGCACGCACATCCGCCTGGTTAATCCTTAATGACCTGTACAACGTTGATGTAGCGGACAGATATTATCAGAGGATTGGTTACAATATTCATAAGCTTGTCATGGCCAGTAACCTTACCCTTAGAGAGAACGACGTGGATATTATGACTAGCTGCCATACGAAGCCAAACCTATGTACAATGTACAATAATACACAGATATTCAGTACGCTGATATATCCTGGCTGTCCTGTGACAATACGTGATGACCTTGAGGCTGAGACTGCATACGGTGGTGATATATTCATCACTGATATGCTCCCCTTCAAAGGACAACGCACAATCGTACTACGCCGCTGGCGTAACATCACCCATACTCATATACTATATAACATTCAAGCTGATGATGGACGCTGGGCCTGGACCGATGAAATGCTAAAGAGGTGTTAACATGGATATACCAATGTTTCGTACTAAGTGTAGATATTGCAGTGAGGACCGATATTGCCGCACACCTAAAGAATATGCAATCTTCTATGATGATGATGCCATACTTAATGTGCGGGTTAAACATGGCGATGACCTGTACCCGCTACCGCACATCGTACGTCACAGTCCTACTGGATTTAACATTGGGTACGCGGGGAGCGGACCACAAGACCTGAGCCTGAGTATCCTGACTGACCTGTACTCACCAAAGATTGCTGATGAGTTCTATAATCAGTTCACTCATGGTCTAATCTCCACACTTGAGTTGGATACATCATTACTGATGATCTCCGAATCCTTGATAGACCGCACCCTGGCACTACAGTACAGTACGCACGTTGTGGATGGTGATTATGAACTATGTACATACTACAACCATCTGCATAACATTGGTGGTATGTTGTGTAATGGAACTAGGGTTAGGATTAAGCATGGACTGACGCCCGGCCACCAGTATAATGGCATCACATTCGTACAAGATATGGTTAAGTACATGGGACACGATGCTAAGATTACATCCAAGGTTCGTATCTCAGGGGTTATTGGCTATCGCATAGATGTAGATTGTGAACACTACTGTTGGTCTAAAGACATGTTAGAGGTAAGGAGGCTAACCTAATGATTAAGATTTATACCAGGGGCATCTGTCGCCCCAACCCTGGACGTGGCGCATGGAGTGCAGCTATCATCGTTGACGACAATCATAAGCAGGGTGTACGTAGCCGTGTTAAGTCCTCGACGTCACAACAGGTAGGACTGGTCGCAGCCCTACGTTCACTCAGGTTCTTACGGGCATATCTCACACAACACGACCTGCCAATTATGCCCATTACCGTGTATACGGACAGTAGGTATGTAGCTGATGCATTCAATCACAGGTGGGTAGTCAAGTGGCAAGAGAATGGGTACCGTAAACTGCAGCGTAACCAGCCCATCTCACACGCAGAGCTATGGAAGCAACTCATTGCAGTTGTGGATAGCTTTCCAGTGCCAGTACGTTTCGTAACTCGTACATCTCCCGGTCCCTATGATGAACGGATTAACGAGCTAACTGAAGAACTTATGAAAGGGGGGTAGAGCCATGGAAACTTTCCAAGTGTATACGGGCGGACCATCGAGGACACCAGTCCCAGGACGTCATGTTGACGACTTCGACAGAACACTGGAGTGTGATTGCGGATCAATATTCTTCAAGTATCTGGAGCACAAGTTACATTGTGCAGTGTGTGAGGAACAAATTAAACTACCGGGAGGACAACGTCATGAGTCATGAGATAGTAGAGATGATTAATCTCCTATCCCATAAACTTGGCATCCCACCCCATGGTATCTGGGAGTGGGCGATACTACAGGTACGGGTAGAGATTTACAAGGGTCTGCTGCTCATCCCGCTGGCATTCCTAACTATGTTAGCACAGGTCAAGCTGATACAGCAGACCCAGGAGTCAATGCGCACTCGTAACCCTGATCGTCCACTCCTACTGTTCCTAGTCCTAATCTGGGGCATCATTACAGCCATCGTCTACATAAAACTGCTACAGTATTGCTTCATGCTGCCACAATATATCATCAACCCTGAGTACTCAGCCTTCCAGATTGTAGTAGAGCAACTATCTACCCTGAGGTG
Source organism: Bacteroidales bacterium (assembly GCA_003557385.1). Classification (GTDB taxonomy): domain Bacteria; phylum Bacteroidota; class Bacteroidia; order Bacteroidales; family UBA7960; genus PUPG01. The sequence continues at coordinate 2,545 of PWON01000210.1, read as the reverse complement.
ATGCACTATGATTAACTTGAGGGTCTTATTCAATAGACCAGTGGCTAGTGAGCCAGCAGCTCTCAATGTCCTCTACACTATCATCCATGAGGCTATGCCTGGAGGTATATCATGGAATAGATTGATAATGGAGATGATGACGCATCGAACAATGCACTTTCCCTCAATTAAGTCAGTCTGGACATTCACATGGGAATTCATTGAACTCAGTCATAACACTGGTATTATATGCAATGATGAACAAGTAACCCTGGATCCCTCGGCTTATATCCACTGGTACAACATGCTCATGAGGGAGATACGAGAATCATGAATACTACACTATACATCAACAAACTACTAGCACATAAACATGGGACACTAGCGGTATTCGGTCAACAGAAATGCCTACTCTACTATATGATACACCATCTTGGTGATATCATGAACATGCGGGAGATTATACGCACCGTTGCACAAGACCAGGCTTTGAGAGGCATATATATAAGGTATGACGTAGCCGATAAGCATATCCCGCGCTTACTAGGGAATGCAGCGGATGCACTAGCCATTAATAGGTATGTATCCATATTCGCATTAACTACAGCCATCACACATGATGGATATATCCATTGGTATAACACATTAGTGAGGTTGATGGAACCATGACAAATCTTATGGCTCATGTACAGACATTGCACAGTATTGTCGGCAGGAAACGTGTTGAGAAGCAGCGACAACTACGACACCTGATTGAGTTGTCCGGCATCTTCCACATGGTACACCACCGAGGTAAGAATAGCACAGTTGAACAGATTGTTAAACTAATTGATGAGTCGCGTGTCTATCAAGCTTACCACCAAGACCACAACAAGGCACCCACCAACATAATACACCACAATACGCTACCCAAAGGAACAGTAGATATGGCTATGCATATCTGTATGGCTTACTTGATCGAACAACGTTATATACGTAAGTATGCTAAATCCGTACGCATTACCAGACATGGATATATCTACTGGTACAATATACTAGTGAGGTTGGCGGAACTATGACACTTATAGAGTATGCACTCGCACTATCCATTAATCAGTTTTGGGGAGCAACTGTCACTCAAAGGCGTACATGTTTACTCTTCTACATGATTCACCATTACGGTGAAACCATAGATATCAGTGAAATCGTCGATACGATGATATCGGATGCGGTGCTCTGCATCCATCTGGAACTTAGGAAACCTTCAGACACCATGCATTCACTGGTAAATACGTATACCCATAGGGGATTCATCATTATCCACACTGACTACGCTAGATTGACTAATGATGGCTATATCCATTGGTATAATATGTGCCATATGACATTCCCAGCGGGGTGGAATCATGCAACAGTCTAATAAGTTTCTGCAGATGGTTCTAGCTTGGTCGCTAGACCAACAGCAGAGACGGATGCATATAATCTATACGGCTGCCCATACACTAGGCGCGGGTGTTAACTACCACGAACTCATGCAGACTGTCATGGATTCAGAGGAGTACGTTATGTACTTCGAGAAACCAGCCTCATTGATTGACACCGTACGTAGGCTGGTCAGGCACGGTTATATACGTAGACATACAGATGATGGTATCTACATCACACCTAAGGGGTATGTAGACTGGTATAACATGGTAATTATCCGGGTCACGCGATCGTAATCGCTAAAATCTAGGAATATGGAGATCGTAATATCTATATTCCCATAGGGAGAGGATAAACATGGTAGCTCCGCACACTAGGCCAACGTGGCATGAGTACTTCATTGGTATTGCAGAGAGTGTGTCGCTACGCTCCACGTGTATCCGTCGTAACTATGGTGCCGTTATCGTTAAGGACGGCGTCATTGTCAGCACTGGATACAATGGTGCGGCCCGTGGTGAAGAGAACTGTATTGACAAGGGCACGTGTGTACGTGAAGACATGGGCATACCTGCAGGTGAGAGATATGAATTATGCGTAGCCGTCCACGCTGAAGCCAATGCCATAATCAATGCCTCCTTAGAGGAGATGAAGGGAGCTACCATGTATGTGGCAGGGCATAACTACAATCGTACGGCTGCAAGCTGCCATCCCTGTCTAATGTGTCACCGTATGATACGTAACGCACAACTCAGTAAGGTAATATACTACTCATCCGACCAGCGTATACTAGTCTTACCAATTAATGAAAGCTGATGAGCTTAAGGAGGGATAAACGTGTTAGGCATGAAACGTCCACTGTTTCAACTTAACGGACTAACACCATTAATGATGAATGACGGTAAAGGTCTTAATCCACTAGACGAGGTAATTATGGCGGAACAGGAACAACTCAAGCAGACTGGAGAACTGTACGATATCTACTACCAGGTATCCACGGCGATATTCAACTACCGTATGAGCCATGGGCTGACCCAGCAGGAGCTAGCAGATAAACTTGATGTCAGCATGTATATACTTCGTAAGTGTGAGAGCGGCGACTACGAGTACAGCCTTAAGCAAATCTGGGAGATTGCCAATAAGCTTGGTATGAAGCTTACTGTCA
>PWON01000006.1 GCA_003557385.1 Bacteroidales bacterium | reverse complement strand
CAAAGACACGCCCTATTCTTTTGAACATCATAATGTTTTTTTGGTTATTTTTGTTCATAATATAGCACGTTGCATCCCAATTTTTTTGTTATGGGCAAACACCGCATTATATTTCTTCTTGTCCTGACCTTGATCTGGTCATCCTGTGCAAGGGTCCCCATTAGCGGACGCCGTCAGGTGCGCATGCTGCCCGAGGGTTTGCTGGGAGAAATGGCTGCTGCCAGTTATCAGGGCTTTATGGAAGAGCATAATGTAGTTCCGTTAAAAGATCCCCGGGCACAGCTTGTGCAACACACCGGTGAGCGGATATCCGTTGCGGTGGTAAATTTTTTGCGTGAAACCGGTCAGGCAAAGCGGGTGCAGGGTTTTGAATGGAAGTTCACGCTGGTCGAAAGCAATGAGGTGAATGCCTGGGCTATGCCCGGGGGTAAAGTGGCTGTTTATACGGGTATACTTGATTTGACCAGGGATGAAAATGGTCTGGCGGTGGTGATGTCTCATGAAATCGCCCACGCAGTGGCCAGACACGGCAATGAGCGAATGAGTCAGCAATTGCTGCTGGCCATGGGGGCTGTAAGCCTCGATGTGGCGATGCGTGAAAAACCCCAGCAAACCAGGGATATTTTTTTGCTGGCATATGGGGCAGGGGGAGCCCTCGGAAGCCTTGCATACAGCCGGCAACATGAATACGAGGCCGATGCCCTTGGAATGACTTTTATGGCCATGGCAGGTTACGACCCCTCGCATGCGATCAGTTTCTGGGAGCGTATGCTTGACTACTCAGGAGCCTCTGCCGTACCTGCTTTTTTGAGTACGCACCCCACCAATGAAGCAAGGATCAAGGCAGCCAGGGAGTATTTGCCCGATGCCATCGAATATTTAAGAAGATGGGGTGGTTGATTTGTTTTTTTTAAACGGATGAAGTGATGATATGGCTTGTAGTATTGAGTTTAATTGTGGTGGGGATCATATTTCTCCTGCTTGAAATCCTGGTGGTGCCGGGTGCCACCGTGGTAGGGTTGTTTGGTGTTGGGCTGGTCATTGCCGGCATCGTGGTTTCCTTCAACCATTATGGTGTGGAAACCGGCGTAATCACCCTGGTGGGAGCGCTTGTCATCAGTCTGGTTGCCATTGGGGTCGCCCTGCGCTCCAATACCTGGAAAAAAGCCATGCATAGTTCAGTGCTCGAAGGCCGCGTCAATGTGGTGGAAGCCGACAAGGTAGTAAAAGGAGACGAGGGATTGTCCATTACCCGGCTGAACCCCATGGGCAAGGCCCTTATCAAGGATGAATATTACGAGGTGCGTTCCAAAGACAACCTCATCCCTGAAAATACACCCATTGTGGTGGTCAAAGTAGAAGGAAATAAAATCATTGTTAAACCTAAAGAAGCATAAACATGGAAATTGGAGTCATTATTGCCATTGCCCTGGTGAGTATTGTGGGCTTGTGGATCATTTTTTATTTTATACCGGTTGGCCTGTGGTTCTCCGCCCTGGTTTCGGGCGTTAGAATCAGCCTGCTGCAATTGGTATTGATGCGTTGGCGTAAAATTCCTCCGGCGGTGATTGTAAACAATCTGATCTCTGCCACCAAGGCGGGTTTGTCGCTCAACCGCAATGACCTGGAAGCACACTATTTGGCAGGAGGACGGGTTAAAGCGGTTGTGAATGCCTTGATCAGTGCCGACAAGGCGAATATCCCGCTTGATTTTAAAACAGCTACGGCCATTGACCTTGCCGGCCGGGATGTGCTTGAAGCAGTTCAGATGTCAGTAAAACCGAAGGTGATCAACACACCGCCCGTGGCTGCCGTTGCCAAGGATGGGATCCAGCTGATAGCCAAGGCAAGGGTAACTTTGCGGGCCAACATCAAGCAATTGGTGGGTGGCGCCGGCGAAGAAACCATCCTGGCCAGGGTGGGTGAAGGCATTGTAACCTCCATTGGTTCGGCCCAGCATCACAAACAGGTGCTTGAAAACCCCGACAGCATATCGAAAGTGGTGCTTTCCAAGGGACTTGACTCAGGAACAGCATATGAAATTCTTTCGATCGACATTGCTGATATCGATGTTGGAAAGAACATTGGCGCCATGCTGCAGATCGACCAGGCAAATGCCGATAAGAATATTGCCCAGGCAAAGGCAGAGGAGCGGCGTGCCATGGCAGTGGCTGTCGAACAGGAAATGAAAGCCAAGGCCCAGGAAGCCAGGGCCAAGGTGATCCTGGAAGAGGCAGAGATTCCCAAGGCCATTTCAGAGTCGTTCAGAAGCGGAAACCTGGGAATCATGGATTTTTACCGCATGGAAAATATCAAAGCCGATACGTCCATGAGGGATCAGATCAGCCGGCCCGGCGGTCCTTCTACCAGCAAGGGTAAATCACCGGACAGCCCGTCCAAGTAAATTGGTTTGATCATCCTGTAAACAAATGGCCATCTGTCTGATTGTCGGACAGGTGGCCCTTCGTATGATGAACGTCAATCTTGTGTTTGATTACCCGGTTTGGGTGTTGTTGCTATGCCTGCTTTGTGGGTTGGTATATAGCGGGATGCTATATTACAAAAGCAGCAGGTCCGGTTTTTCTTTGGCAACAAAACGGATACTGGCAGTTTTCCGGTTCATCACCATCAGTATCCTGGCACTGCTGTTGCTTTCACCCCTGGTGGAGCGAAAAAGCCAGTATGTCGAAGAGCCTTTGCTGATCTTTGTGCAAGACAACTCCGCTTCCTTGTTGCTTGTGCAGGACACATCTTATTATCGTAGTGATTACCTTGCGGGGCTGTATGGTTTTTTGGAAAAAATGTCGGATGCAACCGATCCCAGGTTATATACTTTTGGGGAAAGCTTTTCAGCTGAAAGGGCCATAGATTTTTCGGAGCAGGTAACCCATATGTCGGAGGTTTTTTATGAACTGGATATGCGATACAGCAACCGCAATATCGGAGCGGTGGTCATGGCGGGTGACGGTTTATACAACAAGGGTGCCAATCCGTTGTATGCGGCCGGAAGGGTTCATTACCCGGTATACACCATTGCCATGGGAGACACCCTCCCCCGGCGCGATCTCATCCTGAAGCGGGTCAACCATAATGAGATCACATATCTGGGCAATCGCTTCCCTGTTGAGATCGATATTGAAGCCCTGCAAAGCGAAGGGCTGAACAGTCGTCTGAGCATTCGTCGTAACGGGGATGAGTTGTTTGGCAAAAACATCACGTTTGCTTCCGGGCATCATGTGGAAACCATCAGTCTCCATCTGGAGGCGGATGAAGCGGGCATGCAAAGATACCGGGCCTCATTGGATCCGGTCGAAGGGGAGGTCAGCCTTGATAACAATTACCGGGATTTCTTTATTGATGTGATCGATGGCCGCCAGCGGGTCCTGATCCTTGCAAACAGCCCACATCCCGATGCTGGGGCCATCAGGGAGTCGCTTGTACAAAATGATCATTTTGAAATCGATGTATCCCTTGTGGATCAATTCCAGGGAAGCGTGGAAGCGTATGATCTGTTGATCCTGCATCAGATCCCTTCTGTTACGCATCCTTCCCCGGCCATTCTGAGTCAGGCTGAAGAGGAATCTACGCCCATATTGTTCGTGTTGGGTAAACAAACTGATCTGGAGGCTTTTAACCGTCTGTCACACGGACTGGATCTCCAGGCCCGGAGTGAAGCGCTTGAGGAAACATTGCCAGCCTACAATCAGGCATTTTCGCTCTTTTCCCTGCAGGAAGCCACACGAAGCTTGCTTGATTACCTGCCCCCCCTGTATTCACCCTTTGGAACCTATGCACTTTCGGGTGAAGCACAGGTATTGCTTTACCAGCAAATCGGGCAGGTGATGACCGAACGTCCGCTCGTGGTGTTTTTTAGTCCAGGTGATAGAAGGACCGGGGTGATCACGGGCGAAGGGCTATGGCGCTGGCGCCTGCACACCTTTATGCGCCGCGAGGGACATCATGCTTTCGACGATTTAATTTCCAGGATGATCCAATACCTGGCCTTAAAGGAAGACAGGCGTTTGTTCCGCATCCAGACGGCCCCGCTGGTTTATGAAAATGAGGCGGTTTTGCTTGAAGCGGAACTTTACAACCCGGCATATGAACTTATCAATGAGCCAGAAATCCGGCTTGAGATTTTTAACGAAGATGGGATATCATTTCCTTATGTTATGGGTCGCACCGCCAATGCCTACCGTCTTGATGCAGGTATTTTTGAGCCCGGGTTATATACGTGGGAAGCACAGGTGCAGGCCGGTGGTGAGCGCTACAGCGAACAGGGAATGTTTACCGTGAGCCCGCTTGACCTGGAAGGCCTGCGTACAACCGCAGATCACAGACTGCTGTTTCAGATCGCTGAAAACACCGGGGCAGGGATGTTTTTCCCTGATCAGTGGGACGATCTGCGGGCTGATATTCTTGCCCGGGAAGACCTCAGCCCGAGGATGTATGCACAGAAAGATTTTACAGAACTCATCAACCTCAGGGCAATTTTCTTTATCGCATTGCTGTTGCTAACTTTGGAGTGGCTGATCCGCAAAAGAAGCGGAAGTTACTGATCAATCCTGAAAAACCATTTATCTGATGGAACAAACCATCCTGCATATCATCATCGCCATCGTGGTCCTCGATTATGTGTTCGACCGTGTGATGGATTATCTGAATGCCACCCGCTGGAGCAAGGTGCTGCCTGATGAACTGAAGGGCATTTATGAAGAGGAAAAATACCGCAAGTCACAGGAATATGCCCGGATTAACATGCGTTTTGGGATTATTACCAGTACCTTATCCTTTGTGTTTATCCTGGCAATGCT
>PWON01000048.1 GCA_003557385.1 Bacteroidales bacterium | reverse complement strand
TCGATTAGTACAATGCCGCTCGTATTCCAACAGTGATGCGGCGATGGTGAAATTGGTAGACACGCTAGCTTGAGGGGCTAGTGGGCGTTAGCCCGTGCTGGTTCAAGTCCAGTTCGCCGCAAAGGTAAGACGCTACAGCGTAGCGAGTTACAGCGCCGAGGCCGATGCAGCAGCGAACTGCTCGGTCCCGTGAGCCACGTGATGTCGCCAAGATGTCGCCCGCCTCCTCGTTCGCAGCGCGAGGAGGTGAGAAATGATCATTGAACCTGGCAGTGACATTGGCCTGCAACGGCTGTCTTACACTGCTGAGGCGCGGCAACAAATCCGAATTCTTGCAGAAGAGGTGCCGCTGCCAGAATGGTTTCCGGCGGTTGTCTCGCCAGGCGACCGACGGTTTTCATTGAAAGGCGTGCGACCGGACCGGCGCAGCAAGGTCCCGCAATGACGGGGCCGCTTCAAGGAAGGTGGATGAGCGTCGACTACCACCTGATCAAACGCAAGACAAAAGCAGGTCGCACTGTTTATCACGCCGGGTTTCTTGACACCCGAACAGGTAAGAACGGGAAGCCGCGCTACCGCGCGATGCGCTCCACCAAAACTGGAAACAAAGCCCTCGCTCGCAAACGTGCCCAGGAAATGATCGCCGAGGGCAAAGTCTTCGCGGCGAAGGATAGCCTTCGGCACTTCCTTCTCGATTTCTGGACGCCGGAGTCCAGCGAGTACATTCGCGGGAAGAAGGAGGAAGGCCGCCATATCTCGCCTGTCTAAGCGGAGAATAGCCGCAATCTCATCAAGCAGTACTTCCTGCCGTTCTTCGAGAGCCGCAATCTAACCAAGCTCTCTGATCTCGACCGCCGGAACCTCACTGTGTGGAGAAACACGCTCTACGCACATGGACGAATCCCAACCCCGGATGAGTCTAACGAAGATGCAGAGGGTGCAAAAACCATAAGGCCGACAACGCAAAACAAAGTGCGCCAGGCAGTCTTTACCGCCCTTCAGTGGGCGGTCGACATGGGATTGCTACCCTACCATCCTGGTACCGGCGTCCGCCGCGTCGCTGAAGGAAGGAACGACCGCCCGATCTTCGAGCGCGAAGAGCTTGGGAAACTCTTCTCAAATGAATGGCCGGACCCACGTGCGTTCGCCGCGTGTATGCTTGCGGCAGAGACCGGTATGCGACTTGGCGAAGTACGCGGTTTGCAAGTCAAGAACCTGCATCTGGAAACCGGACACCTCGACGTTCTCACCAATTTTCAGGACGCTGAAGGACTCAAAGCACCAAAATGGGACAGCACGCGGCTCCGGGTTTCAATCTCACCGCGATGCGCAATGGCACTACGCGCCGTACTTGAGAAGCACCGGTACGGCGCCCGTGAGGACGACTTTGTGTTTTGGTCGAGCGAGACCGATCGCCGTCCTCTCTCAAAGGAGGCGATCGGCGGCGCCCTGCAGAGAGCGATGAGAGCTGCCGGGCTCGCGAGCGGGCGGACATTCCACAGCTTCCGACACAGCTGGATAACACACGCTTCAGGCCAGCTCCCGGCGCATGTATTGCAGCAGCTTGTGGGCCATTCGAACGACGCCACAACGGCTCGTTACCAGCACGTCTCGGATGAGCAACGTAAGGCGGTCGCCGAATACACGGCGAAGATCATTCCGTTCGAGAAGGCCACATAGCGTGGGCATCAGACGGTTGAGACCACTGCGCCAATGGGCATGGCGTGGACGGCGAATCTGGGGACCGGTTGTTCTCGCTCTGATCGGAACTGTGGCGATAATGGTGATGCTTCCAAAGCCGCTCGAAGCTCGTCTTCGTCTTTCAGGATTTCTCCTGCAGGTCGCCGGACTATGCACTGTCGCATACAATTTGAACTCACGAAGCCGGTACGATCGGCGTCCGGGGCTATTGGCCGACGCCTGGAGCTGGTTCAGACATTTGCCACGGATTATTTCAAGAAAGCCTCGTCATATCTCTTACACAATGGGGACCACAATCTCGATACGACAGCAAAGTACCAGCGTTCACGTGTCCGGGCCAAAAAGGTCGCCAGACGCACCAATAGAGAAGCAGTTGGATGCACTGTGGGCTAACGTTGAGGTCATTCAAGCCAATGAGCGATCATCAACGGAAGCTCTGCAGAGGGAACTCAGTAAGCTCAACGACAGGATCGACGAGGAAAGTAAGAATCGGACGAAGGCCTTCATGGAGCTTGAGAGCCGGGCTGTCGAGACGCTTCATATCGAGAAATGGGGTCTTGTGTATCTGATCATCGGCTTGGGCTTGGCCACTTGCGCACCGGAACTCTCGGAGGTCTTTACCTTCCATAGTTAAGGGCGGCTATTGCTCTGTAACGAGCCATTTGTGGTCACTTGTCGCGACGGTCGGCAATATCTTTGAGAATTGTGTACAGCCACTCGACGTCGCACCAATTGAGGCTTGCAGCAGCAGCAGATGCCTGCAGTGAGTGATTACAAGAAAGGAAAGCGGACTATAACGCAAAAAGGTCTACGCCTGTAATGGTCGCACGGTTAGGCAATACCGGAAATTAAGCCTCGGTGAACTCGCCCGTCACCTACTACCTTCGCCTGCACTTGTAGACTTCACGAGGCGTCGTTGTCTCGCCTTCTGGGACCGAAGAGAAGTCAAAGTATAGACCGGTGTTATCGGGTGTGATCACGAACGCATACTCGCTTCTCGGCCCCCAATCCCAACGGCGTTCTAAGCCGGTGCGGCGGTAAAACGTAATCTCACCCGAATGACCGCCATCGTAGAGAACGAAGCCTGTTTTTTCAGAAAACGGGCCATCAAAGAATCCTACTTCCACCAAGGTGCGCCCACCACGGACAAAGTCCCTGCAATACCACGCAGTGAACTCTCCAACATCCTCCTCACTAAACTCGCGACCGTCCAGGACGATTGTTCTCGGGCCAACCGTAGCTTCAGGCTCAGAGGGAGCTGCTGACGGGGGAACAGCACATGAGGCAAACGCAACAGCAGCTATTGCGGCGAAAAAAACTATTAGCTCTTTCTGTAGCGTCTTCATGATTCTCGAAGCCAGCCCATGTGCTGGCCCGCCAGCGACGTTCCTGGCATCGGTGTCACAAACGAATGGTACCCCGGGGATACTCGACCGTCAAGTTCCCGCGTCGCCTCAAAGTGCTTTTAGCTGTGCAGCCTAAGGGTGCAGCTTACGCTACAAAGATGAGCTCCCGATACCCGCCGGCTGCGTCGGCAATGCGGTCGAGCCCGCCGGGGCTTAGACTGCGCTCCGCGCGGTCCACAAACTGAAACCCCACCCCAGCGCTCCTTGAGGTAGCGCTGGGCCTTCTGCGTCTCCTTGGATTTCTTCGTGCCGATGAGCTGGATAGTCAATAACAGGATAGCATATCCCGGCCCACCTGCGTTAGTCGATACACCGTTTATCCGTGTTGCGATTGCCGAACTAGAGTCGCACACCTGCCGTATGTCGACCACGCAGCAGCGCCGGGTTACATCTGCAGGTACTCCCGAACGAATTCGTCGGTAGCGTCGGACGCGCTCAGCTCGCAGATGTAGCGCTTCGTCTCGTCGAAGGTGCCTTCGGCTTCAGCCGCGTCCAAAGCCAACCGACGAGCCCGCAGAACATCGCTACCGGTGATCTCGTAGAATCGGCCTTCGCTCATCCACCGCAACGCGGCGGTGGCGGACGCGCGGGCAAATCCGGGGTGCTGGTCCACGAAATCCCGGGACGCTCGGAGCAGCGTCTCTATGTTCACCGGCGAACGATGCGCCAGGTCGGCCGCGAGGTCGAGAGAACCCAGCGTCTTGGCCGCGGCAAACCACTTACCCGGCTCCCAGGGTGTGCTCTTAATGAGGTCCTCTAGGATCGCACGTGGTTCCTTGTGGGGATATTTCTTTATAATGCTGCGACACGTGGAAAGGTGCGTACCGCCCCGATTCGCTTCCAGAGCGTACCGGTTGTATGCCTCATCCGCTCGGCCGGCTCGAAACAGGATCTCCTCGCAGGCTCGCGCAATCTGTTCCGGCGGATCGTTCAGCCCGCGGGAGCTCTCCGCGTACTCAATTGCGTCATCGATCTTTCCCATCGCTTCCAGCGCGTATACCCCGTATTGGCGGTAATGCCACCAGACGAACGGCGCGGCGGCGATCAGGTCGAGAAGCTCCTGATACCGCCCGGCGGCGAGCAAACAGGAGAGACAGGCCGGCGTCCCCGAAAAGTATCCGGTATCCGAACGCTTCCACACGAAGCGAACGGTCGGAAGAAGCTCGTCGGCAGCCTGTGACGCCCGCTCCCGCGATCCGCAGAGCTCTCCCCAACGCTCGCGCACCGCCCGAAGATAGTCCACACCGTCGTCCTCGATTGCCCGCCAAAGACGCTCGAGCCATTGCCCCCGCTCGGCATCGTCCATCGGCGCGGCCAGGATGATCTCGATAAGCGCGTCCACGGTCTTGCTCGTTACAGTCCCCAGGGCACCGGAGGATGTATCGATATGCGCAAACGCGGGCCAGATCCGTTCCAGCAGAATTATCGCGCCTTCCGCCACAGCGACCGGATCTTTCCGTTTTACCGCTTTTATCTCCGAGAGAGCTTCCTTGAGGCGTTGAGCCGCGAGCTTCGATGCGCGCCATCCATACGCGTTGGCTCGGAACCGGGTCCGGAATTCCCATTTATGACGAGGCTGTTTCATCGCTGGCTCAGCATACTACACCAAGACAATGACCGATAGTGGTTCAAGCCCGCGGTCAGTGATTCAAGCCGGCTGCCGCTCCCGTTTGATCCAGGGAACATGCGACCGTTTGTCAAATGGCGGTCCCCTGT
>PWON01000119.1 GCA_003557385.1 Bacteroidales bacterium | reverse complement strand
GAAAGCATCGGACTTTTGAAATTTAACATCGAGCACAAAGAACATCAGGTCAGCAACCAGGTACCGCCAGATATGACCTGCTATGCCGACCAGACCCTGCTGCGGTCAGTATTGATCAATTTCATTAACAACGCCATAAAATTTACGCCCAGGGGAGGAAAAATAATTGTGGAAGCAAGCCCGGAGGACTCCCGCATCAAAGTATGTGTTACCGATAATGGCATTGGCATTCCGGAGAGTAAACTGGCCAACATCTTCGAACTGACCAATGATTACAGGCAACAGGGCACGGAACAGGAAGGGGGCACCGGCTTGGGGCTGATCACTGCAAAGGAATTCATCATCCTGATGGGTGGAAAACTGGAGGTAAAAAGCAAGGAGGGCAAAGGCAGTTCATTCTGCTTCACCCTCCCTGATGCACCTGCAGCGCATTAGACCTTCAGATCTTCAGACCCTCAGACCTTCAGACATTTCCACATTTCGACATTTAGACATTTAGACATTAGTCGACATTTCGACCTTCCAACCTTTCGACCCTACTTAGCATACGTCACCGCACGTGTTTCTCGTATCACGGTGATCTTGATCTGACCGGGATAGGTCATTTCGGTCTGGATCTTTTTGGAAAGATCGTGTGATATCTGTTCTGCTTCGGCGTCGGTGATCTTATCACTGCCGACGATCACACGCAACTCCCTGCCGGCCTGGATGGCATAGGTTTTTACCACGCCCGGGTAAGACAATGCCAGTTCTTCCAGGTCGTTAAGCCGTTTGATATATGACTCCACCACTTCGCGGCGAGCGCCAGGCCTGGCACCTGATATGGCATCACACACCTGGATGATGGGCGAAATCAAACTATTCATCTCCACCTCATCGTGATGTGAACCAATGGCATTACACACTTCCGGTTTTTCCTTGTATCTTTCGGCAAGCTTCATGCCAAGTACAGCGTGCGGCAGTTCGGGTTCATTGTCAGGAACTTTTCCGATATCATGCAAGAGGGCTGCACGCTTGGCCAGCTTGGGGTTCAGGCCCAACTCCGATGCCATGGTGGCTGCAAGATTGGCAACTTCCTTTGAATGCTGAAGGAGGTTTTGGCCATAAGATGACCGGTACTTCATTTTGCCAACCAGGCGCAAGAGTTCATGGTGCATCCCATGAATGCCCAGGTCAATGGCTGTCCGTTTGCCGATGTCAATAATCTCCTGGTCTATTTGCTTCTGGGTTTTGGCTACCACCTCCTCGATCCTGGCAGGATGGATACGTCCGTCTGTTACCAGCTTGTGGAGGGATAGGCGGGCAATTTCACGGCGCACCGGGTCAAAACCGCTCAATATGATGGCTTCGGGGGTGTCGTCAACAATGATCTCAACGCCTGTAGCTGCTTCAAGGGCACGAATATTCCTCCCTTCGCGGCCAATGATCCGTCCCTTGATCTCATCGCTTTCAATGGGAAACACTGATACTGAATTTTCAATGGCCACTTCCGTGGCCGTGCGCTGCAACGATTGAATGACTAGTTTCTTTGCCTCCATATTGGCTGAAAGCTTGGCTTCCTCCATGATCTCCTTCACAAAAGCCTGGGCATCTGCCTGGGCTTCAACTTTTAGTGACTCTACCAGTTGCAGCTTGGCCTCCTGGGCCGACATGCCACTGATGGCTTCCAGTTGTTCAAGTTTTTGTTTATGGCTGCGATCCAGTTCCTGTTGTTTTTTATTCAGGATCTCCAGCTGATTGTTCAGGTTTTCACGGATGGCATTTACCTCGTTTTGCTTTCGTTGCAACTCTTCCAACTTCTGAGAAAACCCAGATTCACGCTGTTTTAATTTATTTTCAGCAGCTGCTATTTGTTGATTTTTTTCAGAAACAAGAATCTCATGTTCAGCTTTAAGCTGAAAAAACTTTTCTTTGGCCTGCAGGATTTTTTCCTTTTTCAGAACTTCGGCCTCTGTCACAGCGTCCTTCAGGATTTGCTGACTTTTCCGGACAATGGCCTTACGCATTATTGTTGAGGCGATCAGCACTCCCAAGCCCAGAGATATGGCCGACACTATAAAAATGGCTATGGTACCGACAGTGGTTAATATAATCATATCATAAATAGTTTGGTGAATATATAATAAAAAAACCCGCATTGAATTCAATGAGGTTTATTGAAACCCCAGGTATACATGCATAGGGGGTCGGGAATTGTCGAACGTCCAATGCCCCTTTCGGGGATACTGCCGGTTGTACGGCAGTATTGAGGCCTGTTCTAAAAAACCCAAAACTTACCCTAAATTTTAGTAATGTTGAGTTTCAAAAACGTGCATTTGAATTAATGCGGGTTATATCGAAATGTTTTCAAAGATCGTTCAGCTTTCTTCAAGCAGGCATTCGTCCAAAAGACGATCAACTTCATTCAATTTTTCGCGCAGGACTTGTTGTTCCCCGGCTGTATTATTTAAACGCAAATATTCAACAGCAAATTGCAGATTCACCATCGCCAGCAAATCCTGTTTATCCCTGAAGGCATAATTTCTGGCATAATCCTGCATCTTGTCATCTACCAGCTTGGCTGCCTTCCGGAATATTTCCTCTTCTGCTTCGCTATTGATCGTCAGCCTGTAGGGACGTTCTGCAATTATAACTGATATCAGTTGATCTCTCATAAAACGTATGGTGCCTATCTATTTAAAAGCACGGTTGATTTTTCGATTTCCCGCAAAAGTTCGTCAATCTTTTGCTTCGCCCTTGATGAATCGGTTCCTTCCAGGAGTTTTGCAGCCTGCACATTTGACAACTCTTTTTCAAGTTCCGCGATTCGCCGTGCAGCGCTATCAAGTTCATGCTGCATGCTGCGGAGATCTGTTTCCAGGCTTGAATTTATTCCCTTCAACTGTTTGTTACGGATCGTCAACTTTTTCAGTTTGTTTTGAATCCCTTCAACAATCAGTGACAATTCATCCATTCACCCAGGGCATTTAATCCATATACAAATATACTATTTTAGCTAACCAAATATATAAAAATATTTTGAACAAAAAAAACAAATATACTAATCCTGGTCAGCTAAAAAACGTTCGGCTTCAATAGCGGCCATACAACCTGTTCCGGCAGCGGTTACGGCCTGGCGGAACACATGATCCTGAACATCACCGGCAGCAAAAACTCCCGCAACGTTGGTTTGTGTTGAATCGGGCCTGGTTATCAGATAGCCGTTTTCGTCCATGTCTAACTGACCCTTAAACAAATCACTGTTGGGATTGTGCCCGATGGCCACAAAAAAGCCCTCCACATCCAGGCGGGTTACCTTTCCTGTTTTCACATGTTCGATCAATACGCCGTTAACCGTTTTGTCGCCAACAATCTCTTTGGGTATGTGATCCCAGATCATTTCAATGTTTTCGGCTTTCATCACACGATACTGCATGGCTTTGGATGCACGCAATTCATCGCGACGGTGTATCAGGTACACTTTTTTGCAAAGTTTCGACAAATACGAAGCTTCTTCACAGGCAGTATCACCACCACCCACAACAGCCACCGTTTGGCCGCGATAAAAGAAACCATCGCACGTGGCACATGCCGACACACCAAAACCATTGAACTTTTGTTCCGATTCAAGACCAAGCCATTTGGCGGATGCACCCGTGGCAATGATCAATGTGTCGGCCAGCAACTCTTTTTTCTCATCCACAACAATCCTGAATGGCCTTTTGTTCAGGTCAACGGAAGTGGCCAGGCCAAAACGGACATCCGTTCCGAACCGCTCTGCCTGTTTTTGAAAATCAACCATCATATCCGGTCCCTTTACCCCATCGGGATATCCCGGATAGTTTTCCACATCTGTGGTAATGGTTAATTGTCCGCCCGGCTGCAGGCCCTGGTAAATAACAGGTTTCAAATCAGCCCGGGCAGCATAAATGGCAGCAGTATAACCTGCGGGACCGCTTCCGAGGATCAAACACTTTACTTTTTCTTGCTGATCATTCATTGTGGTATTTTTTACTGTGTTATAAACAACATGGCGAATTAAGGCGCAAAATTAGCAAAAGGAGCAGACATTTCGGCCATATGCCCAAACAATTTATAGAAATATAATTGTACATTTGTATCATGATGACAAACATAAAAACATACGGCTTGAAGCTGGCCATCGCTTTGATGGTCGCCGGATGCAGCCACCGCGCCCACCAACAGGACCTGCCCGGTCAGGAACCCGGTGATCAGACAATTTCAGAACACAATATACCTATGCAAAATAATCAATTTGCCTTCGATTTGATCCGGCAGGTACCCGCTGAGGACAACAATTTTGTAATATCGCCTTTCAGCATTTCCACAGCCCTGGCAATGACTTATGCCGGGGCCAGGGGCGAAACCCTGGAACAAATGGCGGAGGTCATGCATTTTGACCCGGACCAGGAACAATTCCACCAGGCCTTCGGTGAATACCTGACCACACTCAAACAACTGGCCCGGGACAACATAGACCTGAATGTGGCCAATTCGCTATGGGCGCAAATGGATTATCACTTTCTCGACAGCTTTTTTGAAATCGTAGAAACAAACTATGGATCAAAGACTTTTCAGGTAGACTACAGGCAAAACAGGGAACAAATAAGGCAGGATATCAACGATTGGGTATATGATCAAACACGCGAAAAAATCAGGGACCTGATTGCCCCAAATGTCCTGACTGAAGACACGCGGCTGGTATTGGTAAATGCCATTCATTTTCTTGGCTCCTGGCTTAAGGAGTTTGACAAGACATTAACACGGGAGGATAATTTTTATCTCCGGGACAGGCAAACAGCCAGGGCTGATTTTATGCATCGCCGCGACACCCTTCCCTATTATGAAGATGACGGCATGCAGGTTTTGGAAATCCCTTATACCGGTATGGACTTTTCCATGCTGCTGGTTTTGCCGGCAGAAAACAACCCTTTAACAACACTGGAAACCACCATGGACGCCGGTTGGTTCGACGCGCTCAACAACAAAACCGAAAGAACCCGGCTGGATATCTATATACCGCGTTTTGAAGCAGAAACAAAACTCGACCTTGAGGAAGTACTCATTTCGATGGGGATGCCCCACCCGTTCAGCAGGGATGCCGATTTCTCAGGCATGACGGGAGACCTGGAACTGAAGATTGACAAGGTGATACACCAGGCCATGATCGAGGTTGGCGAAGAAGGTACGGAAGCCGCTGCCGCCACGGCTGTGGTCGTGATCCGTAAAACAGCCATTGACATGGATGAACCGAAAGTCTTCCGTGCCAACAGACCTTTTTTGTTTTTTGTTAAAGACAATGTAAACCAAAGTATTTTGTTTGCCGGCCGGGTCATCAACCCCGGGAAGTAAGCCCCGAAGCCGGCATTTGCATTGTTACTGATCCTCACCGGCCTCTTCCAGCAAGGATGCAGGCAGGTTTTTTTTCGCTTTTACCCCCAGTTCACGCAATTTTTCTGCCTGGCCGATCAGGTTGCCGCGGCCTGCCTTTAGCTGGCCATAGGCATCGTCATAGCTTTTCCGGGCTTTGTCAAGGTGTCCGCCCACATTCGACAGGTTCTCCACAAATCCGACGAATTTATCGTAGAGCGCGGCACCCCGCTCTGCAATGGCCAGTGCATTCTGGTTCTGATATTCACGCTTCCACAAATCTTCAATCAATTTCAGCGCGGCAATAAGGTTGGTGGGTGAGATTAGCAAAATGCGCTTCCGGTAAGCATAATTCCACAAATCCTGATCGTTTTTCAGGGCCAGCATATAGGCGGGTTCCACAGGTACGAACATCATCACAAAATCCAGGCTGAGTGCATAATCCTGGTAGGTTTTACTGCTCAGATCATCCACATGTCGGCGCAGCGAAATGATGTGTTCCTTCAGGGCTTTTTCCTGTTCCACATGGCCAGTGGCAGCCACATAACGTGTATACGCTGAAAGTGAAACCTTGGAGTCGATAATGACATTGCGGTTGTCAGGATAATGGATGATCACATCGGGTTGCATACGTTTCCCGGATTCATTTTTCAGGTAGTTTCCATCTTCATCTTTGAGGTATTCCTGAACAAAATATTCCCTGTCACGCACCAGGCCCGATTGCTCAAGGATATTCTCCAAAATCATCTGACCCCAGTCGCCCTGTGCCTTCGAGCTTCCCTTCAGGGCATTGGTCAGGTTAACGGCATCTTCGCTGACTTTCTGGTTGAGTTCCATCAGACGCTGTACCTCTTTGCCCAGCGAAAAACGCTCCTTCGACTCCCGGTCATACACCTCTTCCACTTTTTTGCGGAAACGGTCAATATTCTCGCCCAGGGGTTTCAGGATGACCTCCAGGTTGTCTTTGTTTTGCCTGGTAAATTTTTCTGATTTCTCATCCAGAATCTTTGAAGCAATATGCTCAAATTCCATATTGATCTTCTTGCCCAGCTCTTCAATCTCCTGTTTCTGGGTCTCAAGCTTTTCCTGCAGCGCCTTGTTGGCCTCCGAAGACCGGGAAAGCTCCTGAAAAGTCTGATTTAGCTGCTCAACAGACTCTTTATGCTGCGATTTTAAATCTGCCAGGTCGCGGGCATTGGCTTCGATGGTTTCCATGGCTGATTCCAGTCTTGCTTTGTATGATGCCACCGCCTGATGCAGTTCTTTTGTTTCGTCTAACTTGCTTTGCAGTTTTTCGTCCGATAAACGAAGGCTCTCTGACAGACGGCCAGCCCTGTCTCGTTCAAGACTAAGGGCTGTCTGGACCTCATTGAGTGAGGCCTTGCTTTCATCAAGCTCCCTGCGGGGGACCTTATGTATTTTCATGGCCAGCGTGGTAATGATCCATGCAGCCGCTGCCCCCAATACCATACCAATGATCAGGTAAATCAATATATCCATGTCACTTTAACGTTTTGTGATAATGATCCCGGCCAGGGGATGATGTTTTCTGCATTGCAGGCTTGCCAACCGTTACCCATAAAAATGTTTCGCCTCCGATATCCCTGTAATCCATGGCCACAATATCAAAACCTATATCAAGGAGCATTTGCTGCAGGGCTTCGGGAGTAGTATGGCTGTAAAACAAAGATACCGACATAAATTCAATGTAGCCACTAAAAGAATCTGCACCGGTATACGCCTTTGTGGCGTATGTAAACAGGGCCTTACCCCCTGGTTTTAACCAGCGGTATATATTGGAAAATAACCGGCAATGGGATTCCTTTTCAATATGAAACAACGAATACACCGCCGTTACGGCATCATATGCCCCTTCTTCCAGCTCCAGTTCCATAATATCTGCAAAAATACGCTTCATGGCAGGCTGGTACCTTTGAGCCAGCTTGAGCATGTTTTCAGAGAAATCAACCCCGGTTACCTGCCAGGCACGGCGGATAAACATTCCCGGGATGGGTTCGCCGGCACCGCATCCCAGGTCCAGCACATGGCCGGGTGCAGGGTCAAGGACCTTAAAAAAATCTTCAAACACATCCGTCATGTCAAACAAGCCCCTGTTTTGATCATAGGTATGGGCAAGTGTATCATAGGCAGCCATGAGTTCTTTAGGCATAACTCGTTGGTTTTTTGTGGACATTGCCCGATGACTATTGCATTTTTTGCAACATTTTAAGCGGAATTACCAGCGATTGCGGCTCATGGATCACAAAATGTTTTAATTCTTTCACCGCTTTTTCAAACATATATAAGTTCAACAGGTTGCGTGTTTGCGTGGTATCTTCAGGTATGATCCCTGCCGGACGGATAACGTCTGTATATTCAACCATGAATGTTTTTTCCACCGTATGATACCACTGCTCCAGGAGCGCCTGTAAATAGGGGGCATCGACCGTAACAAACTCCTTTCGTGCAAAATAACCCTTATAAACGGCATAATGGAATGAACTGAGCATGGATTCGACGTCCTTCAGCGGACTGTGTTTAATTTTTCTCAAACTGAATGATTGTTCAAGCTCACCCTCAAAATTGATGATCCTGAAATCTTTGCCGGTAAACAACACCTTGTCGAGTTTATAGTTGCCGTGTATGCGGAGTTTTAACGCAGGGATCTTACCGGCTTCAAGCCACCGGCGAATGTTTCCGAGAAAAACCGCTTCATGTGTAAGGATATCCTCAAACAAGGCCCTTTGCTTTCCGGGTACACGTTCTTTAATGACACCCAAATCGTTGAATGATTTTTTCACATAAGTACGCAGGGACTGATATAATGATTTCTGGTACAAAAGTGAAAAAGATTCATGCCCGAATCCCTTGAATTCGTTGAGCGACTTGATGGCCATGTGCATTTCGGCCGTTCTGCGGGCAAGCAGGGACACCATTTCAAGAAAAAACGAACCCATCAGTTCCTCCAGTTCATCAAAAGACAATTCTGCACGGTGTTCGTGGACTTCTTTTTCCGACAAAAGTTTGTCAAAAAAGCTTTCAATGGCGGTTTGAGTCATTTCCCAGGCTTTCACCACGTTGGGGATCAGTTCCATGAGCATGGCAATAGAGGTATCCTCCAGGTTGGGGTTACGATAATCCAAACGTCCGAGGTAAGCCGGGATATGGACAAAATCAGTTTTACGGGTAAGGTGTTTTAAAAGTTCCACATCGGGGTTTTCCCCTTCTTGCGGGCTGCGGTAAATTTTCAGAAAGAATTTATCGCCATAAACAATCGAAGAATTTGTTTGCCGCATCGTAACCAGGTGTGGCAATAAAGGAACAGAAGCATCGTACCGTTTCTTAAGCAAACTACCGGATTTTGCCACCACCACGCCATTGATCCCTTTCAGCCTGGATCGCCGGCGTATCAAATCAAACAAGCTGTTTTGTAAAACTTTATCCAGTGCACCATCGTAGATCACCCCTTTTTCGCGATCGGCCGTCACCGCTGCGATCACCCATTGCGGGTATTTATTCAGGATATCATCCGCCTTGTTGTTCAGCGCCATTGATACAGGCATCAGGTAAATGTCTTTTTGCGCCTCGATCAAATCCAACTGGATAATGAATAATTGGGGGGCGTGTTTTTTTTCTGATAAAGGGATTACATCGATGATGTTTATATTTTTTAATTTCCTGGTGTCCCCCCTGAACCATTGTATATGGATCAGATATTTATACAAATATTCCTTGATGGCATGTTGCAGGTCAATGTCCATGCGTTCCCACTCATCATGCCCTATGCGCAGTGATTTTTCCAGGTCGAGGGTAATTGTTTTGCTTTCCGTATCCTGTTTCTGCAATTCAAACCAGAAATAATTCTTGAACTGCATGCTGAAAGGCCAGGGTTCATCGGTAATCGCCGGAAACTCATTGCGACTGAATGCCTCTACCGGTATGGAACCTGCATATTCTGAAAGGTCCAGTTCCACGTACTGGGAATACCGCGATAAATTGACCACAACCAGAATCGATTCATCCTCATGAGAGCGCACAAATGCCAGTACCTTTGTGTTGTTGGTATTCACAAATTGAAGGTTGCCCCGGCCAAATGCTTTATATTGCCTCCTTTTGGCAATTACCCGCCGTTGCCACCATAAAAAAGAGGATGGGTTCTTTTCCTGGTTTTCCACATTCACCGAAGTGTAGTGATAGTCCGGGTCAATGACCAATGGAAGGAAAAGGCGTTGCGGGTCAGTTGCTGAAAAACCGGCATTCTTATCGGGCGACCATTGCATGGGTGTTCTTACCCCATCCCTGTCACCCAGGTAGTAATTATCCCCCATTCCGATTTCATCGCCGTAATATATAATGGGGGTGCCGGGCAAAGACAACAACAACATGTTTAACAGTTCAATACTTCTGGCATCACTACCCAGCAAAGGAAACAGGCGGCGACGTATGCCAACGTTCACGCGTTTTTTCGGATCTTTGGCAAAAGCCCTGTACATGTAGTCCCGTTCTTCGTCCGACACCATTTCCAGGGTAAGCTCGTCATGGTTCCGCAAGAAAATCGCCCACTGGCAATTGTCAGGGATCTTTGGGGTTTGTTCTAAAATATCCACGACCGGGAAACGGTCTTCCATCCGCAAAGCCATGAACAGGCGGGGCATCACCGGAAAATGAAAGGCCATGTGGCATTCGTCCCCATCGCCAAAATATTCGCATGCATCACCGGGCCACTGGTTCGCCTCGGCCAGCAAAAGACGGTCGCCATAGCGTTCATCCACGTACTTGCGCAGCTTTTTTAAAAAGGCATGTGTTTCGGGCAGGTTCTCACAGTTGGTCCCCTCGGCTTCGTAAAGATAGGGTACGGCGTCAAGGCGAAACCCATCCACACCTATATTGAACCAAAAATCCAATACCCTGAATATTTCATTCTGCACGCGGGGATTTTCAAAATTCAAATCCGGCTGGTGCGAATAAAACCGGTGCCAGTAATACGCACCCGCCACATGGTCATACGTCCAGTTTGATACCTCGAAGTCCTGAAATATAATGCGGGCATCGGTATATTTATCGGGTGTATTGCTCCATACATAATAGTCGCGGTAAACGCTTCCTGGTTTTGCCCGTCGTGCGCGTTTAAACCATTTGTGTTCGGATGACGTGTGATTTAATACAAGTTCAGTAATGATACGCAGCTTCCTGCCATGGGCCTCGCGCACAAAACGTCTGAAATCCGCCAGGCTGCCATAATCAGGATGGATATCAGTGAAGTCAGCAATATCATAACCACCGTCTTTCAGTGGGGAGGGGTAAAATGGAAGTAACCAGATGGTGTTCACACCCAGGCTCTTGATATAATCCAGTTTCTGGATCAATCCCCTGAAATCACCTATGCCATCGCCGTTGCTGTCGTAAAATGAACGGACATGCAATTGATAAATGATGGCGTCCTTATACCATAATTTGTCTTTCATTATGTTCATCGTATGGATGACCTGATGGTACAAAGTTAATAATCCCTGGCATCCTCAAAAGGGATCATCCGTCAAAAAAAAGGGCATCTGTCAAATGCCCCTGATTTCTTTCCTGAAAAAACCCTTTTGGTTAATCGCTGACATTAAAATGCCGGATGTTGTAGGTCAGTGTAAGCATAAAGAAGCGATTTAACACATTATAACGCAAATCTTCAATGTAGGTATCGGTTACATTGCGCCGCACACTCCGGTTCTGGTCAAGCAGGTCGTAAACGCCCAGGGTGATCTCAGCACGCTGGTTGGTCAGGAGTTTTTTACCGATATTGACATTCCACAACCAGAAATTTTCATTAAAACCCTCCCCGAGGCCTGTATAATACAAGTTGCTGAGATCGTTCCTGAATACCCACCCATTGAGGAACATCCAATTAACACGCACTTCGGAAACATGATAAAAGTAATGATCATCGAGTTGAGGGCGCAGGGAGTTCTCTACAAAATGATAATTGACCCTGTATGAAAGGGTAAAGTCAAGCCTTTCGCTGATGTTGCTGCTGACAACCAGGCCACCATTTGTGTTATAGGCATTGGCAATATTTTTCTGCCCGTTGATTATGCCCGGTGTCCGGGAGTAGGCCAGCCCGGCGGTAATGTTCAGGTTGCTCTTTATAACGGACAGCGGGAAACCGTAAGTAACCAAAGAGCGCAGGTTGGCATACCCGCTCATATTTTCAGGACGGACATACTGTGCGCCTCTGGGCAATTCATATCCGTTGTGCAGCAAGGTGTCCTGCAGGGCAATGATGCTGGCATTGCCAATATAATCGCTGGTGATGTTGCCAAACACAAACGCGAAAAGGGTGCGTGACCGCACCATATCGGTCAGGTTGTATCGCATGGTAAAGAAATGGCTGTTGCTTTGCCCCAGATCAGGGTTCCCCCCGGTAAGCAATAGCGGGTTAGAGTTGTCGACCACATCCTGCAACTGGTTGACCGAGGGAGGACTGGTAAAACTCCGGTACATCAGGCGAAATGTCCGGGTACTCGAAAAGTTATAGGTAAAATTCACCATGGGGATAATATTCTGAAAAGATTGATCAATTTCGGCCTCATAGGGCATGGCCTGGTTTGATCTCAGGTCAGCCTGCTGATAGGAAAGTTCTGCCAGGATGCTGTATTTTTCGCCACGGATACGGTATCCCAGACCGAACCGGTTGGTCAGGTATCCATTTGTCAATTCACTCGACAAGTCATTTTCGAACAAAGTATAGGCTTCCCTGGTGATATCCCAGCTATTGGTAAGCCTTTCTGAAGAATTATCAGAATAGGATATATTATAGGAAAACTGGAGCATGCTTTTTTCACCCAGGGGTTCTGTGTAAGTCAGGTTGGATGACAGCCCCCACGCTGCAATTGTTTCATCAGATTTCTGGTCTATCAGGTCATCGGTAAATACCGGACCGTCATAATAATTGCTCATGGCATCCAGAAAATATAAATATTCGTTGTTGTTCACATTGATATTGAACCGGGTAGAAAGCGACCTGCCATCATCATGTAACCTGGCCCTGTATATCAATGCATTACTTAGGGTGTATCCGTCCCATCGGCGGTCATAGGCGGTCAAGGACCGGTTGAGCAATTGCTGATCCAGCAGGAACGTACCGGCTTCTGCATTTGAAGCTGATTCGGTATCCTGGAAACTGAATCGCGGTATGATCATCAGGGTATGATTGTCATTGATCCGGTAGTCGATGCGCGCATTGAACCGGTGGTTTTGGTTGCTGCGTTCCGACAAATTGGTTTCTGTATAGAACTGGGAGGTGCTGCCATCGATGAAATATTGCCGGTCACTGAATTGCTCGGTCTCATTGTGAGAAAGGTTAAAAAAGTAACTGCTGTTTACAGTGACTTTGTCGCGCCAGATATCCGTATAGTTCACCCCAAGCGAATGGGTGGTATTGTTCCCGCTTTGCTGTCCGATGAGAAAATCCCCCCGGTTTAAACCACCACCAATCAGGCCACCACCCGGAGGACGTCCGCCGCCCCTCATCCCAGACTGCATGCCACCACCCATGCCCGATCGCACCGACATAAACCCCGACAAATCTTCGCTTGAAAAGTTCTGCTGGTTGATGTTGTTGCTCATCCCGATAATGGAAATGCGCCGCTGATCCATAAACAAGTTGGTCACAAGACCGGCCTGGTACCTGTCTGAATCGCCATAGCCCGAGTATACACGACCAAACTGCCCGCTTCTGCGATCGAGGCGTGTTACGATGTTGATCGTCTTGATACGCTCCCCGTCATCAAAGCCGGTAAGTTGGGCCTGGTCGCTTAGCTGGTCAAAAACCTCTATCTGGTCTATCATCTCTGCCGGAAGGTTTCTTAAGGCAATATTCGGATCATCTCCGAAAAATTCCTGCCCGTCGACCAATACCCGCCGAACCTCTTCCCCTTGGGCTTTTACACCATCCGGATCAATAACGATGCCCGGCATTTTCCTGACCAGGTCTTCGGCGCTGGCATCCGGATTGGTTTTAAACGCCTGTGCACTGAATTGCAGGGTATCACCCCTTTGACGGGCTGCTATCACCTGGCCGGTTACCGTGATCTCATGCAGCATGGCGCCCGTTATCGACAGCAGCATCTGACCAATGTCGTTGTCTTCCTCAATGGCCCTGATCTCTGTTTCGCCAGGCATGTAACCAAGGTATGTTGCCCTGACCGTATAACGGCCGCGGGGGACGGAAATGCTGAACAAACCTTCCTTATCGGTGGCCGTGCGAAATATGCGGGCGGTATCGCGCGCGCGGATCAGGCTGACATGTGCCCCGGGCAAAGCCTGCATATCCGCCTGATCGAGTACGAAACCCCTGACAAGGACCTCTTGCTGAGCCCTGTCTCCCATCCCCTGCTGCTGCCGCTGCTGGGCAAATACAGGAAGGACAAAAAGGGATAGAATAAACATTACAACAACTTGCCGGAATAAAATGCGGCTGCAACAAACCACCGAATTGAGTGGCCTGAATATAACGGAGAATGGTTTCATTTTTTGCCGTAAATAAATGACCTGGAATTGTTATGAATTAAACATGAATTTGATTATGTTTTAAGCCAAAGGTTTAACCGGTAAAGGGCTTTATAGAGAAAATCACGCTACTTTTGCTTATTTTTGTAATGGCAACAGGAACAGAACCTATGGAAAGCATTGAATCAGCCGGCAGAACAATCAGGGAAACGCTCAGTTATCCTTTGATTGAGTTGGGGGACACATCCATTACTTTGTGGTTGTTGCTGTATATTACATTCGGAATATTTCTTTTGTTCTTTCTGACTGCAAGGTTGAAAAACCTGCTGGTAAAGCATATCCTGGTTAAGTACACATCTGAGCTTGGCGTAAGGCAGGCCATTGGCGGTATCGTAAGGTATGTGCTTCTGTTTCTCGGGCTGTTGATCATTTTGCAGACGGCCGGCGTGGACCTGAGCACGCTAACTGTTTTGGCCGGCGCCCTGGGCATTGGCATCGGTTTCGGACTACAGCACATTACCAACAATTTTGTCAGCGGGATCATCATCCTGTTTGAGCGGCCCATCAAAGTAGGCGACCGCATCGAGGTAGGCAATACCCACGGCAGAGTAACCAACATATCTGCCAGGGCAACCACGATCATCACAAATGACAATGTATCCATCATTGTGCCCAATTCTGAATTCATGCAATCACGTGTAATTAATTGGAGCCATAGTGATTATAAGGTTCGGTTCCGCATACCAGTGTCGGTAGCTTACGGAAGCAATATAGATAAGGTGACAGAGTTACTGCTGGAAGCCGGAAGAGAAGATTCACATGTTTTAAAAGATCCGCCTCCCACCATCCGCCTGAAAGAATTCGGCGACAATGGCATTCACTTTGAATTGCTTGTTTGGACCACTTCGTATATGCACCGCAGGGGAAAATTCTTCAGCGACCTTAATATCGGGATTATTAAGAAGTTTAATCAACACGGAATACAGATCCCTTTTCCCCAGCGCGATGTATATATCAAGCAGGGGGATATCGGCGTCAAACGGGAGGCAGACGGCCGGAATGTTGAAAAAACAAAAACCTGATTCCTGAAAGTATTCGCATGAAAATACCAAAAAACAGAGAAAATGATTATCTGCCCGGGGCTGTGAAAGCCAGGGTTGATTTTCTTGCAAAAAAAAACCGGTGTACCATTGAATACCTCCATAAAAGTTCCATAGATCCCGAACTTACCCGGGGAAATATTGAACAACTCATCGGGTTTAGCCAGGTGCCAGTCGGGGTGATAGGACCATTGAAGATCAATGGGGAGCATGCATCAGGCAATTTTTACGTACCCATGAGTACCACCGAAGGGGCCCTGATCTCGTCCTATAACCGGGGGGCCCGGGCAATCAACCTGTCGGGCGGTGTAAACGTGGTCGTAACACGTGACGAAATTCAGCGGGCGCCTTATTTTGTTTTGGAAAATGTGTTTAAAGCCAAAGAATTTACCAAATGGGTTGGGGAGAACTTTCCGCGCATACAGGAGGCTGCAGAACGAACCACCAGGTACGGGAAACTCCTTCGCATGCATAGTTATATTCAAGGCCGTATTGTATACCTGCGCTTGCATTTCTCAACGGGCTATGCCATGGGCATGAATATGATCACAAAGGCCTCGCAGGCTGTCTGCAAATTCATCAGTGAGCATTTCCCCATTATTTCCTATACCATAGAAAGCAATATGGCGGTAGACAAAAAGCCTGCACATATAAACACCATACTGGGCAGGGGCAAATCTGTCACCGCCGAGGCACTGTTTAATGAGCGGGTTATTTCAAAGTTTATGCGTACCACTGCAAAAGAAATTGACCTTGCTTACCGGCGGCAGGTGACGGGCGCCCAGCTGGCCGGCGTATTAGGCTCAAATGGCCATGTAGCCAATGGTGTGGCTGCATTGTTTCTGGCATGCGGCCAGGATATGGCCAATATCAGTGAATCATGTGTTGGCTACATCTATACGGAAGTCATCGGGAAAGACCTGTATGTTTCGCTGAACATGCCTTCACTGGTTATCGGGACCGTGGGTGGCGGGGTTTCTTTGCCCACACAAAAAGAATGCCTGCAGATCATCGGTTGCCACGGAGAAGGAAAAGCACTGAAATTTGCCGAAATCATTGCAGCCACAATCATGGCAGGAGAAATATCCCTTGCCGCCTCTATCGTGGCAGGTGATTTTGTACAGGCCCATGAAAAATTCGGAAGGAACCGACCCGGATAAACCGGCATGGTTTTACATGATCTGCCCGAAAAACAGGGCGTTTAAAAACAATCTGTTGGTGCCGAAACAATACCCCCGGAAATTGGGATTGTCGATCATCGATACGATCCGGCCCCTGCCTGAATTGTGTATTAAAACACTGGCAGTATGATCCTTCAAACCGGTATATTGTTCCCAAACATAGCCGCTGAGCAAAGAATTCTCTGTAAACATTACGGGGTTGGCAAACGGGTTTGAAAGTGGCCTGGCAGCAAGCGTACCTGACACGAATACGGGCAATATGTCGCGTTTATATCCGTAGGCAACAGGATGGCTCGGATCAATCCTGGCCTGAAATATCGAACCAGGGATCCTTCTGGCACCATGGTGACTGCGACGGCTGTGATAGGGAAGCATAACCGGTTCTTCTGTTTGGGGCAGATCCGCAAATTCAATGCTTGCAAATTCATGGCGATCGAGCCACCGGTTGGCGGTGCCAAGCGCCACAACCGTTCCCCCGGCATGAATCCACTGTTTGAGTTTTTCGCGGTCTTCATCACCAAAGCTGCTGTAAGAACCGGAGACCATTACGATGACATTATACCTGCCAGGGTCGATCGAAGAAAAACGATCCAGTTCAACCATGGTAACCGGCATACGGAAACGTTGATCCAGAAGATGCCATATCTCACCTGCTTCCCGGCTGTTTGTCCCCTGGCCAACCAGCATCAGCACCCCGGGTTTGTTTAACATGGCGAAGCTGCCGCTACCGAGGTGAATCCCTTTTTCAGCGAGGCTGGTTTCCAAAGCATATATGTTTATGCCGGCATGCCTTGCGGCTTTTTTTACCAGCTCATACAAGCCTGAAGCATCCACATCCTGGCCCATAACCGGGATCATAATGCTTCCGTAGTCAAAATCCATAATTGCCCCCGGTGTTTGTATGGAAAAGGCCTCGGTGGCCACCTGTGCCCTCAGCCCATGCTGTTGAAGAAAATACAGGGCACGCGGGGCATAATACGCATCCCATGAAAACACGTAAGCCATATGACTTTTTTCACCCACCAACCCTCCGGCAGGCAGGCTGATGTTGGTGGTCTGCTTTCCGATGATACCACGCAATTGTCTTTCTGAGCTTACTTTATCAAATGGGATGTTGAATAACAGTGGTTTACTCCATGCAGACACATCATAAAACAGACTGTCCTCGAAAGTGAGGACTTTTTCAAACATGCTTTGTATCAAGCGGTACTGTGCCTGCTTCAAGGGGACCACCCAGGCCCTTCCGGGCAGATAAGTTTGACCCCTGACCGATGTTTCCGCCTCAATTTCATAAAATGCCACCCCATGCATGTGCAGGATATCCAGCAAATGAAAGTTCCTGCCATCATCATAGGGGTCCCCGAATATGTAGGCAACAAAATCTTCACCGGAGGCTTCTTCAATGGCCGAAGTAAAAAACCAGCGAAGGTGCTCCAAAAGGGTTTCACGCATATCCAACCCGGCTTCTATGGTAGACAACGACACCAGCACCTGGTTGCGGATGGTCCGGGCAAAATCAAGGATCCCGTGGATCGTCTCCTGACTGGATCCCCGGCTCGAAGCCTGCTCAAATAAAATGCCAATGCTGCCCTGTACATCGGGATAGGTCGATCCCTTTCCATAGAAAAAATCATCAAAACCCTGCTGCATATAATAGCGCTGTCCAATCTTGTCAAAGGCGGCAGCATGGTAACCGGCTACCTTCAGGGTCAGATCGTCGGTCCGGCGGGGTGT
>PWON01000065.1 GCA_003557385.1 Bacteroidales bacterium | reverse complement strand
GGAATTCACACGGGGATACTCGGGAATGGCACGGTCCACAACGCCTACCCTCGAGGTAAAGCGCATGAATGGCCGCTGGACATCGCCCGAGCGTGTGGTGATCATAATTACCCCGTTGGCGCCCCTTGCACCATACAGTGCAGCCGCAGAAGCATCCCGAAGCACCACAATGTTTTCAATGTCGTCGGGGCTGATGGAATTCAGGTTGCCGTCAAACGGCACACCGTCAACCACGTAAAGGGGTGCATTGGAAGCATTGATCGAGCCAAAACCCCTCAGCCGCACTGCAGCGCCTGATCCGGGCTGGCCACCACCACTGGTAACCATTACACCGGGGCTTACGCCGTCCAAAGCCTTGGAGACGTGAGACACCTGACGCCTTTCCAGCTTTTCAGAGGAAATAACGTCGGCAACTCCGGTAAATGACTCGCGCCGGGTGGTACCATAGGCAATGACGATCACCTCTTCCAGCCCGACCATTTCGGAGGCTAGTTCAATGTTGATCACATTGCGGCCATCCACCGGCACTTCCTGGGTTTGCATCCCGATAAAAGAGAAGAGCAGCGTTGCATCCGGTGCAGCGCTGATCTCGTAGCGACCGTTGATGTCGGTTACTGTACCTACAGTTGTTCCGGCTACCAAAACCGTAACACCTGGTAACGTGGCACCGTCACTTGCATCGGTCACTGTACCGGAAATCCGGATCTGTTGCCCAAACAGGGTTGAACCCATAAAAAGCAACACACCCATCAAAATGAAAACTCGCTTCATCATGTTGTTTTTGTTTTAGTTAATAAATAAAGAAATCAAAAGGTCTTGTTTTGATTGACCCCCAAATTTAATACGAATTCGCCAAAAAACAATAAAAAATTAAAAAAAATTTAACAAATGCGTGCATCGGCGCAAATATTATGATGTTCATTTACTGAAATATCGGTTTATGCCGTATATTTGCACAAGCAATTTCAAATATACTAATTTTTTACATATTTGTCAACAAATTAACAAAACACACATGCCGTTTTATGACAATGACCCTGTGCGCACGCGAACACAAGTGTACACATGCGAACAATTTTTGCAGATAAAACCAGGGTTAATTTTTATAAAACATTAATTTTCAAAAATCAAAAATTTTGGGCATGGTATTTGTTAAAATCTTAGAAAATATAATACATTAATAAACGCCATCAATCGGAATGACAATGCAATTCCTCCGTTTTTTTTATGCCATTTTATTTGTTTTGTTCACACTGCCGGGTTTTTCTTCTCAATCGCCGGAAACAGATGAAACCCTGCCCCTGCCTGAAATCATCTTTGCCCTGGAGGAACGGCACAACACCACCATATTTTACCAACAGGATTGGCTTTCCGGTGAAACATTCAACCAAAGCATCCTGGAAAGGCCCCTGCCAGAGGCATTGTCATTGATTGCAGGCAAAACTGGACTTACCTACATGGAGGTGGAGGAAATGATTTTTTTGATGCCCCGCGACCGACGGCGAACCGGCCCTGCGGTACAGGAGGATGGTCTGACCATTATTGGCGACCCGGCCATCTACGGCCGGTATTCCAGGGCCACCATCAGTGGCAAGATACTTGATGCCGCCACCTATGAACCCCTTTTTGGGGCCGTGGTATACGATGCCAATACCGAAACGGGGGCCAGCACGGATTTTGACGGACGCTTCGAAATGACCCTGCCTGTCGGCGAACACAACTTGCGCATCAGTTACGTGGGTTACGACGATCTGTACAGGAAGGTGCGTTTGATCAGTGACGGGGAAATCACCTTTGAGATCTTCAGCGGGGCCAACCAGCTGGACGAGGTGATTGTGACGGCCAGGCGGGCACGCGACCACGTTACCAGTACACAGATGAGCATCATCAGCATGGATGCCCAGACGCTGCAGGAGTTGCCCGGAAGCTTCGGCGAACAGGACATTGTAAGGAGTTTCACCCTGATGCCCGGCGTACAAACCATCGGGGAGTTCGGATCCGGATTCAACGTAAGGGGTGGCAGTGCAGACCAGAATCTGCTGCTGGTGGAGAACGTACCCCTGTTTAATTCCTCCCACCTTTTTGGGCTCATCTCGGTAATCAATCCGGATATGGTCAGCAGTGTAACATTGATGAAAGCGGGCATTCCGGCCCGCTATGGAGAAAGGGCTTCGGCCATCATGGACATCCGCCTGGGTAACGGCCTTGACATTGAAAGAACTTCCCTGGAAGGCGGAATAGGATTGATTAACAGCCGTTTACACCTGGAGGCGCCGATAGTACAGGACAAGGCCGCCATTTCCATTGGGGTCCGTTCCTCTTATTCCGACTGGTTGTTGCAAAACATCCCAAACGAAGACCTGATGAACAGTTCCGTGGGCTTCAATGACCTCAGCGGGTTGCTCAATGTAGCCCTGGGTCAGAACCACCGGCTCACCCTGTTCGGGTACCGGAGTTTCGATCGTTCCAACTTCGGGGATGATGTGGATTATGAATATTTCAACCACCTGGCTTCGCTGCGCCTCAACTCATATATCAGCCAGCGATTGTCTTCGGTATTTATCGCCGGATACAGCGGCTATCAATACAGTCTGGCGGAAATTCCCGAATACAACCCCGAAGGGCATTATCAAATCAATTCCGATATCAAATACAGGAAATTAACATGGTACCTTTCCTATTATCCCGGTGAGCGGCTCAACATGGACTTTGGCCTGAACGCCATACGCTACGATATTGAACCCGGACACCTCCGGCCTCTCGGCGATGAGACCAACATTACTCCACGGTCCATGGACAATGAGCAAGCCTACGAACTCTCGGGCTTCGTCAGTGGCGAAATGATACTCAGCGACCGCATCGCCCTGGAACTTGGATTGCGATACACCCATTACCTGCAGGTAGGACCGGCCATTGTCAGGGAATACGCTCCCGGTCAGGCTTATTCTCACCAGAGCATCCTCGATACCATCCAGTATCAAAAGGGGGATATCGTGACCCGCTACGACGGGTTGGAACCACGTTTTGGCCTGCGCTATTCCCTGGGTGAAAACAGCTCCATGAAACTCAGCTACAACCGGGCAAACCAATATATCAATTTGATTTCCAATACTTCTGTAATGGCCCCAACTGACCTCTGGAAACTGAGCGACACCTATATCAGACCTTTGCAAAGCGACCAGGTGGCCCTGGGGTATTTCCGGAACTTTCTCGACAACACCCTGGAAACCTCCCTGGAGGTCTATTATAAGAAATTGCACAACGCCATAGAATACCGCAGCGGGGCGCAAATTGCCATGAACGATTACCTGGAAATGGACATCATCAACGCAAGGGGCTATAATTACGGCGCAGAATTATACATCAGGAAAAACAGTGGCGACCTGACCGGTTTTGCCAGTTATACCTATTCTTCTTCGCAGCGACGGACAAATAGCCTATATCCGGAACGCCAGATCAATCAAAACAGGTATTTTCCATCCAATTACGACCGGCCCCACAACCTGACGCTCAATGCCAACTACTATTTATCAAGGCGCTGGCGCATCGGGGCCACGTTTACTTACAATACCGGCCGGCCGGTAACCCTTCCGGAGTATACCTTCATGCATGGCAATGATCTGCTGCTGGTTTATTCCGACAGAAACCATTACCGTTTGCCGGCATACCACCGCCTTGATATTTCCATCTCGCTGGGCGAAAACCTGCGCATTGACCAGCGCGGGAAAGGAAGTTTTACGTTTTCAGTGATCAACGTGTATGGAAAAAAGAACCCCTTTTCCGTGTTTTACAAAAAGGAACCCTCGACCCTGCAGGGGCCCAGATCTTTTGACCTGTATCAATTGTACATTATTGGAAGGCCATTGCCTACCATCACCTATAATTTCTCATTTTAGTTATGAAACGAATACGCATTGCATTGTTTTTATTGGGAACCGGCTTGTTGACTTTTACAGGCTGCCAGGAACCATATGACCATCAGCTGGACAATATGCCCGACCACCTTGTGGTGAGCGGTTTGCTCACCACCAATGCCGGCCCCCATGAAGTGCGGCTTTCGGTAACCACACCATACGGACAGCAAACAAACAGAATGGGCATATCGGGTGCCACCATGTGGATTGAAGACTGTACGGGCAATGAAGTGTTGCTCGAAGAAACAAGTGCGGGAAGGTACTATACACCCGATGATTATTATGGAGAAGTGGGAAAGAGCTACACACTCAAAATCATTACCCCGGACGGTTACATATATGAAAGCGACCCACAGGAGATCAAGCCCCCGGTTGATTTCCAGGACGTGGATGCAGAGTTTTCCTATCAAGCCTTTTATTTTCCGTCATCCGTATCCAACAGGATATATGAAGACCTTATCGAAGGAACCAAGGTGTATTTGGAAACAGCGCTCAACCAGGAAGGCATTCCGATGTTCCGTTTTGAAGCGGGCCTCTACCTTCAATATTATGTACAAATTCCAGGACCCCAGGGAGCAGAAACCTTCGATTACTGCTGGCTGGTCAGAAATGTCACCGACCTGCTGCCCCGCGACATCCCGGATTTCAGCTCCGGCGGAGGCTTTTACCACCACCTCATAGGCTTTCTGCCTTTCAGCACAAGCGATCTCTATTATTTTAACATTCCTCAATATGCCTATGACCATCACCGCACACTGATCACCCGGTTATATACCCTGAACAGCGACAGTCAGGCCTTTCATCATGCAAAAAACCTTCAGCTCTCCGATGAGGGAAAGTTTTTTGACCCCATCGCCGCGGAGCTGCCCACCAACATGCGTTGTATTAACGATACAAGCCGGCGCGTCTTTGGATTGTTTGAAGCATCTTCCGAAACCGCATTTTC
>PWON01000105.1 GCA_003557385.1 Bacteroidales bacterium | reverse complement strand
TAAGCGGGCTTAGTGACTTGGGCCTTGTACATGAAATCCCGGAACCGCATCACAGCCTTGAAGAAAATGCACTGGCAAAAGTCCGCTTTGTGGCACGGAACCATAACCTGGATTGTTTTGCCGATGATACCGGTTTGGAAACAGAGGCCCTGAATGGCCTTCCGGGTGTTTTATCGGCCAGGTACGCCGGACCGGCCAAAAACAGCCGGGCCAATATAGATAAATTGCTGAAGGAACTATCAGGTAAAAACAATCGCAAGGCCCGTTTCAGAACAGTGATTGCCCTTGTAATGGATGGCAAAGAACACCTGTTTGAAGGGGTGGTTAACGGGATTATCGCAAGGGAACCCAGGGGTGAACATGGTTTTGGTTACGACCCGGTATTCATCCCCGATGGGTATAACAAAACCTTTGCCGAAATGGATGCTGAAGAAAAGAACCGGATCAGCCACCGGTGGATGGCCATTGACCGGCTGGCCGGGTTCCTGAAGCAGTCATCAGCGCCCCGATAGGGCCTCCTCGATCAGCATGCTGAACAATTCCATGCTTGAAATATTTTCAACAGCCGCCTGCTGAGGAACAATGCTCGTTTCGGTCATGCCGGGGGTTACATTGACCTCCAGGAAATACAGGGTATTGTTGCAATGAATAAAATCAAAGCGGACCAGACCCGACATGCCCAGCTTGTCGTACAGGATGGCTGAGTGTTCGCGAACCATTTTTGTCAGTGCCGGCGATATCCGGGCCGGGGTAATCTCATCGGCAGCACCGGGTGTATATTTGGCTTCAAAGTCAAAAAATGCAGCCTTTGTTTTGCTGATGATCTCCGTAACCGGCAAGGCAGTCACCTTGTCCCTGTAACGGAACACCCCGCAGGTAAGTTCTGTGCCTTGCAGGTATTCTTCGATCAACACCTGCTTGTCCTGTTCAAAAGCTGCCTCAATGGCCGGCAAAAGTGCGTCTTTATCCTTTACCATCGACATGCCAATACTGGAACCGCCCTCATTGGGTTTTACAAATACGGGCAGTTTTACCTGTTGTATGATCTTTTCCACATCAAGGTTTGCCGGTGTTTTTAATCTTACCGAAGCCGGCACGGGAAACCCCAGATGCGCTACCACCATGTTACAATAATGCTTATTGAATGTCAGTGCGGAGGCCAGAACCCCCGCCGTGGTATAGGGGATACCCAATAATTCAAAATAGGCCTGCAGTTTGCCATCTTCGCCAGGGGTGCCGTGAATGGTAATAAATACGCAATCAAACAATATTTTTTGCCCGTCAACCAACACGGAGAAGTCATTTTTGTCGACCGGTACCTCTTGCCCCTTCTCCCCAACGTAAACCCATTTGCGTTGCCTAATCATAATCAGGTACACAGTATATCGTTCAGGATCAATATTTTCCCTGATCATCCGGGCGCTGGCCACGGAAATTACATATTCACCGGAATCTCCTCCCGCAACCAGGGCAATGTTCTTTTTTTTCATATACGCTATTTTTGTTTTCGAAAAAACAAAGGCGGGGCAAACTTCACCATGGTTATCCATGGGCCGACCTGCTTGCGCCTGCTGGCAAATATACATCAAAAACACCACGTATTTTTTGCCACCATTGCGCATAAACACCATAAAAATACGTTACGTTTTCATAAGGGTTGCCATGGGCCGCGATTTTTGCAGCTGTAAGGATTGCAGTATTTTATATTATTTTTGTTGATCAAAGCATGTGTTCAGAAGCATTCAAGCAATGAAAGGATGGGATTTTGTGTATAGCAGGCATTTTTTGCGCCAGCTGGTGATTGCCGCGGCCATTGGGGTAATCATCATATGGGGTTCTTTGAAACTGTTGGATATGTATACCCTGCACGGACAAAGCATCCAGGTCCCGGACCTGGATGGGTATATGGAAAAAGAAGCCGGTGAACTATTGTCAACCCTGGATCTGCGCTACGTAATCAACGATTCGATTTTTGATGAAACCCGCCCGGAAGGGAGTATTGCCTGGCAGGATCCGGCGCCCGGAACAGAAGTAAAGCGCAACCGGACCATTTATCTTACCACGGTGGCAATATTGCCCGAAATGGTTCCCATGCCCGACCTGGTTGACC
Source organism: Bacteroidales bacterium (assembly GCA_003557385.1). Classification (GTDB taxonomy): domain Bacteria; phylum Bacteroidota; class Bacteroidia; order Bacteroidales; family UBA7960; genus PUPG01. The sequence goes on along the minus strand of PWON01000105.1, from coordinate 2,760 downwards.
TTTCACACCGTCATGCAATGAGCATCCTGGAAACACACGGACTTACCGTTGGCCGGCTGGAATACCAGCCCGACATTGCCAGGGGGGCAGTCTTAAAACAAAAGTTCAACGAAGGGGCCATTGAACCAGGTACCCCGGTCCAAAAAGGCACAGCCATCGACCTGGTACTCGGTGAAGGCCTGGATGAAAACATCACCCTTGTGCCCCTGGTCATTGGCATGGCACGCGAAGATGCCATACGTGCACTCAACAGGGCCGCCCTGAATGTCGGCGAAGAAGCGATCATGGATGATCATGAAGAAAACATAAAGGTGTATTTGCAGGACCCCGACCCACTGGATGGGTTACAGTACGTGCAAGCCGGCACTACGGTAGATCTTTTTTACCGTTCTACCGATGTGTTTGATTTTGAAGAGTATCTCGAACAGTTGCTCTCGGTTCCCATGCCCAACCTTATGGGATTGTCGCCCCGGGAGGTGCGGATGATTCTCGAAGAATCTGAACTGGAAATAGGAATGGAAGCTTTCGAAGAGGGTGCCAGCCTGAACAACGCACGTGTATACCGGCAGGAACCCGAATACCAGAAAGGCATGATCATTCCCAAGGGTCATGCCATTGACATTTGGTACGAACCAGTGGAAGAAGCGGCAGAAACAAAACCGGAAGGAATTGAAATTGACCAAATGTAATTTATTTTCTGCATGAGATTACAATACCTGTTGCTGTTGATCGTTTTGTTGGTCCCAGGCCAGGCCCTTCCACAGGAAGCGTTGGTCCCCCTGCAGTTCAACCCAAAAAAATCCCAAAAGGCCCTGGAAACGCACAGGCTTGATGCAAAAGACCTGGCATCACCCCTGGCATTGCCCTTCTGGGATGATTTTTCCTACCCGGGACCTTACCCGGACCCGGACATATGGGCCGATGATGATGTGTATGTTAACAGTGGGTTTGCTGTTCATCCCAAAACCTGGGGCGTGGCCACATTTGACATCATCGATGCGCAAGGAAAGATTCATGAGAATGCATCCATCGACAACATCCCCTTTGCTGCCGACAAACTGACATCCCGCCCCATAGATCTTGATGATTTTTCCCCTTCCGATTCACTGATCCTGAGTTTTTATTATCAGCCGCAAGGCAGGGGTGGTGAGCCGGCTACCAGCGATTCACTGGTGTTGCAGTTTTCCCTGCCTGCCGGTGAAAACGAACAAAACGGGGAGGATGCAGACGAAAACATGTGGCAAAGCGTATGGATGGCCCGCGGAGAAAGCCTTAAAAGTTTTGCCCGGGATACATTCCCCTATTTCAAAAGGGTGGCCATTCCCATAACAGATGAACAATACTTCAGGGATGACTTCAGTTTTCGCTTCAGGAATTATGCCTCCTTTACGCCCGGGCAAACCATCCCCAATTACACCGCTACGGGGAACATCTGGAATATTGATTATGTATACCTGAACAGCAACCGGAGTGTGCTCGATTCGGCTTACTACGATATTGCCTTTGCCGCACCGGCCCAATCGATACTAAAAGATCTGGCAGCCATCCCCTGGTCGCATTATATTGCAGATCCCCAATCGCTGTTACGCACCAGTTTTGATGTGCGTATCTCCAACCTGGACGTCAATACCTACAATTACAGTTACCGCTATATTATCCAGGACGAGGGGGACAACACCATACGGACCTATTCCGGCGGATCCTGGGTGATCGCGCCGTTTTTTACAGAAGGGTACCAGGACTACCCGCCCCATTCCAATCCCATCGTGTTGTCCAATCCCCTGCCCACAGCCCCGGCCACGCAACGTCAGTTCCGCTTGCTGCACGCCTTGCGCGAAGGGGCTACCGGCGATGCGTTTACCCGTAACGACACCATTGTGTATCACCAGGTGTTTTCCAACTACTTTGCCTATGACAACGGCAGCCCCCAGATGGCCCACCTGGTAAAAGGCTATAGCCCGGCAAGGGCAATGCAGTTTACCGCAAGGCATCCCGATACCCTTGAAGCCGTGCAGATATATTTCATGGAAACCATAAATAACCAGGACCATCAGCAAGCCTTTGAACTTGTTGTATTCAGCAGCCTTGAACCGGAAGAGGTCCTGTACCGTTCCGATCCTTTATTTTCGCCGGAAACCGGCAGAAATAATTTTGTCACGTTTTCCCTGGATCAGGAAGTGCTGGTCGAGGAAAGTTTTTATGTGGGGATTCAGCAAAACAGCCATGTGGAGTTGGGAAATTCGCTGGTGATTGGTTTTGACCTGGAAAATGATGCCAGCCACCGGCTGTACAATCATTATGGCGACGGGGAAGGGTGGCAGGCCTCCACCAAACAAGGAGCCCTGATGATCCGGCCTGTGATGAAAAGAGATGACATCACCGGCATTCCCCCGGAACAGGCAATGCAGCCCAGGGTGGCGGTGTACCCAAATCCGTTAAGCGGTTCGCTGCTGCACATCCGTTTGAATACAGCGGGACTTGAGCAGCACGAAACACAAATACAGGTATTTGACATCCAGGGGCGGCGGCTGTATACCGGACCCTTTTCCCCCACCCTTGATGTTACCCGGTTCAACAACGGTATTTATTTGTTGCGAATCAACAATATACCACAGGGCATTAACCAAACGACCCGTTTTATCATCTCAAGGTGACCGCGAACATGACAAAGCAAAACACATGGATGCCGGGTGAAGGCAAGGATGCGGATCATGAAGAACAAGATCTTTTTGAGCACCATCGTTTTGTTGTGGATCAAGG
>PWON01000201.1 GCA_003557385.1 Bacteroidales bacterium | reverse complement strand
GGGGCTACATGTCGCTGGTGGGTCCCAGACCCGAAAGACAATATTATATTGACCAGATTGTGGAAGAAGCTCCCGAATACAAACTACTGCAAAGAATCAAGCCCGGTGTAACCAGCTGGGGGCAGGTAAAATATGGATACGCAGAAAATGTGGGGGAAATGATCGAACGTCTTAAATACGACCTGCTTTACCTGGAGAACATGTCACTGGCTGTGGATTTTAAAATACTAATATACACTGTGCTGATCATTGTCCAGGGACGCGGTAAATAACCTGCTATAACAACCCCTCTTCGATCAATTGTACAATCTCCTCAATCATCCGGTCTTCTCCGTATGGATCGTATTCAGTTTTCAGGTTGTATCCGAAAAGCCGTCCAAGTGACTGCCAGAATACCGCGGAAAACAAACCGCGGAATTCACGCACGACATCGTATGAGGTATGATTGGTCTCCCTGTCAATAAGCTTGATAAGGATCAAACCCTGGGAGAATGTCAGCCGCTTTAGGTCCTCTTCGAATTGCTGCCGAAATTCCTTTTCTGCGTTCCGGGCAAATTCCCTGCGCTCCCTTTCGCTATCCATTTGCATAAGTTGCTCACTATATTCCCTGAACATAATGCCTGCCAGCTGGGCATAAGGATATACCCTTCTGACATTACGGACTGTCCTGTCGTAGCGGTAGGCTTCCCACCGGTTCCTGAATTGCCTGGGAGCCACTACATCAACCGGCTGCAATTCAATGACAATCAGGGTGTCTCCATCCGTCACCCGTGCTGCAACGGTTTGGCCCTCTACCCTTTCGTTTTCCTGCATTTCGGCAATGACCGGGGAATTTACATGAAAACACATCAGGGCGGCAAAAAACAATAAGCCACGCATGGTCATGATGGGAATATACAAAAAATTATGGAGACAACAATGATCAGGAAGCAGCTTTCAGAGGGCCCATCTTCACTTTTTCGAGCTGTTTTCGTGCATACGCAAGATTGATATGAAACCTTTCGGAATGATCCAATGCAGAAGGGATCTCATACATGGCATCAAGCATGATGAATTCACAAATGGAACGAAGGCCCCTGGCCCCCAGCTTATATTCAATGGCCCTGTCCACAATATAATCCAGTACTGCATCGTCAATGGCCAATTCCTTGCCATCCATTTCAAACAGCTTCTTGTATTGTTTTATGAGGGAGTTTTTCGGTTCTGTTAATATTTGCCGCAAAGCCAGCCTGTCGAGCTGGCTGAAGAATGTTAACACCGGAAGGCGTCCCACCAGCTCGGGAATCAGGCCAAAGCTTTTCAGATCCTGGGGAGCGACGTATTGCAACACATTTTCCCGGTCAATTTCAGCACTCTTTCCGGCTCCGTACCCAATTACGTTTGCCTGCATCCGCGAAAGGATCCTTTTTTCAATGCCAACGAAGGCCCCACCGCAAATAAATAATATATTCTGGGTATTGATCTGGATCATTTTTTGTTCGGGATGCTTCCGGCCGCCATGGGGTGGTACATTCACCACAGATCCTTCCAAAAGCTTAAGCAAGGCCTGCTGAACGCCTTCTCCGGATACATCGCGGGTAATGGACGGGTTATCTGACTTACGGGCAATTTTGTCCAACTCATCAATAAAAACAATGCCCCGTTCGGCCGCGGTCACATTATAATCGGCCACCTGGAGCAATCGAACCAGAATGCTTTCCACATCCTCGCCGACATACCCTGCTTCAGTCAGCACGGTGGCATCGGCAATGCAAAAGGGTACCTTCATCTTCCTGGCGATGGTTCTGGCCATCAGTGTCTTTCCCGTTCCTGTTTCCCCAACCAGCACGATGTTTGATTTCTCTAATTCCACGCCATCTTCTTCACCGGTTTTGGGCGTCGAATAATTGATGCGCTTATAATGATTGTAAACGGCAACGGACAACACTTTTTTTGCGTCTTCCTGGCCAATTACATACTGGTCAAGATGCTTTTTTATTTCGGCCGGTTTAAAAAGTTTGAAAGAGGGAATCTTTTTCTTCTCCACCAGTGCTTTTTCTTCATCAACGATCGACTTGGCCTGGCTGACGCAACGTTCACAGATGTGGGCATCAATTCCAGATATCAACAATTCAACATCTTCGGAGTCGCGTCCGCAAAAAGCACATTTCTTATTTTCTTTAGCCATGGCAAATCATTTTATCGCATGCAACCAACACCTATTTATCCAGCGACTTTTTATTGGAAACAAGCACTTCGTCTATCATGCCGTAATCTTTGGCTTCTTCCGAGGTAATCCAGTAATCCCTGTCAGCATCCTTCCAGATTTTCTCATAATCGTGGTTGGAATGTTTTGCGATAATCTGGTACAATTCCTTTTTTATCTTCTGGATCTCCCTGGCCGTGATCTCAATGTCAGATGCCTGTCCTTCTGCGCCACCCATGGGCTGGTGAATCAATATCCGGCTATGTTTCAAGGCCGTCCGTTTTCCGGATTTCCCTGCACTGAGCAACACAGCACCCATTGATGCCGCCATCCCCGTGCAAATGGTGGCCACATCCGGGCTGATATATTGCATGGTATCATAAATGCCCAGGCCCGCATAAACAGATCCGCCGGGGGTATTCAAATAGATCTGAATATCTTTTTTCGGGTCTACAGATTCCATATACAATAGCTGGGCCTGAATGATATTGGCCACATAATCGTTGATGGGTACGCCCAAAAAGATGATTCTGTCCATCATCAGGCGGCTGAAAACATCCATTGTGGCAATGTTCAGTTGCCGCTCTTCAATAATGGTCGGGCTGATATAGTTGCCATATACAGAGGTGTAATCATGCATGGTCATGCTGCTGATCCCCCTGTGTTTCGTCGCGTATTTATGAAAATCATCCATCTTGTTCATGATTTATTTTTTTTTGTTTCAGCGTCTGTGATCCCTGTTCCTTTATCCTGCTTGTACTTTTCAGTAACCAGCTTAACAAAGTTATCATAATCTGTTGTAATTTCCTTTAAAGTAAGCTTTTCTTTGAAAAGATTTAATAATTTCTGGTCGAATAAATGATCATACACCTTTTTGACCTCGTCTTTATTGGATGCAATATTTTTTACATACCCATCAAGCATTTCCTGTGGGACATCATCCTGCCCGTATTGCTTAAGCTGTAAACGGATATACTCTTCCAGGTGTTTGTTGACTTCTTCGGGCTTCACCTCTATTTGATGTTCCTTGATCAGGTGGTTTTCTATCAGCTGCCAGCGAAATGAATCGGAAAACTGATCAAATTCATCTTCAATCTTCTTTTCGGTCAGTTCTTCCTTGTTGGTATCCAGTAGCCATTTCTTAAGGAAATTCTCTGGCAATGGCAGATTGGAGATTTTAAGAAGCTTTTCCATCACCAGGTTTTTGAAGTGTTTGTCGGCATCTGCCTGGTATTGTTTACTTATCTGGTCTGCCATGAATGCCCTTAAGTCATCTTCTGAAGCAATATTCTGGTCAGGGGCCACTTTTTTAAACAGATCCTGATCCATGGCGGCAGGTTCCACCCGGCTGATGCTTTCGAGCGTAAACCGAAACAATGGACCGTGTTGACTGAGTTCCTCCTTTTTTATTCCTACCATGGCCGACGCCTCGGCCTCAGAGCCAACGGCATCAAGGATATCAAAAACCACCTGTTCGCCCGGTTTGCTTCCGATCAACTTCTTTTTTAAAGATTCATCCTTAAGATACTGAATGTAAAGATTGGCTTTATGGTTATGTCCACTGGTTTTGGGAACCTCCGGCGTGTCCATTTCAGCAAACTCACCAAAAAGAACATCTTCAGCGTCTGCTGTTCCGGGATTGGTCATTTTCCCATAGCGTTTCCTGACATCTTTGATGTAATTATCCAGGATATCACCTTCCACCCTGATCCGGTGATAGTCCACCTTGATGTCTTCCGATAAGGTCAGATCAATGTCGGGGGCCAGGCCAACCTGGTAATGAAATTCGAACTCAGACTGGTTTTCCCAGTCGATGGCATCTGCCTGCTCATGATCAGGAAGGGGGTTCCCCAATACGTTGAGTTCTTCTTCCTTGATATAATTATAAACCGCGTCGGCGAGTATCTTATTTACCTCTTCGGCCAGCACACTTTTGCCATACATTTTCTTAACCAGGCCAATGGGGACTTTGCCCGGCCTGAACCCAGGCATCTGAGCTTTGCGCTGTAAGTTCTTTAATTCCTTGTTCACCTGTTCACGATAATCTTCTTCTGAGAGTTTTACTTTTAACGTTGCCTCCAGTGGTCCGTTATTGTCCCGAATAATATCCATACAATATAAAATGATTTAAATAAAAACAACCCCGCAAGACCGGTGCTCAGATGTCTTTCCCGGGGTTCATCCATTATGATGTTTTCGTGCGGATGGAGGGACTCGAACCCCCACGCCTTGCGGCACCAGATCCTAAGTCTGGCGCGGCTACCAATTACGCCACATCCGCATACACCTGAATCAGGCTGCAAAGATACGTATTTTTTCTGGTTTTATCTCATTTGGCAGGTGCTTCGAGCGGAATGGTGAAGGTGAATACCGACCCTTTCCCTTCTTTGCTTTTCAGGCTGATGGTGCCCCCTTGTTTTTGAACAAATTCCTTGCACAACAGCAAGCCAAGGCCACTGCCTTTTTCATCCCGGGTACCATAGGTAGAATGCAATGTATCCGCACGAAACAGCTTTTGTTGCGCTTCCGGCGAAATGCCCACACCATTGTCAATCACACTGATTTCGGCCATACCGTTGAATTTGCGTGATTCCAATACTACCCTTCCTCCAGTTTCGGTATATTTCAGCGCATTGGACAACAGATTCCGGATAATGGTATTGGTCATGTTTACATCGCCCCAAACCATCAGGCGTTCTTCCACCTGATCAGACATGTGTATGTTCTTTTCACCGGCTGTATTGGAAAAAAGGTTCATGTTGTCCCGGATGATGTCCTTGAGTTCAAAACGTTCAGGGTGGAAATCAATTTTGCCTGACTGGGTTCGGGACCATTGAAGCAGGTTGTCCAGCAGGGCATTGATCTTTATTACTGATTTATCAAGTTCATTGGCCATTTCCAGCAGTTCATCCCTGCTCAGGTTTTCTATGTCCCTTTTTAGAATACGCGAAAAGCTGACAATAGAAGCAAAAGGATTACGCAAATCGTGCGAAATGATGGAGAAAAATTGATCCTTGGTTTTATTAACCTGAATAAGGTGTTTCTCGGAGTCTTTGAGTTTTTTATTCAGGTTCTCCACTTTTTGTTTTTCTTCCAAAAGCCGCTTGTTCAGATCCTGCAATTGTCTGTTGCGGTAACTGATTTCTTCTTTTTGCGATTTTAGCAGCCGGTTGGTGTTCCTGGCTTCCCGGAATCGATAATAAATAAACAGAAACAATACAACTATCAGCACAATGAGCAATAAAAGGAAATTTCTGAACTGCTTTTGCTTCTCCATGTTCAGGGTATTAATCTGGTTGGCCCTGAGCAGCAATTCGATCTCATCTTCCTTGCGTTCCCTGTCATACATCAATTGCAGTTCTAGGACCCTGCTTTTGCTTTCATTATCATAAATGCTGTCCTGCAGCATTCTGAATCTTCTCAGATAGTCGTAGGCGGCCTGGAAATTATTTCGGGCAGCCATCAAATCACTCAGACTTTGATAATTCTCTGAAATAATTGAAGGCAAGCCGATGCTCCCGGCAATGTCAAGACTTTTGTTAAAACCAGCATATGCAAGGTCGTAATGTCCGAATGCTTTATACACTTCACCCAGGTCATGATTTACCCTGGCAAGCCCCCGGTCATCACTGATCTGTATATATAACTCACTGGTTAACAATAATTCTTCAAGGGCTTCGTCGAATTTGCCTTTCAGGTAATTCAGGTAACCAATATTCCTTTTTGTATAGGCAAGCTCCCGTAAATCGGGATATCGTTCCCTGATGGCCAGGGATGCTTCAAAATAAGCCAGGGCTTCTGCATAATTTCCCCTGTCCTGGCTGACAGAACCAAGGTTATTCAATGAAAAGGCTTTTCCCCTTTCATTTCCAGAATCTTTTGAAATGGCCAGGGAACGCAAATGAAACTCCTCGGCCCTGTCAAAACTGCCCTGCTGTTGATACACAATGCCAATGTTGTTCAGCACAGATGCCGACCGGACAATGGAATCAGCTTCCTCATAAATGCTGAGTGCACGAAAATAATATTCCAGGGCATTATCATAGTATCCCTGGCCCGATAAAAGAATACCCAGGTGGTTTAAAGCGCGTGCATATCCCACATCATTGCCTTCATGTTCAAAAATTACGCGTGCCTCATGCAAGTAATCGTACGATTGTTTGAAATTTCCCAAACGCCAGTATAAATGGCCTACATGCACCATTATCCTGGCTGTCATTTCCGGATGATCAAGGGTCTGGGCTATGGACAAAGCTTGCCTGGAATGTTCCAGGGCTGCGGCAGAATTTAATGGGCGCATCTCCCTGCCAAGGGTAAGCAGTGCATCCACAAGCAACGAATCCCCCACACTTCCTTCTTCAATGATAAGTTGCAGGCTGTCTATGCGGTTTAACCGCTGTGCTTCGATCGAATCACTGGCAATGGAAGGTTCCGCTGAAAGCAGCAGGCATATGGAAAGGTATATGAACCGGAGTCGATGCATTATACAAAATTAGGTCTTTTGTATGACAAAACAGACAAAAAACAAAATAAAATAAATTGTATCATATTCGTCGCATGCCAATATATTTATTACGTCTAAAAAATAATAGCTGCCAAAACATGTAAAGTTGTTGGAGATTAGAGAATTATTTTATAGATTTCGGTATCGTTAATCTTTATTGATAGCAGGATGGAAACCAATCACTTTTTCAAGCGCCTTTATCTTTTTATCCTGCCCCCTAGGGCCTGGCGAACGACGGTCATTATCCTGTCAGGGATATTTGCCGGGATAGGATTGCTGATAGTGCATATTTCCAATGCCCCTTCATATTTGTCGGATGAACCGGAAACCTGTATCAACTGTCACGTAATGTATCCGTATTTTGCATCATGGGATAAAGGAAGCCACGGCCGCGAAGCAAGCTGTGCCGAATGCCATGTGCCACAAGACAGTTTTTTCAGGAAATACTACGTCAAAGGCACCGATGGGCTCAAACACGCAACATGGTTTACCTTCCGGTGGGAGCCTCAGGTAATCCGGATCAAGAACCGGGGCATCAACGTGGTCCAGGAAAATTGTATCCGTTGCCATATTGACCTGGTTGACATGGTACAGCTGGTAGAGGTAAGTGGCAGGACTGCCGCCACCGGTGATGGGAAGCTATGCTGGGATTGCCATAAAGAAACCCCGCACGGGAGTGTCAGAAGCCTGTCGGCAGCGCCCCATGCCCTGGTAGAAAGACTCCCTTCGGTGTTGCCGGAGTGGGTAACAGGCATCAGCACGCAAAAAAGCCAACCAACACCAAGGGTTGTCAAGTATTCAAACTAAAAAATACACACCATGCATTCAGTCAAAGCACCTTCACAGAGAAAAAACTGGGTCAACTGGGTATTGTTTTTTGCAACCCTGGTCATCGTATTCATAATCGGTTTGTTTGCCGCATCAATTGTAGAGAGGCGAAGTGAGGCCCAATTGTATTTTCAGATGGTGAGCCCCATTCCGGAATGGGAACCGGACAATGCGGTATGGGGTGAGAATTTTCCCCGTCAATACGAACGGTACAAAATGACCCTGGATACAAGCTTTGTAAGTAAATATTATGGTTCAGCCATGGTCGATTACCTGGACAAATATCCCGAACTGGTCGTGATGTGGGCGGGATATGCTTTTTCGCGCGACTATAATCAGGGCAGGGGCCATTATTACTCAGTTACGGATGTGCACAATACGCTGCGGACAGGGGTACCACAACCGGCTACCTGCTGGACATGCAAAAGTACAGATGTTCCGCGTATGATGAGTAAAATAGGGATCAGGGCCTATTACGCCCAGACATGGGCAGAGATGGGACCCAATATCCAGCATCCAATCGGTTGCCAGGACTGTCACGACCCGGAGACCATGAACCTGCGTATTACCCGTCCGGCGCTTGTAGAGGCTTTTGCAAGACAGGGCATTGACATTAATGATGCCACGCGCCAGGAAATGCGGTCCCTGGTTTGCGCCCAGTGCCATGTGGAATACTATTTTGGTCCGGAAAATTACCTGGTTTTTCCCTGGGACGAAGGTTTTTCTGCAGAGGAGATGGAAAGGGATAAAGACAACATTGACCATGTTGACTGGGTTCATGCTCTAAGCCGTACACCCATGCTTAAAGCCCAGCATCCGGATTATGAGCTTTATAAAACCGGAATCCATGCCCAGCGGGATGTTTCCTGCGCAGATTGTCATATGCCATATATGCGGGAGGGGGGCATCAAATTCACCGACCACCATTTGGTAAGCCCCCTTACCAAAGTAGACAGGTCCTGCATGGTCTGTCACCGCGACGACGAGGCTTCCCTGATTGCCAGGGTGTATGAACAACAAGACAGGGTGAGTGAATTGCGGCGTATCGCGGAAAGAAACCTTGCACGCGTGCATATCGAAGCCAAACATGCCTGGGATGCCGGTGCTACCGAAGAAGAAATGGCACCGGTTTTAGAACTCATCAGGCATTCGCAGTGGCGATGGGACTGGGTGGCTGCAGCAAATGCCATGGGTTTCCATTCCCCTTCCGAGGCCCTTCGCGTACTGGGCACATCCATACAGAAAGCCCAGGAAGCAAGCTTGATTATGACAGGTATTTTTCGTAAATATAACGTGGATTATCCCATTCAAATGCCTGATATCTCTACAAAGGAAAAAGCCCAGGCAGCCATTGGCCTCGACATGGAACAAATGAAAAAAGAAAAGGAAGTGTGGAAATCAACTGTTTTGCCACAATGGCTCAATCAATAAGGTATCATGCCTGTACTATTCAATATTGATTCCGGCAATGGCTTCGTTGATATTTAAAATGGCATCACCGATTTTTTCGCACGAAGTGATCAATTTATTGAAATAAAATGCACTTTTTACGTGCGTGGGGTCTTTTTCCATATCCACAATTACCGCATCGCGCACCTGGTCACGGAATGCATTAATACTCATTTCCAGCTTATTGGCCCTGGGTAGGTTTTTACGTGCCTCATGGACGCTGACCTGCATATTGTTTAGCATAAGTTCAAAGGCATTGTTGACCAGCTTGAACATCTCAAACAGGTCGCTGCGCTGGGAAGGGGTAAAATAGGTTTTCTCCTTCCGCTTATCGGCCAGCACTGAAGACATCTTGAAACATACATCGCCGATTTTTTCTACCTCACTGCTTACCAATCGCATTCGCCTTAGTTCTTCCGCAGCTTGTCCACTCAGTTGTTTGCGGGATATCCGGATCAGGAATGTGGTAATTTCCACCTCCACCCTGTCGGTGATCTCTTCGTATTTGCTTACTTTTTCAACGATATTCTGAAACTCTTTTTTATCTGTTTGAATAATCATGGCAGGGATAAAATTAAACATGCGGTGGGCCAGTTCACTAAATTTGCGAACCTCTTTCTTTGCCTGAAAAACAGACATTTCTGCCATATGCAAGAACCCGCTGCTAAAATATTCAAGGTGTGGACGTTCAAATTTTTTACCCCTTGACGGCAGGGAAAACTCCACAAGCCTTACGAGGTATTTAATGAAACCAATCAACAGGAAGGTGTTTGTCAGGTTGAATACCGTATGAAAAATGGACAGGCCAATGGGGATCATGGTTGGATTTTCCATGGGAGACCCAAGCCCGAAATGCACCATAAAATAATCAATACGATCAAGGAAAAATCGAAAAATCAATAACATCCAAACGATACCAATGATGTTAAACACTGTATGTGCCAGGGCTGTTCTTTTGGCATAGACATTACCCACCAGGGCAGCCAGGTTGGCTGTGATTGTGGTGCCAATATTTTCGCCCAGTACAATGGCCGCACCATGTTCAAATCCAATCCATCCGTAATTGCACATGACAAGCGTAAGGGCCATGGTCGCGCTGGAAGATTGCAGTACTATGGTCAGCAAGGTCCCAAGTCCCAGAAACATAAATGTACTGTATATTCCATAGCCCGTAAGATCCTGAAGAAACTTGAACATTTGCGGATTGGTTTCCAGGTCGGGAACGGATCCCCTAAGAAAATCAAGCCCGAGAAATAACAAAGCAAATCCAAGAAAGACCTGCCCGAGTGAATTAAAACGTTCACGGGAGTTCAGCAGCAAAGGAAAGCTAATGCCAATCAGCGGGATAGACAGGGCAGAAATGTTCAGTTTAAAACCCAGCAAAGAGATTAACCAGGCCGTGGTAGTCGTTCCGATGTTTGCCCCCATGATTACGCCGACCGACTGTGTCAGCGACATCAGCCCGGCATTTACAAAACTAACCACCATTACCGTTGAAGCAGAAGAAGACTGCACCAGGGTAGTGAGCACAAAACCCGTGAAAACGCCGGCAAAACGGTTTGAGGTCATCGCGGCCAGGATCGACCGCATTTTATCCCCGGCAAACTTCTGGATGCCCTCACTCATTGTTTTCATCCCAAACAGGAACAAGCTCAGGGAACCAAACAAGGTGAGAAAGTCAAAAAAACCAAATGTCATGCCAGGCCAGTTTTGCTTATCGCAAAAATAACATTAAATCCGTTTGGTTACTTTTTTAAAAAACGGAAAGACTTGCCAGGATACTTTGCGGTTTCTCCAAGTATTTCTTCTATGCGGAGAAGTTGATTATATTTGGCTATACGCTCGGAACGGCAGGCAGAACCGGTTTTGATCTGTCCGGTACCCAACGCAACGGCAAGGTCTGCAATGGTTGTGTCCTCGGTTTCACCCGAACGGTGCGAAATAACAGCAGTGTAATGGTTTTTGTATGCCAGGTTGACTGCATCAATGGTTTCTGTCAGTGTCCCAATCTGGTTCACTTTTACCAGGATGGAGTTGGCCACATTTGTATCGATCCCTTTCTGTAAACGATTTACATTTGTCACAAAAAGGTCATCCCCAACAAGTTGGATTCGGGATCCCAGTTTTTGGGTCATCAACTCCCATCCTGCCCAATCATCTTCATCCATACCATCTTCAATGGATATGATGGGGTATTTGTTGACCCAGTCGGCCCAGTAATCGACCATTTGTGCAGGGGTGAGTTTATCTCCGCTTGACTTATGCAGGTGATACACCTTTTCTTCTTTGATAAAAAATTCACTGGCCGCCGGATCAAGCGTAAGATAAATATCTTCCCCGGGCTTATAGCCGGCAGTTTCAATGGCCTGTAAAATAAGCTGTATGGCCTCCTCATTGGATTTGAGGTTGGGAGCAAAGCCACCCTCATCACCCACATTGGTGGAATAGCCTTTTTTCTTCAAAACAGCTTTCAGATGATGGAAGATTTCAGCGCCCATCCGGATGGCTTGTGTAAAAGAATCAGCGCCTATGGGCATGATCATAAACTCCTGGAAATCGACAGAATTGTCTGCATGAGATCCCCCATTCAGTATGTTCATCATGGGGATGGGAAGGGTATTTGCATTCACTCCACCTATATAACGGAAAAGCGGCTGCCCGGTTTCCTGGGCTGCTGCATTGGCCACGGCGAGGGATACCCCCAGCATGGCATTGGCGCCCAGGCTTGCTTTGTTCGGAGTGCCATCAATGTCAAGCATTAGTTTGTCGATCAGGATCTGATCGGTCACATGATACCCTTTCAACTCATTGTTCAGGGTTGTGTTGACGTTGTTGACTGCCTTCAATACACTTTTGCCCAAATAGGAAGCCTTATCTCCATCACGAAGTTCAACGGCTTCGTGAACGCCCGTTGATGCACCGGAAGGCACCGCTGCACGTCCCAAAATACCATTGTCAGTAATTACCTCAACCTCGACGGTCGGATTTCCCCTGGAATCCAGGATCTGTCTTGCATGAATGTTAATGATTGCACTCATAATATATGGTTTTTATTTGTCAGCCGGTTTTTCCGGTTCAGCATCTTCTTTGTCGGGAGCTTCCTCCTTGCTTTGATCTTCATCAATCTTTTCCTTTGGCGAAACCTCTTCCCCGGTCTTGTCTTTAGAGGTCTTCTCCTTTTGCGGAGCCTCGGTTTCGCTTATTTCCTCTTCAGGAGCAACAGGTGCTTCAGCCGCAGCCTCCTGTGAGGCCACCTTCACCTGATCCTCGTCTTTGGTTTTCTTACCGCGGCGCCTTCCTCTCCTGGTGCGCTTCTGCTGTGTTTCCTCTTCGGTTTTCAGCATAGCCGTATTATAATCGACCAGCTCGATAAAACACATTTCGGCGGCATCTCCTTTTCGATAGCCCGTTTTCAAAATACGTGTGTATCCACCCGGGCGATCAGCCACCTTTTGTGCTATCTCACGAAAAAGTTCACTTACGGCATGTTTATTTTTCAGGTAAGAGAATACCATACGGCGCGAATGTGTTGAATCAACCTTCGATCTGGTGATCAGTGGCTCAACATAAACGCGAAGTGCCTTGGCCTTAGCAACTGTTGTATTGATGCGTTTATTAAGGATCAACGCGGTAGCCATGCTCGCCATGGTTTCCTTTCGATGGGCTGCCTTTCTGCCTAAACTATTGATTTTATTCCTGTGTCTCATTTTTCAGTTATTCCTTATCTAATTTGTATTTCGAAAGGTTCATTCCAAAGCTGAGGTTCTTTGATTTGATTAATTCTTCCAGTTCGGTAAGGGATTTTTTTCCAAAATTCCTGAATTTTAACAAATCATGCTTATTCAGGGCCACCAGGTCAGCCAGTGTGTCAACATCGGCAGCTTTCAAACAGTTTAATGCCCGGACCGATAGATCAAGGTCAACCAATTTTGTCTTTAAGAGCTGACGCATATGCAGAGAGTTCTCATCAAACTCCTCACTTGTGGCTTTTTCTTCTGTGTCGATGGTGATTTTCTCATTAGAAAACAACATGAAGTGCATGATCAGGATCCTGGCAGCCTCTTTGAGGGCTTCCTTGGGGGTAATGGACCCATCAGTCAAAATTTCCATGACCAGCTTTTCATAGTCTGTTTTCTGCTCCACCCTGTAGTCTTCCACATGGTAGGTTACATTCTTTATGGGGGTAAAAATGGAGTCAACGGCGATCATTCCAATCGTAGGATTCAACCCTTTGTTTTCCTCTGCCGGCACATAACCGCGGCCTTTTTCAAGGGTGAACTCAATCGATAACTCAACATCCGGTTCCATGTTACAAATAACCACCTCGGGGTTCAGGACCTGGAAGTTCGCCAGAACATTGTTAAGATCCCCAGCTTTAAACTGGTCTTGTTTGCTGATTTTCACAGAAAACTTTTCCGCCTCGGCATCTTCAACCTGGCTTTTGAAACGTATCTGCTTTAAATTAAGAACAATTTCTGTTACATCTTCCACCACACCTTTGATGGTCGAAAACTCATGTTCCACGCCCTCAATTTTTACAGAAGTAATGGCAAAACCTTCGAGCGACGAGAGCAGGATTCTTCTCAGCGCATTGCCAATTGTAATTCCATAACCTGGTTCCAACGGCCGGAATTCAAATTTTCCCAGTCGGTCGTCGGATTCAAGCATGATCACTTTATCCGGTTTTTGAAAAGCTAAAATTGCCATTGGTATATGTTTTATAGTTGAAAAAGAAAACGAACACTATTTGGAATACAATTCCACGATCAATTGTTCTTTGATATTTTCAGGGATCTCATCCCGTTCGGGAAAGTTCATGAATTTGCCTTTTTTCATATCCTGATCCCATTCGAGCCAACTGTAACTGGATGAATTTGAGGCAAGCGAATCCTGGATGGCTTCAAGGCTTTTTGACTTTTCCCTGACACCCACAATATCTCCGGGGCACAGTGAATAAGATGGTATATTGACCACTCTGTCGTTCACGGTAATGTGCCTGTGTCCGACCAGCTGACGGGCAGCCTTCCGGGTAGGGGCAATACCAAGCCTGTATACCACATTATCAAGCCTTGCCTCCAGAAGCTGCAGAAGGATTTCCCCTGTAATCCCTTTTTTGCGCACAGCCTTCTTAAATGTATTGGCGAACTGCCTTTCCAGCAGTCCATAGGTATATTTTGCCTTTTGCTTTTCAAGCAGCTGAATGCCATATTCAGACTTCTTTCTTCTTTTCTTCATCTGTCCATGCTGGCCTGGCGGATAATTCTTCTTCTCAAATGCTTTATCTGCACCGAAAATGGGATCTCCGAACTTGCGGGCAATCTTTGTTGTTGGACCTGTATATCGTGCCATATGATTTTTACAATTCTTTGATGTTTGACATTAAGATAAGTGTTTACACCCTTCTTCTTTTGGGTGGACGGCAACCGTTATGGGGAAGCGGCGTAACATCCGTGATCTCGGCCACTTCAAGACCGGCAGCATGCAGTGTTCGTATCGCAGACTCCCTTCCTGAGCCCGGGCCTTTGACAAATACTTTTATCTTCCTCATTCCCAGGTCATATGCAATTTTTGCAGCATCGCCCGCCGCCATCTGCCCGGCATATGGGGTATTCTTCTTGGATCCCCTGAATCCCATCTTCCCGGCCGATGACCAGGATACAACCTGACCCTGTTGATTGGCAAGGGTAATGATAATATTATTGAAAGAAGCAAAAATATGGGCCTGACCAAGTGGCTCAACTTTTACTACTCTTTTCTTGGCACCCCTGGCGCCTTTGCTTGTTTTAGCCATAGTAATTATTTGTTTTTCTACTTATCAAGGGGGCGCTTAAAGCTCCCGCTTCGTTATTGTCGACAACTTATTTGGTCGCCTTCTTTTTGTTGGCAACGGTTTTCTTTTTTCCCTTCCTGGTACGGGCATTGTTCTTGGTTTTCTGTCCGCGCAAGGGCAATCCGATACGATGACGTATGCCACGGTAGCAACCAATATCCATCAACCGCTTGATGTTCATTTGTACTTCCGACCGCATCGAACCCTCAACCTTGTATTCTTCATTGATGACGTTGCGGATTTTCGTCATCTGCTCGTCGTTCCAATTCTCCACCTTAATCTCCGGATCAACACCGGCAGATTTAAGAATTTTCCGGGCATTGCTCTGACCAATACCATAAATGTAGGTGAGGCTGATTGCACCTCTTTTGTTTCTTGGAATATCAACTCCAGCTATACGTGCCATATGAAATGTTTTCTATGTTATGTAAATCTTATCCCTGACGTTGTTTGAACCTGGGATTCTTTTTATTGATTACGTAGATTTTACCTTTTCTTCGCACAATCTTGCACTCCGAACTCCTTTTCTTGACCGACGCTCTGACTTTCATTTCTTCGTGTTTGTATATTATATAACTATTTGTATCTAAAGGTAATACGGCCTTTGGTAAGGTCATATGGAGACATTTCCACTTTGACTTTATCGCCGGGCAGTATCTTAATATAATGCATACGCATTTTTCCTGAAATATGAGCTGTGATCACATGGCCGTGTTCCAGCTCAACACGAAACATAGCATTACCCAATGATTCGGTAACGGTTCCGTCCTGTTGTATAGATGCCTGTTTTGCCATAAATCTGTCAAATAATGACTGAATTGTTTTTATTTTCCTTTAACGCATCTTCAATATATAAAAACGTCGAAAGTATTTCTGCCTTCCCATCAACTACGGCCAGTGTGTGTTCATATTGTGCCGAAGGTTTTCGGTCTGCCGTCCTAATGGTCCAACCGTCTTTTTCCTGCACCACATAACGCTGCCCCATATTGATCATCGGTTCAATGGCCACCACCAATCCATTCCTGATGGCAATCCCTTTTCCCTTTTTACCATAATTGGGAACCTCCGGAGCTTCATGCAGGGCCCGGCCAAGGCCATGCCCGATCAATTCCCTTACCACCGAAAAACCAGCTTGCTCCGCATGATTCTGGATCATCCAGCCAACATCCCCAAGGGTATTGCCCACCTTCAAGTGGTCGATTCCAATCATCAGGCATTGATAGGTGGTTTTAAGCAACCTCTCTTTCTCCTCACTGATTTCCCCTATGGCAAAAGTATAGGCGGAATCCCCAAAATAACCATGTTTCATCACTCCGCAATCAATGCTGACAATATCACCCTCTTTCAGCGGCTCTTTGTTCGGAAAGCCATGGACCACCACTTCATTTGGCGACACACACAAAGTGAATGGGAAGCCTTGATAGCCCTTGAATCCCGGAGTGCCACCATGATCCCTGATAAATGTCTCGGCAATGCGATCCAGTTCCAGGGAACAAATACCCGGCTTAATGTGCCTGGCCAGTTCGGCATGGGTTTTAGCAACAAGTAAAGAACTTTCGCGTATTAATTCAATTTCTTCAGTGGTTTTATACTGAATCATTACAAACAAACTTTATCCGGCCATTCCAATGGGTGATGAACGCCCTTTGATCCGGCCCGATTTGGTCAGGCCATCATAGTGACGCATCAGCAAATGGCTTTCGATCTGTTGCAAGGTATCCAATACAACACCAACCATAATCAGCAGCGATGTACCTCCAAAAAACTGTGCAAATTGACCGGTTACGCCCATCAAGCTTACCAGCGCAGGCATAATGGCCACAAAAGCCAGGAATAAAGAACCGGGCAATGTTATGCGCGACATCACATTATCAATAAATTCGGCGGTTCGTTTTCCAGGTTTGACCCCGGGAATAAAACCACCGTTCTTTTTCATATCTTCAGCCATTTGGTTCGGATTCACCGTAATGGCCGTATAGAAATAGGTAAACAATATAATGAGCAGTGCAAAAGTAAAGTTATACCAAAAGCCGGTAAAATTCGACATGGTGGCTGCAAAGCCGCTCAGTGCATCAGAAAAACCAGCCAGTGTTATGGGGATAAACATAATGGCCTGGGCAAAGATAATGGGCATTACACCGGCCGCATTCACTTTAAGGGGAATATACTGGCGCACGCCCCCGTATTGCCTGTTACCCACCACACGTTTGGCAAACTGAACAGGAATTCTGCGCTGCCCTTGAACCAGCAGGATGACCAATACCACCACCGACATCAAAACGACCAATTCAACCAGGAAGATCACCAAGCCCCCTCCGGCCTCTTCCATGCGGGCAATAAACTCTGCAAAAAGGGCGAAAGGCAACTGTGCAATGATCCCCACCATAATAATCAGCGATATCCCGTTTCCTATGCCCCGTTCGGTAATGCGTTCACCCAACCACATCACAAACATGGTGCCTGATATCAGAATAATGACCGACGATACCATGAAGTACAGTGATGGGCCCGCAGCCCCGGGATCGAAGGGTGATATGGCCTGGGGTGGCAGCTGGGCCACAAGGTTGGCCAGATAGGCCGGAGCCTGGGCAGCTGTGATAAATACGGTAAGGTAGCGGGTAATCTGGTTGATCTTTTTGCGTCCGCTCTCCCCTTCTTTCTGAAGCCTTTGAAAATACGGAACCGCCACGCTAAGCAATTGAATCACAATGGATGCGCTGATATATGGCATAATACCCAAAGCAAAAATGGATGCATTGGAGAATGCGCCACCCGAAAACATATTCAACAGCCCGAGAAGTCCTTCCTGGGTTTGTGCCTGAAGGGCCTGCAACTGGTGCGGGTCAACCCCTGGCAGTACAACATAGGAACCCAGCCGGTAAATCAGGATAATACCCAGCGTATTGATAATCCTGATCCGCAGGTCCTCAATATTATAGATGTTGATTAAGGTTTGAATAAATCGTTTCATTCCTAAGGTCTATATCCGGTTAACAGTTCCGCCATTTGCTTCAATGGCCTTTACAGCGGTTTCTGAAAAGGCATGGGCGGTGATATTTAGTTTGGCAGTCAGTTTACCCCTGCCAAGTATTTTTACAAATTCGTTTTTCGAGGCAAGTCCGTTTTTTATAAACACTTCAAGATCCACGGTATCTACCTTTTTATTATCGACGAGTTTCTGCAGGGCATCAAGGTTAACCGCCTGATAAGCAACACGATTACGGTTAGTAAAACCATATTTCGGCACCCGCCTGCCCAGCGGCATTTGACCGCCTTCGAATCCGGCTTTTTTACTGAAACCGGCGCGCGATTTGGCTCCTTTGTGTCCACGTGTGGCTGTATCGCCTGCTCCGGAGCCTTCTCCCCTGCCAATGCGCTTTTTGCTCCTGACCGATCCTTTTGCTGGTTTAAGATTGCTTAAATCCATTGTAATTACAAATTTAAAGATATTGAACTAAAGGACATTATTCTTTTACCTCTTCCACCGATATAAGGTGCTTTACCTTGTTGATCATCCCTTCTATCTGAGGCGTTCCGGTAACAATTACCGAACGATTTATACGTCTGACACCTAGTGCATCAAGTGTCCTTTTCTGTATGGCAGGCCTTCCGATCCTGCTTCTTACCTGTGTAATTTTAAATTTTTTCACGTGTCTGAATCATTTACCCGTTAAACACTTTGTCTAGACTTACGCCCCGCTGTTGTGCAACAGCAAAGGGATCACGTAGTTTCATCAGGGCATCAATGGTCGCCTTTACTACGCTGTGCGGGTTGGACGAACCTTTTGATTTGGCAAGTACATCAGTAACCCCGACACTCTCAAGCACCGCACGCATAGCACCTCCGGCAATGACACCTGTACCATGGGCAGCAGGTTTGATCAAAATCCGCGCTCCGCTGTATTTTCCCTCCTGGAAATGGGGTATTGTGCCTTTATACACAGGCACCTGGATCAGGTGTTTTTTGGCATCATCAATTCCCTTGCTGATGGCTGTGGTGACTTCCTTTGCCTTGCCCAGGCCAAATCCTACCACGCCATTTTCATTGCCCACAACCACAATGGCAGAAAAACTGAACGTCCTGCCACCCTTGGTTACCTTGGTAACACGCTGGATGCTTACAAGCCTGTCCTTGAATTCGATCTCGCTCGACTTAACTTTTTTAATATTTACGTTTGCCATAATCTAGAATTTTAAGCCTCCTTCCCTGGCTCCTTCAGCCAGTGATTTAACCCTTCCGTGATACAAATAACCGTTGCGGTCAAAAACAATGGTTTCAATGCCAGCTTCTTTGGCACGTTCGGCAATCAGCTTGCCCACCTCACGTGCTGTTTCCGTTTTGGTCATCTTTTTTTCACCCATCTCTTTGTCCTGTGAAGAAGCAGCAGCAAGCGTCTTGCCGGCCAGGTCGTCAATTACCTGGGCATATATGGCCTTATTGCTCCTGAACACAGACAGCCTGGGCTTATCTGTCGTACCCCGCACACTTTTTCTGACACGGTACTTTATCCTTGTCCTTCTGTCAATTTTCTTTTTTGTTGCCATCCTGTTATAAGGAATTTAATTGTTTTCTATTACTTGGCAGCAGCGGCCTTGCCGGCTTTTCTGCGGATTACCTCTCCTTTAAAAATCACACCCTTGCCTTTGTACGGTTCGGGTTTACGGAATGAACGGATTTTGGCGGCCACCTGGCCGATTAACTGCTTGTCATGCGACTCCAGCAAGATGGTTGGGTTTTTACCCCTTTCGGTGATGGTTTCCAGTTTAACTTCCTTGGGTATCTCGAAAAAAATGTTGTGCGAATAACCCAGCGCCAATTCAAGAACCTGTCCGCTATGCGATGCTTTATACCCGACACCAACCAGTTCCTGAACAATTTTATACCCCTCTGAAACGCCCACCACCATATTGCTAATCAATGAACGGTACAAGCCGTGGAGGGATTTATGGTTTTTCTGGTCGCTGGGACGTTCAACCTTTAATTCATTGCCTTCGACAATAACCCTGATGTCAGGATGAACAAGTTGATTCAGTTCACCTTTGGGGCCTTTCACCATAACTTCATTGTCTTTGGATACGGTAACGGTGACTCCATCGGGGATACTTACGGGGATATTTCCTATTCGTGACATTGTATACTTTTTTAGCTTACGTAACAAATAATTTCTCCACCCACATTTAATTTGCGGGCTTCTTTGTCGGTGATAAGGCCTTTGGATGTAGAAATAACGGCAATACCCAGTCCGTTGAGCACCCGTGGAAGCTCTTTGCTGTTGGCATAACGGCGAAGTCCCGGCCGGCTGACCCGCTGAATATCATTGATGGCGGGAAGTTTTGTTACCGGATGATATTTCAGGGCAATCTTGATATTACCCGGAACTTTATCATCCTCAAACTTATAGTTGAGGATATATCCCTTGTCCAAAAGGATCCTGGTGATGCCCTTTTTAAGATTCGATGCAGGAATTTCTACAACCCTGTGGTTGGCCTTGACGGCATTCCTTATTCTTGTCAGATAATCTGCAATTGGATCGGTTATCATTGTTAAAATATAAAATGTTACAAACTAAACTTACCAGCTTGCTTTAGTAATACCCGGGATCAGCCCTTTGTTGGCCATTTCCCTGAAATTAATACGGGATATGCCAAACTGACGCATATAACCCTTTGGGCGGCCTGTAAGCTGGCAGCGGTTGTGCAGCCTTACCGGCGACGCATTCCTGGGAAGCTTTTGCAAACCTTCCCAGTCACCTTTGGCCCTTAACTCCGCACGCTTTGCGGCATATTTCTTAACAAGTCTGGCTCTCTTAAGCTCTCTGGCTTTCATGGATTCTTTTGCCATGATCTGATTATTTATTCTGGTTTTTAAATGGAACTCCAAATTCACGCAACAATGCAAAGGCTTCCCGATCGGTATTGGCCGTGGTAACAAAGCTTATATCCATTCCGTTTATCTTGTTTACTTTATCAATATTGATCTCGGGAAAGATAATCTGCTCCGGGACACCCATGGAATAGTTGCCACGGCCGTCAAAACCTTTCTCATTGACACCTTTAAAGTCACGGATGCGCGGCAGCGATACAGCAACCAGTCTGTCAAGGAATTCGTACATCTTGTCTCCGCGTAAAGTAACCCGGACCCCAACCGGCATACCCCTTCTGAGCTTGAAGTTGGATATGTCCTTTTTGGATTTGGTAGGAACGGCACGCTGGCCGGCAATCAATGTCATCTCTTCGATGGCATTGTCGAGGATCTTTTTGTCCGTGATGGCTTCGCCCACACCCTGGTTTAAGCTGATCTTAACCAACCTGGGGACCTGCATCGGATTTTTGTATCCAAATTCCTTGGTCAATGCAGGGATAATTTCTTTGACGAATTTTTCCTTAAGTCTTGGTTTATAACTCATTACTAAATATCCTCCCCTGTCTTTTTGGAATACCTTACCAATCGGTTGTTGTCATTTAATCTTCTGCCTATGCGCGTGGGATTATCTTTTGAATCGACCAACATCAGGTTTGAAATGTGAATGCTTGATTCTTTTTTTACGATTCCACCCTGGGGGTTGGCCGCATTGGGCTTTGTATGCTTGGATACCATATTGATACCTTCCACAAAAGCCCTGCGCTTTTTGACATCCACCATCAAAACCTTGCCTGTGGCACCTTTTTCGTTGCCGGCAATAACCTTAACGGTGTCTCCTCTTTTTATATGAAACTTCACTTGCATGATTGTATGTTCAATTACAGCACTTCAGGTGCCAATGAAACGATTTTCATAAATTGTTTTTCACGCAGTTCCCTGGCGACAGGGCCAAAGATACGTGTGCCACGCATTTCTTCTGTGGCTGTAAGCAATACCACGGCATTGTCATCAAACTTGATGTAACTGCCGTCAGATCGCCTGACATGTTTTTTCGTGCGTACTACCACCGCTTTTGAAACAGTACCTTTTTTGATGTTGCCCGAAGGCAGGGCATCTTTAACCGTTACAATGATCTTATCGCCGATGCCGGCATATCTGCGGCGGGTACCGCCAAGGACCCTGATGCAAAGCACTTCTTTCGCTCCACTGTTGTCCGCCACTGAAAGTCTTGATTCTTGCTGTATCATAATTACTTAGCCCTTTCAATAATTTCAACTAATCTCCAACATTTGTTCTTGCTCAGAGGCCTGGTTTCCATTATGCGAACTGTGTCTCCTATGTTGCATTCATTTTTATCATCATGAGCCATAAAGCGGGATGTCCGCTTGATAAACTTCCCGTATTTGGGATGCCGCACCCGACGTAAAACCTCTATAACAACAGATTTATCCATCTTGTTACTTACCACAAGACCTGTTCTTTCTTTTCTGGGTTTTCTGGTTTCCATCTTATGAGATAATTATTTTTTGGTTTCTTCTAATTCCCTTTTCCGGAGCTCAGTAAAAATACGGGCAACGGTTCTGCGATAGTCCTTAATTTTCATGGGGTTCTCCAAAGGCGATACCGCATGGTTCATTTTCAACTTGCGCAACTGCTTTCTCTCCTCATCCAATCTTTCGTGGAGCTCGCCGGTTGACATTTCATTAATTACATTCTGCTTCATTTCGGCATGAATTTTATTGTTTCAGCAGGCCAGAGGGCTAAAAATTCCGGGTCTCTATGACCTGGAGGTTATGCCCTGCAAAAAGGCTGCAAAGTTACATTTTTTTTCCCAACTTATTAATAAACATAATCTTTTCTTACCACAAATTTTGTAGTAATCGGAAGCTTTTGTGCACCCAGGCGTATGGCCTCACGGGCCGTATCAATATGAACCCCGTCTGCTTCAAAGATGATTCGTCCGGGGCAAACCCTGGCTACGAAATATTCAGGGGCACCTTTCCCTTTGCCCATTCGAACTTCCGCGGGTTTTTTGGTGATGGGCTTATCCGGAAATATCCTGATCCACAATTGTCCTTCACGCTTCATGCGGCGTGTAATTGCCTGACGGGCAGCCTCTATCTGTCTTCCGGTAATCCAACTTGTTTCGAGTGCCTTCATGCCAAAGGAACCAAAAGCCAACTCAGCTCCACGCTTTGTATTGCCTTTCATCCTGCCCTTTTGCATTTTTCTGTATTTGGTCTTCTTAGGCTGTAACATTATTCAACACTTTTCTTGATTGACACTTGTAAAGCTATTATTTTACTTTTTCCTT
Source organism: Bacteroidales bacterium (assembly GCA_003557385.1). Classification (GTDB taxonomy): domain Bacteria; phylum Bacteroidota; class Bacteroidia; order Bacteroidales; family UBA7960; genus PUPG01. The sequence goes on along the minus strand of PWON01000201.1, from coordinate 28,456 downwards.
CTGCCGCCAAACCTTCCCCCGGCTTGTCTTGCCTTGGCCGGCTCCTCTAAAAACGGGGTCAGTTCCGGTTTACCAAAAACCTCTCCCCTGCAAATCCACACCTTGACACCTATGCGGCCATAGGTTGTATGTGCTTCCACGTTTGCATAATCGATATCGGCCCGAAGCGTATGCAATGGGATCCGGCCTTCCTTGTAAGTTTCATTGCGTGCCATTTCTGCACCACCCAGGCGGCCGCTTACCATAACCTTGATGCCTTCGGCCCCAAGGCGCATGGTAGAGGATATGGCAGTTTTTACTGCACGACGGAATGAGATCCGGCCTTCGATCTGTTTGGCCACATTCTGTGCTACCAAAAAGGCATCCAGTTCCGGGCGCTTGATCTCACTGATATTGATCTGTATTTCCTTTTTAGTAAGTTTTTTGAGCTCTTCCTTTAACTTGTCGACCTCCTGCCCGCCTTTGCCGATGATGATACCGGGCCTTGCAGTGTTAATGTTGACCGTTACAAGTTTCAGGGTACGTTCAATATAAATTTTGGAAACCCCTGCCTTGGCCAGACGCACATGCAGATATTTCCTTATTTTATTGTCTTCAACCAGTTTGGCAGCGTAATGTTTACCGCCATACCAGTTTGAATCCCATCCCCTGATGATGCCAAGCCTGAGTCCGATTGGATTTGTCTTCTGTCCCATTTGAGAAATATGTTTATTCGTTTGTATTTTTACTGTCGACATAAATGGTCACATGGTTGGAGCGCTTCCTGATGCGGTGTGCCCGTCCCTGCGGTGCCGGGCGCAAACGCTTCAGCATTCTTGCCCCATCCACATAAATGGCCTTGATGTATAGATTGCTCTCTTCAATGCGCACCCCTTCATTTTTATTCTGCCAGTTGGCTATGGCCGAAAGCAACAGTTTTTCCAGGCGCTGTGCGGCTTCTTTTTTTGTAAAACGTAAAATCGCAAGGGCTTTATTGACTTCCTTTCCCCTGATCATGTCTGCCACAAGGCGCATTTTCCTGGGGGAGGTAGGACAGTTCCTCAGTCTGGCAAAATACTGAGACTGTTTCTCTTCCTTGAGTTTCTCAGCCCTGATGTGTTTTCTTAATCCCATGGTAACAATTTATTTATTTTTTTCCTTTATCTTTTTTACCTGCATGACCCCTGAATATGCGTGTGGGGGCAAACTCACCCAATTTATGGCCAACCATGTTTTCGGTAATGTATACCGGAATAAATTTGTTGCCGTTGTGCACCGCAACAGTCAACCCCACAAACTCCGGGGAGATCATTGAAGCCCGCGACCAGGTCTTGATTACCGACTTTTTGCTGCTCCCGGCCATGGCCAGTACTTTTTTCTCGAGCTTGTGGTGGATATAGGGTCCTTTTTTTAATGAACGACTCATATGATTGAATTTTTCCTGTTAGCGAAATTTATTTTTTCCTTCTTTCCAAGATGAGCCTGTTGGAGGCTTTCTTCCGGTTACGTGTTTTATAACCTTTGGCAGGCAACCCTTTTCGACTTCTTGGATGACCTCCGGAAGCACGCCCCTCACCGCCACCCATGGGATGATCAACAGGGTTCATAACCACCGGGCGGGTACGTGGACGGCGGCCCAGCCAGCGACTGCGGCCTGCCTTGCCCGACATCTCGTGCATGTGATCGGGATTGGATGTGCTTCCAATGGTGGCTTTGCAAGTTACAAGCACCATACGGATCTCCCCTGAAGGCAATTTCAAGGCCGCATATTTCCCTTCCCTTGAGGAAAGCTGGGCATAGGTGCCCGCACTGCGGGCCATCTTGCCACCCTGACCGGGCTGAAGTTCAATATTATGCACAATGCTGCCAAGCGGCACATCACGCAGGTAGAGGGCGTTGCCAACATCGGGTGTTGCTTTTTCACCCGACATCAGGGTTTGGCCGATCTTCACGCCGACAGGTGCCAGAATATAGCGCTTTTCTCCATCTGCATAAAACAGTAAGGCAATGCGGGCCGACCGGTTAGGATCATATTCAATGCTTTTCACCGTGGCCGGGATCCCGTCCTTGTCGCGTTTGAAGTCAATGATCCGGTACCTTTTTTTGTGACCACCGCCAACATATCGCTGTGTCATCTTACCCTGGTTATTCCTGCCGCCCGATTTATGCTTGCCTTTCACAAGCCGCTTTTCGGGCCTTGAGGCGGTAATATCATCAAAAGCGCTGATCACTTTATTGCGCTGTCCGGGTGTGGTGGGTTTAAACTTTTTTAAAGCCATAAATCCTTATATATTGCTGTAAAAATCAATTGTCTGGCCTTCACCCAAGGTGACAATGGCCTTTTTAAAATTATTTTTTCTGCCGGCCTGAAAGCCCGTGCGGGTATATCGCATCTGACGTTTGCCGAGATACACCATGGTGTTCACCGAATCTACCGTTACGTCATACATATCTTCAACCGCCTTTTTGATCTGCGACTTTGACGCGCGCTTGTCAACGATAAAGCCATAACGGTTTGGATACTTCTCCGTAACCGCTGTCATTTTTTCGGTAATTAGTGGCTTAATTAATACTTCCATCTTCCTTTAATTATTTATGGGTCGATCTTTTTCCAACCCGATGCTTAAGACTCCTTTTTTAGCAGAACACTTTCTATTTCCCCGATGGAACTCTCCATCAGCAGCAGCCTGTCGACATTCAATATCATATAGGTGTTCAACTGCGATGCCCTGGCAACAAATGCCCTTGGTATGTTGCGCGAAGAAAGCTGAATGATACGGTCATGATCAGGCAAAACCAACAATGACTTCTTACCCTCCAGATCCAGTTTCTTAAGGATCTCAAGGTATTTTTTTGTACTGGGTTCTTCCATGGAAAAATCTTCCAATACCATAAGCTTGTCATCTTTCACCTTGTGTGAGAGAGCCGATTTCCTGGCCAGGAGTTTTACCTTTTTATTGATCTTGAAACTGTAATCTCTTGGCTTGGGACCAAAAGTAACACCACCACCGCGCAAGACCGGGGATTTAATATCGCCGATACGGGCAGCACCGGTCCCTTTTTGACGACGCAATTTCCTGGTGCTGCCTTTTACTTCGCCCCGCTCCTTGGTACTGTGCGTTCCCTGCCGCCTGCTGGCCAAATGATGTTTCACATCAAGATAGATGGCATGATCATTGGGTTTAATGCCAAATATCTCCTCGTTCAGTTTTACGGTTTTGGCCGTTTTACTTCCTTCAATATTATATACTGCTAACTCCATCTTTCAAGAATTAAAAATGATCCATTGGGCCCTGGTACAGAGCCTTTAACAATAACCAGGTTCTTTTCCGGGATCAACTTCATGATCTGCAGGTTGATCATTTTGACCCTGTTGCCACCTGTGCGTCCGCCCATCCTCATGCCTTTAAAAACCCTGGAAGGCCATGATGAGGCGCCAAGGGAGCCGGGAGCACGCAGGCGGTTATGCTGACCGTGGGTTGCCTGGCCGACACCTGAGAACCCGTGCCGCTTTACCACGCCCTGGAAACCTTTGCCCTTGCTGATCCCAACCACGTCAATGTATTCTCCTTCCACAAAGATATCAGCGGTAAGCACATCACCGAAATTCTTTTGGTGACCAGGTTCAAAACGGGTGAATTCTGCCAAAATCTTCTTGGGGGTGGTTTTTGCCTTTTTAAAGTGACCCCTCAGAGGTTTCGAACAAAGCTTCTCGCGCTTTTCGTCAAAAGCCAGCTGAATGGCTTCATAGCCATCTCTCTCTTTTGTTTTTATTTGCGAAACAACACACGGACCAGCTTCTATTACCGTGCATGGGATATTTTTCCCGGAGGCATCAAATATGCTGGTCATACCTATTTTTTTTCCAATGATTCCTGACATTTCTTGTCTATTTAACTATACGCAACAATGATTTCCTTACACCTTGATCTCAACCTCCACACCACTGGGTAATTCTAGCTTCATCAATGCATCCACGGTTTTGGAGGAAGACGAATAAATATCCAGCAAACGCTTGTAAGAGCACAATTGAAATTGTTCCCTGGATTTTTTATTTACAAACGGTGAACGCAATACGGTAAATTTCCGTTTGTTCGTCGGCAGCGGGATGGGCCCATTCACCACCGCTCCGGTGGTCTTCACAGTCTTGACGATTTTCTCGGCAGATTTATCTACCAGGTTATAATCGTACGATTTCAATTTGATCCGAATTTTATGACTCACGGTTTGCTCGTTTTAATGTTTTGTATTTAATATTTCACACCATATAGTTTTTCAATGACTTCTTCTGCAATATTTTGCGGCACTTCCTGGAATTGACAAAACTCCATGGTCGACAATGCACGCCCGCTGGTTAGTGTACGCAAGGCTGTAACATACCCGAACATTTCAGCCAATGGTACTTTGGCATCCACAACCTGCATCTTCACCCTCGACGAAATACCACTTATATGGCCACGACGGCGATTGATATCCCCCACCACATCCCCAAGATATTCCTCAGGGGTAACTACTTCAAGTTTCATGATGGGCTCAAGCATAACCAGGGCTGACTTTTTGCAGGCATTCCTGAAAGCCATTTTTGCTGCAAGCTCAAACGACAAGGCATCTGAGTCAACACTGTGAAAAGAACCATCCAGCAATCTGACCTTCAGGCTCTCCAAAGGAAAACCAGCCAACACACCATTCTGCATGGCCATCCGGAACCCTTTTTCCACCGAAGGGATAAATTCCCTGGGGATATTTCCCCCTTTGACTTGATCAATGAATTGCAAGCCGTTGAACCCCTCATCGGCAGGACCTATTTCTATGATAATGTCTGCAAATTTCCCCTTTCCACCGGTCTGTTTTTTGTATACTTCGCGATGTTTCACGGTCTGGGTGAGGGCTTCCTTATAAGCCACCTGGGGTGCACCCTGATTGGCTTCTACCTTAAACTCCCTGCTCAATCTGTCGAGCAGGATCTCCAGATGCAACTCCCCCATGCCGCTGATCAGTGTTTGACCACTGTCCGGATCCGTTTTGACCACAAAGGTTGGATCTTCTTCTGACAATTTATTTAATGCGGCATTGAGCTTATCCAGGTCAGCCTGGGTCCTGGGTTCAACAGCCACGCTGATTACAGGCTCTGGAAAGGTCATCGACTCCAGTAAAATGGGATGCTTCTCATCACAAAGGGAATCTCCTGTGTGTATGTTTTTAAACCCAACTGCTGCCCCGATATCTCCGGCTTCGATTCGCTCAATGGGGTTCTGTTTGTTTGCATGCATTTGCAATATCCTGGAAATACGTTCCTTTTTCCTGGTAGAAGCATTCCAGACATAAGAGCCTGATTGAAGGCTGCCACTGTATACACGGAAAAAGCACAAACGGCCTACATAAGGGTCTGTAGCAATTTTAAAAGCCAATGCGGCAAATGGTTCACCGGCATCGGCCTTGCGAATTTCCTGTTTGTCGTTTTTGGGATTGACTCCCTCAATCGACTCTACATCCATCGGGGACGGAAGAAATCTGACCACTGCATCCAGAAGTGCCTGTATGCCCTTATTCTTAAAGGCGGAGCCACAAAGTACAGGCGTAATACGACGGTCAATGGTCGCTGCCCGGATAATGCCGATCATCTCTCCTTCCGAAATAGATTCAGGGTCAGCAATGAATTTTTCAAGCAGTTCTTCGCTTTCTTCTGCGCATCCCTCTACCAGTATGGTTCGGTATCGTGCAACAGCTTCCAGCAAATCATCAGGAACCGGTATTTCCTTATAGGTCATTCCAAGGGTATGATCTTCCCAAACATAAGCCTTGTTGGTGATCAGGTCTACCACCCCTTTAAAATCCTCTTCATACCCTATGGGGATTTGAAGCGGGACAGCATTCATGCCCAAACGCTCCCTGATCTTTTCAATCACATTGAAAAAATCTGCCCCGGCACGGTCCATCTTGTTGATGAAACTGATGCGGGGCACCTTATATTTGTCAGCCTGTCTCCAGACTGTTTCTGATTGGGGTTCAACACCACCCACGGCACAAAACAGGGCAATGGCTCCGTCAAGTACACGCAGACTGCGCTCTACTTCAACGGTAAAATCCACATGACCAGGTGTGTCGATGATGTTTACCTTATATTGTTTGTTGTGATAATTCCAAAAAGTAGTAGTGGCCGCAGAGGTAATGGTGATGCCACGCTCCTGCTCCTGGATCATCCAGTCCATGGTGGCAGATCCATCATGGGTTTCGCCCAGGCGATGGTTCACACCCGTATAAAACAATATCCGCTCGGTAGTGGTAGTCTTCCCGGCGTCGATATGTGCCATAATACCGATGTTGCGCGTATATGTTAAATCTCTGGGCATAAATATATCATTGTATAACCAGCCTTGAACGTCTAAAACCTGAAGTGCGAAAATGCTTTGTTTGCATCTGCCATGCGGTGGGTATCTTCTTTCCGCTTGTAGGCACCTCCCTCTTCTTTGCTTGCCGCAATAATTTCTCCGGCAAGTTTCGCGGCCATCCCTTTTTCATTCCGTTTGCGGGCAAATGCAATCATATTTTTGATGCCCACAGACATTTTCCTGTCAGGACGGATCTCTGATGGGATCTGAAAGGTGGCACCACCAATGCGGCGGCTGCGGACCTCGACGGCCGGGGTCACGTTGGCCAGGCCCTTTTTAAAAATCTCCAGACCTTCTTCTTTGGTTTTTTCCGAAACAATGTCGATGGCTTCATAGAAGATTTCGTATGCCAGGTTTTTTTTGCCCCGCAACATTATATTGTTGACAAAGCGGGTTACCAATGTATCATTAAACCTGGGATCCGGGAGTAAAATGCGCTTTTTTGGTTTCGACTTTCTCATATGTTTTGAAAATTATATTCTTCTGGATCAGACTATTTTTTGTCTTTTGGCCGTTTGGTTCCGTATTTTGACCTGCGTTGGTGGCGGCCTTCCACACCACTGGTATCCAGTGCACCGCGCACAATATGATACCGCACTCCCGGCAAATCTTTCACCCTGCCACCCCGCAGCAGTACAATGGAGTGCTCCTGCAGGTTATGGCCTTCGCCGGGGATGTATGCGTTCACCTCTTTGCCATTTGTCAACCTTACCCTGGCCACCTTTCGCATGGCGGAATTAGGTTTTTTGGGTGTGGTAGTGTACACACGTACACAAACACCGCGACGTTGGGGGCATGCATCCAAAGCAGGTGATTTGCTTTTATAGGTCACCTTTTTACGTCCCTTGCGAACCAATTGTTGAATTGTTGGCATACTTTAAATTCAATTAAGGTAAAAACTTCGTTTATATTCAGTTAAATTCTGTTATTTCCCTATTTTGGGAGTGCAAAGGTAGGAGTTATTTTTTGAAAATCAATATGCATTGGCAAATAATTTTTCTCCTGTCCTCACTTTATGATAAAGGGGATTGTTGCACCCTTGTTTTAAAGGGGCACAAAGGTAGGGATTTTTTTATGTTTTTTTAAGAAAAAAGATGTGGGCTACAGGTCGCCGTTTCCTTTTAACCTTCCTGATCCGGGTTTCTGGAATAATTAATACCGGTAGGCAGCACGTTCCATTTCTTTCAGGTTCCGGAAAGGTTTTGGCGGATCCAGGTGTTGTTGCAAAAACCTGTAAATCTCAAAACGGATTTCCCGTCCCCTTTGGTGGTCCATGCGGTCGAATGAATGACCACCGGGAACATCCTCAAAGATGGTGTATTGAAAATCCTTGTTATGCGCCTTGAGGGTATTGATAAGATTCTCCACTTCAAGTACATGTACATCCTCATCTATGGTATTGGTATGAATCAACAGGGGGATATCCAGTTTGTGTGCATGATACACCGGTGAACGTCGCCGGTATTCTTCAATATTTTCATGAACCGCCTGTCCAATGTGGTGCCCGGCGGCAAAAAGCTCCATTTCATACGCCGGTCGTTTGTATCCCATACGCGCTACAAGATCACTGACGGGAACCCCTGCAAATACCGCCCGGTAAGCACCGGGGTGTTCAAAAGCATTCATCAGGGAAATCATACCCCCATGGCTCCATCCAATTAAGCCCACCCGGCTTTCATCCACCATGTCATAATTGTCCAGCATCATCAGCATACTTTCGTGCACGTCGTCATTTTCAAGCCCGCCATAATCGATCAGCCGGTGATGGTACTTGCCATACCCGGTGCTGCCACGATATTCCGGGGCAACCACTATATATTCCTGGGCCATCAGTTCCCGGATGATATGGGTGTAATATGTATTGAAATCACCATGCACCCCCCCGTGCGAAAATACCAGCAAAGGGTATTTTTTTGACGGATCTGCGGTTTTGGGGATAAACACATAGGTCCAGAATTTAATCGGGTTCGAACCAAGCAAAGTGGTGGCTTTGTCTGCATCCCTGGGCGGTGGCCCTGCCATGAACAATTTGTCAACATAGGCCACATCGCCCAACACCTTGTGCCACATCACATCATCTATGGCCTTCTCCAATATGTCAAAACGGTAGCGCAGATCCCGGATCTCTTCGAGCAACTGTTCATTGGTCACCTGGGCCTTTGCAGGGAACATGATAAAAACCAATCCGGAAAACAGAATGCCCAACAAAAAATTTGTTTTATATCGTCTCATGGGAATCAGTATTTTATATTCATTCGACACCATTCTTAAGGGGTAAAGATAAGAAGTATTTTCAAACCCAAAAACCCGCAGTCACAAACCCAAACAACAAACAAAAATCCTATCTTTGTCCATCCGGATATATCAGATGCAACTAATTTCCGCATCTGGTTTCTAACAGCATGGTTATGCCTGATTTTCTTAAAGACCTGAACGAACCACAGCAACAGGCGGTATGTACCACCGAGGGACCTGTAATGGTTATTGCCGGGGCTGGAAGCGGGAAAACGCGTGTATTAACCTATCGCGTTGCATACCTGCTCAGCCAGGGGGTACCCCCTTTCAATATCATGGCCCTGACTTTTACCAACAAAGCTGCACGCGAAATGCGTGAAAGGGTCGCCATGCTGGTGGATCCCTCCAGGGCAAAAAGTCTTTGGATGGGTACATTTCACAGCATCTTTGCACGGGCACTTCGTGCAGAGGCAAGTAAACTGAACTATCCGTCACAGTTTACCATATACGACACCGATGATTCCAAGCGTGTTATCAAAAAAATTCTGAAAGAACAGAACCTCGACGACAAAACCTATACCCCGGGATTTGTGTTAAACCGCATTTCCAATGCAAAAAACAGCCTCATATCTGCCAAAGATTATAATGAGGACAGTGAAATACAATCGTATGACAAACAATCTATGAAGCCCAAGCTGGGGCTGATCTACAGCATTTACCAGAAGAAATTGCGCAGGGCCTCGGCCATGGATTTTGACGACCTGTTATTCAATATGAATATTCTGCTCAGAGACTTCCCGGATGTCCTGTACAAATATCAGCAGCGTTTCCGGTACATCCTGGTAGATGAATACCAGGATACCAATTTTGCCCAGTACCTGATTGTTAAAAAACTGGCAGCAAACAATGAGAATCTTTGTGTGGTTGGCGACGATGCCCAAAGTATTTATGCCTTTCGGGGTGCCAACATACAAAACATCCTGAATTTTAAAAACGATTACCCTGACCTGAAACTATTTAAGCTGGAACAGAATTACCGTTCAACCCATCATATTGTATCTGCGGCCAACAGCCTGATCGCACACAACAAACAGCAGATATCCAAAGAAATCTGGACCAGCAACAAGCCTGGTGAAAAAGTGCATATTGTACAAGCAGCCAACGAAGGGGATGAGGCCGCCTGGGTGGCAGGTCAGGTTTTTCAATTGGCCCAGCAAAATCAATTGCCCAACAGTGCCTTCGCAATACTGTACCGAACCAACGCCCAGTCAAGGGCTCTGGAGGAAGCCCTCCGTCGTTTGAATATCCCATACAGGGTCTATGGAAGCCTTTCTTTTTACCAACGAAAGGAAATCAAAGATTTATTGGCTTATTTCCGCCTGGTGATCAATCCCATGGATGAAGATGCCCTGTTGCGGATCATAAACTTCCCTGCCAGGGGCATTGGTGCCACCACCATGAATAAAATTGTTGTGGCCGGTAATGAAACAAACAAGCCGCTTTGGCAGGTCATACAGGATCCTGCAGGCCACCGTGTGCAAGTCAACACTGGCCTGTTAAAAAAACTATCGGAGTTCTCAACCATGATCAGTGCTTTTTCTGCCAGGCTTTACAAATTGAATGCGTTTGAGCTGGGGGAATTGATCGTGAATCAGTCAGGCATAAGAAAAATGTATTTTGAAGACGGAACACCGGAAAGTCTGAACAGGCGCGATAACGTGGAAGAGCTGCTCAGCGGCCTGAAGAATTTTGTAAGCAAACCATCAGAGGAAGGCGCCGAAAAGGCTGAAGAAGCATCCCTACGCACCCTTGATGAGTTCATGCAGGACATTGCCTTGCTCACCGATGCGGATACCTGGGATGAATCCAAAAACAAGGAGAATACCGTGTCGCTGATGACCATCCATGCAGCCAAAGGGCTGGAGTTTCCTTACGTGTTTATTACAGGGGTGGAGGAGAACCTTTTTCCATCGCAATTGTCGATCAATACAGAACCCGAGCTCGAAGAAGAAAGGCGGCTTTTTTATGTGGCCATAACCCGTGCCATGCTGAAAGCTACCATCACTTATGCCGAAACCCGCTTCCGTTATGGGAATTTTAATTTTTGTGAACCCAGCCGTTTCATTGATGAACTGGATCCTGCTTTCATCCAGTATCTACTTCCTCCCGACCGGCGAAAACTGAAAAAATCTTTTTCTGAAAGCTTTTCTGAAAGCCGCAAGCAATTCAAAAAAATGATAGAGCCCCCCCAAAAAAACCAATTCAAGGGCCCTCCCGACCCAACAGACAACATGGAATATGCCATTTTGGACCCATCACTGCTCAAAGTCAATATGGAAGTTGCGCATCAGCGTTTCGGCAAAGGGGTCGTATTAACCATTGAAGGAAATGGCCAGAACGCGAAGGCGAGCGTACAATTTGCAGGAGCCGGGAAAAAGCAGTTGTTGTTGAAATACGCCCGTTTGAAAATTTTGAAATAAGAGATATGCACATCAGGTATTTTTTTTTGATTACCTTTGCACCACTCCGCACATAAACCCAATACAAGCATATGGAATACAACACATCACGTTCAAAAATGAACATTTCGGAATATGGCAGGAATATCCAGAAAATGATAGAACATATCATGTCTGTCGAAGACCGTGAAAAGCGCAATCAATTGGCCAAGGCCACGATCAACGTCATGGGGCAACTAAATCCACACCTGCGCGACGTAAATGATTTTAAGCACAAGCTATGGGACCATTTGTTTATCATGTCTGATTTTAAACTGGATGTGGATTCACCTTATCCGGTGCCATCACGCGAAACGCTCACCCGGAAACCCGAACCCCTGGCCTATGCGACCAATAATGTAACTTTCAAACATTATGGCCGGCATATTGAACGCATCATTGAAAAAGCCTGCGAACTGGAAGACGGGCACATGAAAGACACCCTGGTCAAACTGATTGCCAATCATCTGAAAAAATCCTATCTGACATGGAACAGGGATGCCGTAACGGATGAAGAGATCGCCGAACATCTCCATATTTTATCCAATGGCAGACTAAGCCTGCAAGACAATGTCAAGCTAAACGAAACCAGCGACATCCTGTCAAAGACCAAAAAGAAAAAATTCCAGGTTAAGCAAAGCGGTGGTAAAAACCATCCCTATAAGAACAAGAAAAATCAATAATTTTTTAGCTGACAAAATGGCTTCTTTCCATTTATGGCAAAGCTTTTGATAAGCTTTGAGAAGTCTGTTTGTTTTGATTAAACCTGTATTTGGAATGAGTAATAAGGAAAAAACACATAAAGACAAGGAGAAAAAACAGGCACCGAAAGCTGCAAAACGGAAAGAAGCAGCCATAATCTCCGAATATGAGGACAAAATAGATGCATTGCAAAGCAGCCTGGGTGAACAACAAGATAAATTTCTGCGCCTGTTTTCTGAATTTGACAATTATCGAAAACGCGTCAGCAAAGAGCGTATTGAGATGTCCAAGGTAGCGGCCGAAGGCATCATTACCGCTTTATTGCCGGTACTCGATGACCTTGAGCGGGCAAGCCGGATGGCCCGTGATGTTGAAAAAGGCGGCAAAAATGGCATTGTTTTGATATACAACAAATTCAAAGGCATTTTGCGTCAGAAAGGGGTAGAGGAAATTCCCGCCGAAGGAAATGACTTTAACACAGACTATCATGAAGCCATCACCCACATCCCGGCCGAAGATGAAAGTCAAAAGGGCAAAATAGTGGAAGAGATCCAGAAAGGCTATATGCTGAATGGAAAAGTTATTCGCTACGCCAGGGTGGTTGTAGCCAATTAGTAAACTGAACATGTCTAAAAGAGATTATTACGAAGTATTGGGTGTTTCGCGCGACGCAAAAGCTGAAGATATCAAAAAGGCATACCGCCAGAAAGCGCTAAAATACCATCCCGACAAAAATCCCGGAGATGCTTCTGCCGAAGCCAAATTCAAGGAGGCCGCCGAAGCTTATGAAGTACTCAGGGATCCGGAAAAGAAGTCGCGGTATGACCAGTTTGGCCATGCCGGAATGGGAAACAATTTTGGGGGAAGTGGTTTTGGCGGCGGCATGACCATGGAAGATATTTTCAGCCAGTTTGGCGACATTTTTGGCGGGGCTTTTGGAGGCGGATTTGGTGGGTTTGGTAATACCGGCCGCAGAAGTTCCAGACGCGTCAACAGGGGGTCAAACCTTCGCATCAAAGTAAAACTCAGTTTTGAAGACATTTTGAATGGCGCCAACAAACGTATTAAGGTTAACAAGTATGTATCCTGCTCATCGTGCAATGGTACGGGTGCAAAGGGAGGAAGTGCATTCAGCACTTGTTCGACATGTAATGGCGCAGGGCGTGTAACCAGGGTAACCAATACCTTCCTGGGGCAGATGCAGACCAGCTCCACTTGCCCGAGTTGCAGTGGCGAAGGCCAAACCATAGAGGATAAATGTTCTTCCTGTTATGGCAACGGCATCGTAAAAAAAGAGGAGGTGATCAGCATCAATATTCCAGCAGGTGTTGAAAATGGGATGCAATTGTCACTGAGTGGCAAAGGAAACGCAGCCCCAAGGGGTGGAGTGCCCGGCGATCTGATTGTGGTGGTGGAAGAAATTCCCCACAACAAACTGATACGTGATGGTATGAACCTGCTGTATGACCACCACATCAGTTTTCCCGAAGCGGTACTCGGAACCACCATTGAAGCCCCGACCCTTGAAGGGAAAGCACGTATAAAGATAGAACCGGGCACACAACCCGGCAAAGTATTACGCCTGAAAGGAAAAGGCCTGCCCTCGGTGAATGCTTATGGCAGGGGTGATTTACTGGTGAATATCAATATATGGACCCCTCAGAAATTAAGTGCCGAAGAAAAAGAAGCCCTGGAAAACCTTCGGCTGTCGGAAAATTTCAGGCCAAATCCGAAAAAGAGCGACAAAAGCTTTTTTGAACGGATGAAAGATGTATTTAACTAAAGCCGGCAGAACATGGATGCCCTTCTGCGAACAGAACAGATCACCAAACAGTATACCGGTCACCTGGCACTTAACCAGGTCAGCATACAAGTACCGGCGCAGAGCATTTTTGGCCTGCTTGGACCCAATGGTGCCGGCAAAACAACCCTGATCCGGATCATTAACCAGATCATCGGCCCTGACCAGGGTAGGATTTACATTGAAAATAAACCACTCAGGCCGGGTCATGTACACCAAATTGGCTATCTGCCCGAAGAACGCGGGTTATATAAAAAAATGGCTGTGGGTGAACAGGCCGTGTATCTTGCCCGCCTAAAGGGAATGAAGGGTCAGGAGGCAAAAAGGAAGTTAAGGGATTGGTTCGAGAAGTTTGACCTCATGCCCTGGTGGAACAAAAAAGTGGAAGAATTATCCAAAGGCATGCAGCAAAAAGTGCAGTTTATCATCACCGTGCTGCACGCACCAAAGCTGCTTATTTTCGATGAACCGTTCAGTGGATTTGACCCGATCAACGTGAACCTGCTCAAGGAAGAGATTCTGAGGTTGCGGCGCGAGGGGGCCACCATCATTTTTTCCACCCATAACATGGCCTCTGTGGAAGAACTTTGTGACCATATTGCCTTGATCAACAAATCAGAAAAAATCCTGGAAGGTGAAGTAAGGCAGATCAAAAAAACATTTGCCAGTCGAATCTATGAGGCGGAAATAGAGCAGGCCACAAATTGGTCCGGAGAGATACCTGACAAACGCTTTACATTACTCAAGACCTCGTCGCATAACGGCACCAGCATTCTTCGTTTGAAGATTGAAGGAAACGCCACCACAAATGAATTGTTGGAATTTTTACTTGGCCTGGGAAATATTTCAAATTTTCAAGAACTCACACCCAGCATGAACGATATATTTATTAAAAAGGTGACCGGTAAATTCCCCATAGAGGCAAATGGTAACACGGAAGAATAAACATCATGAGTAAAACGGCAACCATTGTCAAACGAGAATTTCTTACCAGGGTCAGAAAACGTTCCTTCCTGGTAATGACCATTTTAGGTCCTATCCTGATGGCGGCTATCATCATTGTTCCGGTGATGGTTGCCCAGCTTTCAGACAGTGATTATGCCGTGGCCATTGTTGACGAGAGTCAGTTATTTTTTGACCGCTTTGAGGATACCGAAAATGTGTCTTTTACACCTGTGGGGACCAATATTGAACACGCAACGCAACTGATGCACGATGGCCGGTTTGACGCAGTGTTACATATACCGGAGATTGCCTTCCAGGCACCTTCCAGCCTGCGTTTGTTTTCTGCAAAATCTGTCAATTTCAGTGCGAAGCTCCTGATAGAAAACATCCTGAAGCTGGAGTTTGAAAGCCTTAAGCTCAGTCATGCAGGCATTGACGAAGAAGTGCTTCGCAGCATCGAAACCCCAATAAACATCCAGGCAATCCGTATCAAGGATGACGGCGAACTGATCACCGATTATCCCGAGATCAGCATGGGCCTGAGCCTTCTCAGCGGGTTTCTGATCTACATATTTATTTTTCTTTTCGGATCACAGGTGCTCAGAGGGGTGCTTGAAGAAAAAACAAGCCGCATTGTGGAGATCATCGTATCATCTGTCAAGCCAATCCAGCTGATGATGGGTAAGGTGATCGGTGTCGGGATGGTCGGGCTGACTCAGTTCCTGATATGGGTGGTACTCACTTTCGCCATTATCGGGATCTTTCAATTGGCCATGCCTGAAATGTTCCGGTTCACACCAGACGAAGAAGTTTTTATTACCAGTTCCCAGGTGCTGAGTGCCGAAGAGATGGAGCAACAGAAGGCATATATTCAACAATACGACACCATGGCCGGACAACTTATGGAAGGGCTTTCAGCCATTAATTTCCCGGTCATGATATTGTCATTTGTCTTTTTCTTTCTGGGGGGGTATTTGCTGTATGCCGCACTCTTTGCAGCCATTGGATCAGCCGTGGACAATGAGGCAGACACCCAACAGTTCATGTTGCCGGTAACTGTTCCACTGCTGCTGTCGATCATCATGATACAACTTATCATCAGCAATCCCTCAGGACCTGTCGCCTTTTGGCTGTCCATCATTCCCCTTACTTCCCCAGTGATTATGATGGCCAGAATACCTTTTGGAGTCCCCTACGCAGAACTGGCCTTATCTGCCGTTCTGTTGATCATGGGCTTTATGGCCACAACCTGGCTTGCTGCAAGAATATACCGGACCGGCATACTGATGTATGGAAAAAAATCCAGTTATAAAGAACTTTGGAAGTGGATAAAACACACTTAATCATTTTAAATAAATCATAACCACCATGCCTAAGATCCTGGTCATTGACGATGAAAGCAGCATCCGTAATACCCTGAAAGATATCCTTGAGTATGAAAAATATGAAACGGTGCTGGCTGAAGATGGCTTTGAAGCTCTGGAAAAAATGGACCAGGGGCCTTTTGATGTGATTCTGTGCGATGTCAAGATGCCAAAAATGGACGGCATTGAATTACTCGACAAAATCAAGGAGTTGGATCCGGATACTACCGTGGTGATGATATCCGGCCACGGGACCATTGACACAGCGGTGGAAGCCATCAAAAAAGGAGCCTTTGATTTTATAGCCAAACCACTGGATCTTAACCGCTTACTGATTACGATCAGAAATGCCATGGACAAGACCAAACTGGTGTCGGAAACCAGGGTTTTGAAACGGAAAGTAAGTAAGACGTACGATATGATTGGCGAGTCAGAAGCCATTCGCAAAATCAAGGAAATGATTAAACGGGTAGCGGGCACCGATGCCAGGATATTCATCACCGGGGAAAATGGTACAGGCAAAGAACTGGTGGCCAGGTGGCTTCATGAACTAAGCAATCGTGCCAAAGGTCCTTTCATTGAGGGGAATTGTGCAGCCATACCCTCAGAACTCATCGAAAGCGAGTTGTTTGGCCACGAAAAAGGCTCCTTTACCAGTGCTGTAAAACAAAAAAAGGGCAATTTTGAGCTGGCCAGTGGCGGCACCATTTTTCTCGATGAAATTGGCGATATGAGCCTGGCGGCGCAGGCAAAAGTATTGCGCACCCTTCAGGAAAATAAGATTACCAGGGTAGGGGGAGAAAAAGAGATACCTGTTGATGTGCGTGTGGTAGCCGCTACAAACAAATACATCCAGAAAGAGATCGAAAAAGGGAATTTCCGCGAAGATCTTTATCACCGGCTCAGTGTCATCCTGATACACGTACCTACCTTAAATGAACGCAAAGGGGATATTCCCCTGCTGGCTGATCATTTTTTGCAGGAAGTATTGCACGAACAAAGCATGCCCCCCAAATCTTTCACCGGCGAGGCCTTTGATGAATTAAAAAAAATTCATTGGACCGGCAATATCCGGGAATTGAGAAACGTGGTGGAACGCCTGGCCATATTGTGCGACAAACAAATTACAGGCGACGACGTAAAGCAATTTGCCCAGCCTTTGAGTGCAATCAAAAAGTAATGATCTGATCTGATCTAATCTGATCTCATCTGCTCAGCGCACCAACGGGGTCAATGCTTCGGTTTCCCTGAAAAACAATACCGCATCGTATCGAAGGGGCACAATGGTTTGCACATATTGCCTGGCATCCTGGCGGGGATTGTAAACCACACCAATGGCCCGGTTGCCGTAAGCCTGCATAAACTGTTCGTGGGTACGGTCTGCGTCATCAAATAACAGATAGAAACGATCCAGCCCTGTTTGCCTGAATATATCCTCTATACTGTTTGAGCGGGCACGCGGCACTTCCATTTTCTGCATACGCTCACCCCAGCCTGCGCCCGCTTTCACAGTGCCTTCATATGTAGTAAACCCGATCAGAAATACATGGTCAGGCCCATGTTCCACCCTGGTCAATTGTCCGATATTTTCCTGTCGCCGCTGGTGCATTTCAGTAAAACGGGCGTCCCCGATATGGGTATTATGCGCCCACACAATCCCCTGTGCTTCCGGCCCGTAAAAATTGAGCAAACGGTTCACGGTAAGGTTCATATAATGTACACGGCTGTTCCAGCTGCTTGCATCCTGCCGGGTTACTGATTTGCGGTAGAATTTTTCGGCATGTTTTACCACCAGCGCATTCTGTTCCAGGTAAAAATATGCATGAGGCGGCAAATGCCCAAACATGCCCGACGCCCCGCGGATCACATCAACTGCGGCACTGAGCGCCATCACGCAATCACCCGCCCCGCGGGCTACCATTTGCGCATATTGCCAGCTGTCTCCGTCGTATGGTTCCAGGCAGGCATAATAACCACTGAGCTGGTCATAGAGATCGCCGGCATGTTCCCTTGTAAACGACAATACTTTTTCCATGGAGTTCCATTCATCATACACATCTTTTCCATAGAAACCAACTTTTTCGGACGATGGCAAGGGGTCGTTAAAATCGCGCAGCCACTCGGCAAGCGCCACCACTTCTTCATTGCCCCACATCCACAATGGCCACCTGCTTAAACCTTCGAGCACCTCCCGGGCACTTCCGGGGGCACCAGGCAAGTCCTTTACATAACGGTTTAGTTCATATAAGCTGGCCCAGTCACCTTCCACCGCAATAAAACGAAATCCATGTTCGGCAATCAGTCGGCGACTAATGCTGTCGCGCCACGCATAATATTCACGTGTCCCATGACTGGCTTCACCCATTAACACCAATTTCCTGTCTCCGGCAACAGCAATCAATTGATCCAGATCGCCTGTATCCTCAAGTTCATAAGCCCTGTCAAGCACATAAGAAGGAAGCCCTCCCCCGTTGGCAGCCCCTTCGCCATAGACACAGGAACAACAAATCAACATACCGGCAATATAGAGTAACATGTTTTTCATATGTGTATAATTTGATTAAATAAGTCAGATGAACCGAGCCATGCAATAATCATCGTCTTGTGTGTCAATGTATTTGGCATGGCTCGGTTCATATTCACCATTTTGATTGGCGATGCATGCTTTTTCACAAATATAAAAAAAGCCTGAGAATCGGAAATGAAGGCGGATTTTGTTAATTTTGTGGCTCAAAATAAACACCCATTGTTAACCTTTGTGTATACCCTATGTTTTCCCGGTCAAGTATTTGTTTATTCCGTATTTTTTTCTTCCTGTTGTTTTTGTTTGTTGGATGGCAATATCATGTCAAGGCCTCCACAAATCCGGTAAATCGAACCAACGCTGAAGGTCGCATCTCGGTTTTTCTGGATGCCCCATGGTGGCTCGACCAGGATTTTGTGCGCGAACAGATTCCGATTGTAACCTACGTGCGTGACAAGGAAGCGGCCGACGTGCATATATTGATGACACGGCACGGTGCAGGTTCAGCAGGGACCAATTATGCCATCTCATTTATCGGCCGCAGAAGGTTTGCCAATATGGATCATGACCTTACTTACTGGGCTCCCTCCACCAACTCCAGCGATGATACACGGCGGGGATACACCAACATGATCAAGATAGGGCTGGTAAAATACATTGCCACCACGCGCATGGTAGACAAAATCATTGTAGATTATGACTACGATGAAATAGCCATTATCAGGGACAATGGTTTTGAACCCGAGGTAGACCCCTGGGACAGCTGGGTTTTTGAAATATACGGGGGAGGAAACTTCCGCATGGAGGAAAAACAACGAGCTTTTTCGTCCCGTTTTGGCTTTTTTGCCGACCGGATCACAGCCGAGTGGAAATTCAGATTCCGTCCATTTTTCAATTTCAGCAAAAGAACCTACATTACAGATGACGAAACCATTATCAGTTCATCACATCGCCACGGACATCAGGCATATCTGGTTAAAAGCATTGATGATCACTGGTCTGTAGGTGTTTTTAACACCAGTCTTTCGAGCACCTTTCACAACATGCGCTTTAATTTTGAATTGGTTCCGGCAATAGAATACAGTTTTTTCCCATATCACGAAGCCACCAGGAGATCAATCACAATAACTTACCGAATGGGGTATGGTTATCACAACTACATGGAAACCACCATATATGCCAAAGACAGTGAGTTTTTATGGTCTCAGTCATTACAGGCTTCTGCAAGATTCCAGCAACCCTGGGGCAATTTCCGCGCCGGCATTACAGGTTCCAATTTTTTCCATGACCTTTCTGTAAACCGGGCAGAACTTTTCGCCAATGTCAATTTGCGTCTGTTTCATGGATTTTCGCTGAATGTGCAAACCAACCTGCACCTGATCAACGACCTGCTGGCCATTCCTGCCGGGGATTTATCCCTTGAAGAAATTTTGCTGGAACAATCGCAGCAGGCAACCAATTACAGTATTTCCGGCTCCATTGGCCTTAGCTACACTTTCGGGTCGGAATTCAGTGCTGTGTTTAATCCCAGGCTTTAGAAAAAAAAAGGGCTGTCAACAAAACAGCCCTTTTCTGATGAACAAAACAGAACTACTTAGCGTAGTCCATCGTCGCATGACGTTTATACATATTGTAACGCCATCTGGCATTTTCTTCAGCAGCCCTGAACAGGTCACCGGCTACTTTCGGGAAGGCCTTTTTCAATGAACTGAACCTGACCTCGGAATTCAGAAAATCCTGAAACTTGTTCCAGTCCGGCTACTTGCTGTCTAACTGGAAAGGATTCTTTCCTTCTGCCTCAAGCATCGGATTATAGCGGTACAACTGCCAGTAACCGGCCTCAACAGCATCTTTTGTTTGCTGCTGTGTGCTTCCCATCCCTCTTCTCAACCCATGGTTAATACAGGGTGAATAGGCAATTATGACGCTCGGTCCGGGATAGGTTTCTGCTTCCCTGACTGCTTTTAAAAACTGGTTTTGATTAGCACCCATGGCCACCTGTGCTACATACACATATCCATAGGTTATGGCCATCAGGCCCAGGTCTTTTTTGCGAACGCGTTTGCCTGCCGCGGCAAACTTTGCAATGGCTCCCACAGGCGTCGCTTTTGAAGCCTGTCCGCCGGTATTGGAATATACTTCGGTATCAAGCACCAGCAAGTTCACATCCTCACCCGATGCAACCACATGATCCAACCCACCATAACCAATATCATACGCCCAGCCATCTCCACCGAACATCCATACCGACTTTTTGACCAGGTATTGCTTAAGCTCCAGTATTTCTTTGGCAATGGGGTTCTTTTCCTTTTCAATACTTTTAATCACGTTGGCGGAAGCCTCCTTTGACTTTTCACCGTCTTCTTTGGCATCAAGCCAGGCCTTAAAAGCTTCACGGGTATTTTCGTTCAACTCCCCATCCATGGCAGATTCCATCAACCGGGCAATTCTCGCACGCAGTTTGTTAACACCCGTGGCCATTCCAAAACCATATTCGGCATTGTCCTCAAACAGGGAGTTGGCCCAGGCAGGACCGTGACCATCCTTGTTTACCGTATAAGGTGTGGCGGGTGCAGACCCCCCATAAATGGACGAACAGCCTGTGGCATTGGCAATCATCATGCGGTCACCATACAACTGTGTGATCAGCTTGATATAGGGTGTTTCACCACAACCGGCACAGGCTCCGCTAAATTCAAACAACGGTTGTGCAAACTGACTGTTTTTAACTGACTGGTACTTGTTCAGCAAGGTGTCTTTGTATGATACATTCTTCGAAACCCATTCCCAGTGCTTGTCTTCATGCATTTGTTCGTCGAGGAGTTTCATTTCAAGGGCCTTCTCCGGCGAAGGACATACATCCAGACAATTGCCACAACCAGTGCAGTCCAGCGGACTGATCTGCATGCGATATTTTAATCCGGCAAGCGACTTGCCTTTGGCATCTACAACCTCAAGGGTCTTGGGTGCCTTTTTCATTTCATCTTCGTCGAGCAGGAATGGACGTATGACCGAGTGGGGGCATACGTAGGCACACTGATTACACTGGATGCAATGCTCCTTGAGCCATTCCGGAACATGCACGGCAATGCAGCGTTTTTCATACGCCGTGGTGCCCGGGGGGAAAGTTCCGTCTTCCCTGTTCCTGAAAGCGCTTACCGGCAAGTCATCCCCTTTCTGACTGTTGATTGGATATACAATGTCGCGGATAAATTCCGGGACATCCCCCCTGGCGCTTAAAGCGACTTTTGGATCAGCTTTCTTCCAGTCGGCAGGAATGTCAATTTTGACCACCTGGCCTCCTTCATCTACCGCGGAATTGTTCATCCTGACAATCTCCTCCCCTTTCCTGCCATACGTTTTCTTTATGGCGTCCTTCATTTCCTTAACCGCTTTTTCATAAGGGATCACTTCTGCCAGCTTAAAGAATGCACTCTGCATAATCGTGTTGGTTCTTCCTCCAAGGCCAATTCGTTCAGCAATCTCCGTGGCATTAATGATATAAAATTGAATGTCATGATCCGCCATATAGCGCTTCATGTGACCGGGGATTCGTTTTTTTGTTTCTTGTTCGTCCCAGATAGAGTTCAACAGGAAAGTACCACCCTTTTTCAATCCCTTGAGCATATCATATTTTTCCAGATATGCCGGTACATGGCAGGCCACAAAATCTGCCGCATTGATCAGATAGGGTGACCGGATGGGACTGTCTCCAAAACGCAGATGCGATACCGTTATTCCGCCCGATTTTTTACTGTCGTATGAGAAATATCCCTGGGCATATTTGTCGGTGGTGTCGCCAATGATCTTGATTGAGTTTTTATTTGCTCCCACTGTACCATCGGCACCAATACCGTAAAATTTGGCTGCATAATTCCCTTTGGGCGATACATCCACATTATCTCCCAATGGCAAAGAGGTAAATGTAACGTCGTCCACAATGCCCACCGTAAACTGGTTCTTTGGTTCGGGCAACTTCAGGTTATCATATACAGCGAGGATATGCGAGGGAACCGTATCCTTTGAGCTCAGTCCATAACGTCCGCCAACAATGACAGGTGGGTTCTTTTTCCCGTGAAAGAGTTCACAAACATCCAGATACAAAGGTTCTCCGTGCGCACCCGGTTCCTTGGTCCGATCCAGCACGGCTATACGTTTTACACTATCGGGCAGTGCTTTAAAGAAATATTTTTCAGAAAAAGGCCTGTATAGGTGCACACTGATCAACCCTACTTTTTCACCCCGGGACATTTTATAATCAATGGTTTCTTTGATGGTTTCCGTAATGGAGCCCATGGCAACGATAACATCTTCCGCATCCGGGGCACCATAGTAGGTGAACGGATGGTATTCGCGACCGCATATGGCTGATATCCGATGCATATATTCTTCAACCATATCTGGCAAGGCCAGGTAGAACGGGTTGGCCGCTTCCCTTGCCTGAAAGTAAATGTCAGGGTTCTGTGCAGTACCACGGGTCACCGGATGTTCCGGGTTCAGTGCCCTGTTGCGGAATTCCTGAAGGGCCTTCATATCAATCAATTTGGCCAACTCATCCTGCGGGGCTTCTTCGACCTTCTGCACTTCGTGTGAAGTACGAAACCCATCAAAAAAATGCAGGAACGGAATCCGGGACTTAATGGCAGCCAAATGGGCAATGGGTGCAATATCCATGATCTCCTGAACACTGCCCGTAGCCAGCATGGCAAACCCTGTATGGCGTGTACTCATCACATCAGAATGGTCACCGAATATTGAAAGGGCCTGTGCAGCAAGACTCCTGGCCGACACATGCAGCACACCGGGCAGTAATTCGCCCGACATTTTATACATATTCGGGATCATGAGCAACAAACCCTGTGAGGCTGTGTAGGTACTAACCAATGCACCCGATTGCAGTGCCCCATGCATGGCACCTGCCGCACCAGCCTCAGATTGCATTTCCACCAGTTTTACATCTTCTCCAAATATGTTTTTTCTGCCATAAGCGGCCCACTCGTCTACATTTTCGGCCATGTTTGATGAAGGCGTAATCGGATAAATGGCCGCCACCTCACTGAACATATATGCGACATGCGAAGCCGCATGGTTGCCATCACAAGTAATGAATTTTTTCTTTTTGGTCATAATAATTATGATTTAGATAATATTTGAAATAGTCTTATTTTAAGATAGTTATACCTTCGGCTGCAACAGCAAAAATAAGAAATATTCTTCAATCCTTCCAGAAAATAAGACTATTTATAACGATTATACTTAAGAAAATACCGGTAAGCTGTTAATCAAAAAACATCCAGGATACGCCAAATTTAAACATATTCTCAGGCAATGGATAAAAAGGGGTATCATAGATGGGGGAAGTCTGCAAAATCAGGCCAAGTAAATTTTCATACTTGACAAAAAGCCTGGCACGGCTGATGCGGGCATTTATAAAAACGTCAAGCAGCAGTTCATGGTTGCTTTTGTATTGATCCTGAATGTAAAACAGTTGGTTTATGGGCATATATGCCATGGGTTTGTAGGGCGCGTTGTATCGCAAATCAATACCGGCATGCGCATGCAAGGCTTTATCGAACAGGCTGAAGTCGGCATATACGCTGTGATAACTGATCCATCTTGGGAAACGTTCGTATTCTGTTTCGTCAATGTATTGAAACAACAGCCTGTGCCTTGTCCGGACAAAAGAGAATGCAATGTCGGTTGACAGGCCGGCAGATATTACCGAAAAGGAATGGTCATGCTGCCGCGGATATGCATCCCTGTCCATATAGTGAGCCCGGTTAAGCAAGAAATAATTGCCTTCCAGCTGCACCCGGGAATGATGCAACCGGACACCCAGGCGAAGGGTACGCGACTTACGGAATCCGTCATTTTCCCAGACCACATAGTTGCTTCTGTAGCGACGAAAAAAATAAGGTGGTTCCTGTTCTGCATATGCCGCATGAAGATTCAGCCTGGTTGATTTGGATTCTCGCCCCAGGTAGACGTTCCCGCCAAAACCATAATCCCCGTCGTTGTATCCGCCCGCAATGTAATTTGCATACCCGTTAAAGGACACAAACCGTGATGGATCCGAAACAACCCTGATACCATGCTCAAACTGTGAATAACGGCTCTTTTCAAAAGTGTATGTTTCGTTGTCCTCGTCTGCCCCACGAAGAGGTTGTCGAATATTCAACAACCAATGACGAACGTACACCTGGATATGAAAAGGATACCGGAGGCTGTCATCCACATGTGCAATGTTAGACCAGCTGACCTTATTGGATATGGTGTGTACCAGTGTGGAATCGTACGTTGCATAATAACTCTCGGGAACTTCGGCGCCATAAAAATGGGGAGATGGGGGAAGTGGTTCGTCAAACAAAAAGGCCTGCCTTTTATAGGTAAATGCATGGTGTATCTCGCCAAGGCTTACGGATGGTTTTGGTGAGAGTGTGTCCTCACCAGTAGTGTACAGTGCCCGATAACTTTGTCTGATGCGAAATCCGATTTCCCTGGTCCGCGATTCTGCTCTTTGCAGAAAAACGCTGTCCCTTACTTCGTCCTCTTCAAATGCCAAATGATCCTTAAGCCCCCCACTTTCACTGTTGATCAGTCTGTTGACGATAAAACCTGCAGAAACCTGGTAACGTTCAACGGGTTCTGCATCCAGGTATAGTAAAAACCCGGCATTTCGTGCACCCATGCGGCTGTAAAAACCCGGTGAATTCACTGTCTGGTATTTCACCCCGGCATATACCCGTTCGTGCAGGCGCTGATTGTGTTTTGCATAAAACAATTGTTCGTTTTCTGAACCGAGCACATAAAACAATTCCGAGAAAACGTGCTGCGGCCGGTAATACCTGATGCCATCCAAAGAAAACCGGTTGCCCGGATACATAGGATCGGGAAATAACGAGAAAGCCGGAAACAAAATGGGATCAAAGCGCAAATGCCGCAAGGCATGACCCACATTGCCCTTGCCCGCATAAAACAAATCATCCCGGTGATGAAACCGGTATTGTTGAAATCCTGAAAGCATGGTATCAGCCAGTTGCCCGGGATGAAACCCTCCTCCGAACAACGCCTCCTCAGTATACCACGGGACCCCCATGAATTCTCCTTCGGAAGGATCATTGGCCAATACCTGAAAAAAATTGAAAGCAAAAGTACAGGCGCAAACAATAAAAAGACAACAATAACGTAACATGCCTGGATTATAATAGGTAAACTGATTGGATAACGTGCCGTAAAGGTAAAAGATTTTATAAAAACGGGGCGGGATGGTTGTTTAACATAATCAGGTAATTAGTATTTTTGGATTAAGATATAAAAAGGCATACAATGAACCGGGCCATGCCAAATACACTGAAATGCACAACGGTGATCAATGCATGGCTCGGTGCATGTGACCGAAATATTAAAATTATGAACACATGAAAAATCACGTGCAGACCTTCTGGCTGTTTGCCCTTTTGTTTTTTCTTCTCCCCGGAAACGAAAAAACATACGCTGCTCCGCATACAGACGGGGAGAAATCAATTGGCCTGACCCTTAGCGGGGGCGGTGCAAGGGGCCTGGCACACATAGGGGTCTTACATATCATTGACAGTCTGGGCATTCGCATTGATTATATTACAGGAACCAGCATGGGCAGCATCATTGGCGGCATGTATGCATCGGGTTACTCTGCAGCCGAAATAGAGAAGTTCGCTTTAGAAATGGATTGGGAGAGCATGTTTGGCCGCCGGGTCGATCTGACCTATATCCATCCGGTGTTAAAAGACAGGCATCAACAACACATTGTTGAACTGCCCATAGAAGGCAGAAGAATCAAAATGCCCACCGGGGCCATTGAAGGCCAGCAACTATGGAATACGCTGAATGAGGTGTTCTTTCATACCTATCATATCAAGGATTTCAGAAACCTCCCTATCCCATTTGCCTGTGTGGCCACAAATGTTGAAAATGGGGAGGCAGTGGTTATGACAGAAGGGGATTTGGTTACCGCCATCAGGGCCTCAATGGCCATTCCCTCGGTATTCACCACAGTTGAAAGGGGTGGCATGAAACTGATTGACGGAGGAGTGGTCAACAATTTCCCCACAGATGTTGTGCGCGATATGGGGGCAGATTACATCATTGGGGTAAACGTTTCACAGGGTCTGAGGCCGGCAGAGGAATTGATCACCCCGATCGATATCATTTATCAGATGGGTTTTTATAGTGATGCCAGGAGTTTTTTTAGAAACAGTGAACTTACCGACCTTTTTATTGATGTACCGCTGGAAGATTTCACTGTGGCCAGTTTTGGTCAGGCACATGGTATCATTGAACAAGGGAAAGAAATTGCCAGAAAGAATATCACGCAATTCAACCTATTATCCAAACGGGATCCGGATAAAGACCAAAAAAGGATTTCAAGCAAACAAGAAGCTATCATGCTGGTCGACACCATTTTGTTTCACGGACTTAAAGAGGTCAGGCCGGAATTTGTCAACAATACCATTGATATTTCACCGGGAGACACCATTACGGCCAAAAAAATTTCCCGGGCCATAAACAGGTTGTATGCAAGTAATTATTTCAACCGGGTACATTACCATTTCGAAGCAAGCGATAATGAAGAGGCCTTTATTATTACAATTGATTTCGATGAACGGCCAATTGCCAGTATTAAGGGTTCGGTTTTGTACAGTGCTTTTTCAGGGATAGGGATTATGGCAGGGCTTGGGACAAACCGGCTATTTCATTACAACACAAAGGGATCTGCTTCATTTTTGATCGGAGAACAACCTGCATTTCATGCTCGCATTATTTCTTTTATGGATGAACGCAGGCGTCACTGGTTGCAATTAAAAACGCAGGGCAGACGATTGACCTTCCCGGTATACGATAACTTCCAGGCTGTCTCAGAATACAATCAGGGTATCCTAAAAAATGAATTGTCGTTAAGCAGCATGTCAGGCAGGCATTCTTATTTTTCAATTATAACATCATACCTTTTTCAGAGCCTGTCGCCCAATTTGATTACGCCCACCAGGATAGAGGGGAACAACAAGGCTTTTACAGTAGGCTTGGACTGGAATTATAACACCTTAAACCGGAATGTGTTCCCAACTTCAGGACAACGATTCACGGTAAAAAGCACATACTTTTTCAATCAAATACCAAACATCCCTTTAATAAAAATAGACGGACGGACTGCCACATTGGAAGACCTTGGGATTGAGCTTGGCAATTTCTTACAGATCCAGGCTTCGGGAAGATCCTATGTTCGTTTGGGTGGCAACCTGACGCAATTGATAAAACTTCAGTTTGGATACAATATAGGCAGCAGCCAGGGTTTCATCAACAGTTTTAACCTTGGTGGGACTTACCAGATCCTTGAAAACCAGTTTGACTTTTTTGGTCTGAACGAATACGAGGTAATCAGTGAGTCATTGCTTGCCACAGCCCTTGGCTATCAATATCATCTTGGAATGGGGATTTATGCCACCGGAAAGATCAATGCAGCACTGTATGATTTCAGGTTCCTGGAGCCGGAAAAAATATCAGGTGATAATTTCGTTTTCGGTACCGGACTTTCTCTTGGTTATGACAGCATGATCGGGCCGTTTGAGTTAACTTTTGCATACAGCCCGCAAGCCGGACGTTTCATCGGGTATATCAACATAGGCTGGTCATTCTGAACAGGAGGGTTAAAAAAAACTGCTACAACAGGGAAGCCCCCCGGAGAGCGGACGCCGACTTGCAGCCAGCCAAAGCGGGGACGTGTCAACTCCCGGGGGGGGCGGACGCCGACTTGCATCCGGCCGGGCGCCTCTTGCCCCCTGCCCCCGCAAAAAAGTCCCGCCTGGTTGAACGGAGCCCCAATAACAAAACAGGCCCCGCCTTGTTGAACGGAGCCCAATAACAAAACAGGCCCGCTCCCTTTATGGAACAAGCCTGCATGTTTAGAAAAAAATCCGGCGACGACATACTCTCCCGGGGGGTAACCCAGTACCATCTGCGCTGGCAGGCTTAACGACTCTGTT
>PWON01000107.1 GCA_003557385.1 Bacteroidales bacterium | reverse complement strand
ACCGCTGGATCACACACCGCAACCCCGTTGCGGGCGTGACCCACGAACGCTGGCGCATGCCATACGCCCTGATCAACAACGCCAACATCATCATCCTGTATATCGACGATGTGGATGCCCCCACCGGGCAGAAAAACCGCATCAAGGCACAAGCCTATGCCGCCAGGGCATTTGGCTATTACCATGTGCTGATGATGTATTCTGACTTCACAAACCCCGCTGCCCCCGGCATCCCGGTTTACCTGGAACCCGGACAGGAGGGTCATCCGCGTAGTCCGGTATCTGAGGTGTTTGCCCAGATGAAATCCGACCTGACAGAGGCCATCACCCTGTTTGACGGCGACAACTCACGGCCGCACCGTTCTTTTATCAACCTGGCCGTTGCCCATGGCTTTATGGCCAGGGTGGGGCTGGCCATGGAAGACTGGGCCCTGGCGCGTGACCATGCGGAACATGCCATCAACTATCATGGCGCCGGCAACCTGTTCGGCCCCGGAGACTATCCAAATCAATTCCAGGAATTGTATGATGATGATGGAAACAAAATTGGATACGATTTTACAGCCATGGCCGGTTTCAACAACGCCGCCATGTCTTCGGAATGGATGTGGGGCTCCATCATCAATGCAGAGCACGCCACCATCTATGCTTCTTACATGAGCCACATGGACCCGCGTTTCATGACCTATGCTTCGCTGGGCGGGCAGAAAAAGATCAGCCCCTGGCTGTATGATCAGATACCGGGCAGCGACCGCAGGAAAAACCTTTGGGTACCCCCGGATATGTCATTTACGGGAAGCTATGCCGGGTATGGAGCAGACATTCCGCCATTGACCCAGATGAAAAAACTGGTGCAGGTACTTGGAGCCTGGGAAGCGGATTATATCTACATGCGTCTTGGCGAAATGTTCATGATCAAGGCCGAGGCACAGGCCCGTTTGGGTCAGGATGGTGCCGCCGCACAAACCTTGTATGACGTCATCAGCCAGCGCGACCCGGACTACACGCTGTCTACCAACACAGGCAATGCCCTGCTGGAGGAGATCATGTTGCACCGCCGCATTGAGCTGTGGGCCGAAGGCCACCGCTGGATTGACATCAAGCGTCAGGGCTTGCCGCTCGATCGCGTTGGCATGGGACATGACCCGGGCATGGCCGGCATCCTGGAAATGCCAGCCGGAGATGCGAGATGGCAGTGGAGCATCCCACAGGCTGAGATCGATGCCAATGATCAAATTTCCGAAGCCGATCAGAACTAATATATATATAAGAAATCTCTTCCGGCTTTAACCGGAAACCAAACAAAGATCCCCGGTCGTGAATTCGACCGGGGATCTTTATATAATACCAAATACTATCTGCTTACTTATTCCGGGTCCCACCACATCCGGGTATACATGTCTACATCGGGCGGCACATTGGCGGAGTTGATGTTGTATTCACGCTCTGCATATAGAAAGCGCCGGGGGATTTCCTCCCCGTTAAAGCCTTCCAGGTTTGGATAGCCTGTCCTGCGGTAATCGGACCAAACTTCCGGGTTAAGGAAAAGGGCAACGTATTTTGCATTGATGATCCGTTCAAGATCGACATTTTCCACCGAGGCGTGTTCCGCTTCCCATGCCGGATCCTCTATGTCAAAGGAGCGCAGGGAAGAGATGACGGCCTCTTCAAAAGCCGCATCGGCCAGGGCATGCTGGCCTGATTTGTAGAACACCTCCGCTTCAATGAACTTTTGTTCGGTGTAGGTGATCAGGGCCAGGGGGGTTGCCCGCGAGGCCACGGCAGGTCCGGGTGAGGAGGCATTGTGCATGGCCGAACCCGGATGGGTTCCGACATATTCGCCATACACGTTTTTGCTGAGCAGGTGTGGGATCCGGGGGTCGTTGTTTTGCAGGAGCATATTTACGAAGAATGCACCGGCCCGGGTTACCTCCCTGAAAAAATAATGCGGGTTCACCTGGTCGAGGTCTTCGCGGTATGCATACACCATGTTGTCATGTAATCCGGCAAACATGGGCTGGCTGGTTATATGACCCAGGGCGATGTTGTAATTGCCCGACTGATTGGCCATACGCAGCAAATGCCTCAACCGGATCACATTGGCGGCTTTTTTCCATTGATCCAAATTTCCCTGGTATATGGGGTCTTCCTCGGGACCGGGCATCAATCCGCCACCCTGCGGGGCGGCATCCAGGTCCTGGATCCCCTGCTCGATCAACTGCATGATCTCCATGTAAACATTCTGCTGTTCGTCATAGGTAACCAGGTTGACCTGTGAAAAATAGCCCATGGCCATTTCATGGGGAACATCTCCCCAGGTGTCAGTCATAAACCCAAGACTGTAAGCTTGTAAAATGCGGGCGATGCCGCGGTAAGCCCTTGCATTGATCTCGGTCGAAACCGCGATGATGTTCTGGAGGTCACGGTAAATGTGGTCGTAATAAAAATACCAGATGTTTTCGGTATCAAACCGCTCCATCTGGTAGCGGTCTATGGCCAGGTGCCTGCCGCTTACCCCGCTGAGTTGTTGCGACCACTGCAACTGGAAGCGGCCCGTATCTATGCCCCGCCAATATGAAATAATGTATTGTACAAAAGGCATCTGTGTCTCCAGGATCTCTTCCGATGACAGGCTGTCGTCGTCAAAAGGATCACATGCGGTAACCAAAAGGGAGATGCCCAACAGGATCGTGATCATTTTTTTTAATTGCTTCATCATATCTGGTTTATTTAAAAAACAAAATTACAAAAAGTTTTAAAGGCTTTGTGAAGCATGTAAAATGCATAACGGATCGGCTGATTTATTAAAAAGCCTGTTTTATACATTGAACGGATGCCCCGCCCGGATATTTTTGAGTATTTTTATCATTCCTTAAAACAATGCAATGGCATGCAGGACAACCAGAATACATTTGTTGATGATCGCTGGCTCCGGGAGGTGTTCCATGTCCTGATATTGACCACAGACCATGACCTTGGTAATAATATTCGGAAAATCCTTGGCGAGAAAGGCTATGAGAGCAGCGTCCTGGACAGTGCTGAAAGCGCTGTTGACTGGGAACAACAACAAAACCTGACCATCAATTTCTACATCATTGATACGGGGCTGCATGGCAAAGGTTGGAAGGAAGTGTTGCGTTGTTTTCATGCAAAAGCCCTGTTTGTCAACAGCCTGGTTCTGCTGGATTCATCCGATATAGTCAGTGTACGGGAGGTGAAGGCCCTGGGAGTGTTTGAGGTATTCCCGCGTCAGGAAGGCATACTGGAATGTTTGCCGGGGGTCGTTGACAAATGGGCCGAAAAGATATATGCTGAAACCCAGCTGAAGGCTGTGCAGGAAAGCTTACGCCTATACAGAAAAGGGGGTGCGCACTATTTGGATCTTTCGTGCGAAGAGAGCATTTTCCGGGCCAAATCGGAGTTTTTGACCAACCTGAATCATGAGATGCGCAATCCGCTCAATGCCCTTACCGGCATGTTACGCATGCTCGAAAAGACAAAGCTTGATGACGAACAAAACGGATATTTGAAGTCCATTTTGTTGTCATCAGAGAATCTGGCGATGATCATCAAAAGTTTGCTGGACTATTCCGGCATCATTGAAAACAAACCGGAAGTCGTTTGCCGGCAATTTTTTGTCAGGGATATGATCGCGGAAGTCGTTGACTTGTATTCAATGCAGGCAAAAGAAAAAAACAACACATTTTTTATAAAGATTGAACCCGATGTACCACAATGTATCTGTTTCGATCAACAGAAAATCCAGTTGGCGTTAAACAATCTGATCAGCAATGCCGTAAAATTCACCACCAGGGGAGAGATCACCGTGGGTGCCTGCAAAATTTTTTCCCAGGCCAATGAACAGGGATTGATGTTTTCCGTCAGGGATACCGGCATCGGGGTTCGCCGGCAAGACATCGGGTTGATGTTTGATTCCTTCTATCAACTGGACAATTCATCCCGGAAGAAATACAAGGGGGCCGGACTCGGACTGAGCATTGTAAAAAGCCTGGTTGACCTGATGGGCGGCAAGGTCGGTTTTGAAAGCAAGCCGGGAGAGGGCAGCCTTGCTTTTTTCACCGTGCCTTTAACCGAAACGTTTGGCGGCCAGGTGTCAGATCCTTGCGGTAAAGAATATGCCCCCCGGAAAAAGTGTCTGAACATACTGGTTGTAGAAGATGATGCCAACAACAGCAAGTATATGTCGCAATTATTGCGGTTGCAGGGATGGGGTGTGGAAACGGCATTTAATGGACTCGAAGCCCTTGAGTTGTTCGCACCCGATAAATATGATCTGATTATGATGGACGGTCAGATGCCCAAAATGGACGGGTTTGAGGCCACCAAAAAAATACGGGAAGTGGAGGGCAATGAACATTATACCCCCATATTGGCCATATCGGGTTATGCCATTCCAGGAGACCGTGACCGTTTTATTGAGGCCGGGATGGATGACTACCTTTCGAAGCCTGTCGATGAACACAAACTGCTGCGGCTTGTAAGCAAACTGACCGGTTCCGGTTAAAAGGTTCCGGATAATGGGCCGTTTTTATTCGTTGATGGCCTGTATGCCTGGCAAAACCTTGCCTTCCATGTATTCAAGCAACGCGCCGCCACCTGTACTTACATAACTTACCTTGTCTTCGAGCCCAAACTGGTTGATGGCGGCTACAGAATCACCGCCCCCCACGAGTGAAAAGGCCCCTTGTTGGGTGGCATCGGCAATGGCCTGGGCAATGGATCTTGTTCCGTGTGCGAAGCTCTCCATTTCAAATACGCCCATGGGGCCGTTCCAAAGGATTGTTTTGGCTTCTTTGATGATGGTTGAAAACTTCCGGATGCTTTCTTTCCCGATATCAAGGCCCAGCCATTCATCGGGAATATTTTCGGCGGTTACTTCCCTGGTATTGGCATCGTTCGAAAATGAGTCGGCGATCACGGCATCTGCTGGGATATGGATCCGCACATTTT
>PWON01000046.1 GCA_003557385.1 Bacteroidales bacterium | reverse complement strand
TTGATCTCCACCACTACCGGGACATCGAGCGGCAATGCCGTTTTCATTTTTTCTTCGACCAGCGGGCTGAGCTCTTCCAATTCATCGGATACCGCGTCAAAAACCAGTTCGTCGTGCACCTGCAACACCATTTTGCTTTTCATTTTTTTCTCTTCCATGGCTTTATGGATGCGGATCATGGCGATTTTGATCATGTCGGCCGCTGTGCCCTGCACCGGGGCATTGATGGCGTTGCGTTCGGCATAGCCCCTGACCACATTGTTGGCGCTGTTGATGTCCCTGACATACCTCATGCGCCCGAGCATGGTTTGTACATACCCGTGCTTGCGGGCAAACGCGATGTTTTGGTCCATGTATTCTTTGATGCCAGGATATTTCTGAAAGTACTGGTTGATGATGCCGGCGGCCTCTTGTCGTGGAATGCCCAGGCGTTCCGACAGCCCGAAGGCGGAAATGCCATACACAATGCCAAAATTGACCGTTTTGGCGTTGCGGCGCATGTCCCGGGTGACCTCCTCCAGGGAGACTTCGTATACTTTTGATGCGGTGGCCGCATGAATGTCGAGGTCATTGCGGAATGCCTCCAGCATGGCTTTGTCCTGGCTCAGGGATGCAATGATGCGCAGCTCTATCTGGCTGTAATCTGCTGCCAGCAGGGTGTGCTTGCCGTCTCTCGGGACAAAGGCCTGGCGGATCAAACGCCCTTCTTCGGTTCTGATGGGGATATTCTGCAGGTTTGGATTGTTTGATGAAAGCCTGCCTGTGGCGGCAATGGCCTGGTTATATGAGGTGTGTATCCGTCCTGTTTTTCCGGAGATCAACCTGGGCAACGCTTCCACATAAGTCGATTTAAGCTTTGACAACGAACGGTATTCCAGGATTTTCTCCACAATGGGATGATCGTCCTTGAGTTTTGTCAATACCTCTTCGCTGGTACTGTATTGCCTGGTTTTGGTCCTTTTGGCATTGCCACTGATTTTTAGCTTGCCAAAAAGGATCTCCCCAAGTTGTTTCGGCGAAGAGATGTTGAATGAGGTGCCTGCCATGCCGTAGATTTCCTGTTCGGCTTTTTCTATCCCTTTAGTAAGTACCTGGGCATATTCATCCAGTGCTTTTTTGTCGATGCGCACCCCTTCGTTTTCCATGTCGGCCAGCACGGGCACCAGCGGTGTTTCCACCTCATCGAACAATTTGTCCAGGCCCTGCTCCTGCAACATGGGCTCAAACACTTCGCGCAGTTGCAGGGTAATGTCAGCGTCTTCGCAGGCATAGGGAGTGATTATGTTGAGTGGAATGTCACGCATGCTTTTTTGCGCTTTGCCTTTTTTGCCGATGAGGCTTTCGATGGGCACCGGCCGGTAATCGAGATAATTTTCGGCCATGATGTCCATGCTGTGCCGCATATCGGGCTGTAACAGGTAGTGGGCCAGCATGGTATCGAACAGTTTCCCCTTTACGGTGATGCCGTATGATGTTAACACACCTATGTCGAATTTGAGGTTTTGGCCGGTTTTTTCAATATCGGCCCTGGAAAATACCTTTTCAAACTGGGTGGCCAGGTTGCGGGCTTGTTTCTGATCTTCCGGAAAAGGGACATAAAATGCTTCACCGGCTTTCATGCAGAAAGCAATGCCCACCAGCTGGTTGTCGCTGCTGTCGAGCCCGGTGGTTTCGGTGTCAAAACAAAACATGCCGGAGCCGGATAACATGCCGATCAGGTTTTGTATCTCTTTACCGGTGGTAAGCGCTTTGTATTGTTTTTCATTTGAAAGCGACTCCAGGCGTTTGGCTGCCTCTTCTGCAGGATCGGCAAAGGCATTGACATGATCAAAAAGCCCGATTTGCCCGCTCTGCTGGATGGCCTTTTTGGCAGTTTGTTCGGGGATGATTTCGGTGTCGGAAAATACCCTTTTGGCAAAGTTCCTGAATTCCAATTCTTCAAACAGTGGAATGAGCTTATCCGGGTCAGGTGTTTTTCGTGCCAGATCACTTATGCTGGTATCCAGGGGAACATCCAATACAATGGTGGCCAGGCTTTTTGACATCAGGGCCTGATCCTTGTTTTCTTTCAGGCTCTCCCTGCTGCGTGCCTCTGTGACCTGGTCAAGGTTATCCAAAAGATTTTCGATAGAACCAAATTCGCTGATCAGTTTTTTGGCCTTTTTTTCGCCAATGCCCGGTACTCCGGGAATGTTGTCGCTTGAATCGCCCCACAAGCCCAAAATGTCGATCAGTTGTACGGGTTTTTCGATCCCAAAACGCTCACAAACCTCCTCCACACCCCATATTTCTGCCTCATTGCCCCTGTGTGCAGGTTTGAGCATGAACACATTTTCTGAAACCAGTTGCCCGAAATCTTTGTCGGAAGTCATCATCAATACTTTATACCCCTCTTTTTCGGCCTGTTTGGCCAGGGTGCCGATGATGTCGTCGGCTTCATAGCCTTCGCTGATCAGCAGCGGGATGCGAAACCCTTCGAGCAGTTGCTGTATATAAGGCAGGGAGGCCACAATGTCTTCGGGCATCTCTTCGCGGTTGGCCTTGTATGCATCAAAATCGGTTTTGCGCAATGTGGGTGCAATGGAATCGAATGCCACGGCAATATGGGTAGGGTCTTCGTTTTTGAGGGCTTCGGTAAGTGTATTTGCAAATCCGAGGATTGCAGAAGTGTTTTGTCCTTTGGAATTGATTCGCGGATTCCTGTTCAGTGCGTAATAGGCCCGGTATATCAGGGCCATGGCATCGAGTAGCAATAATTTCTTCTGTTGTGACATGGTTGGGAGTGTTTTCTGCAAAGATAGTCATTACAGGGTCTTGTGCCACCAAAAACAAAGCCCGGCTTTGAGTAACCGGGCTTCATCCATTAACCAAAACAACATGAAGAGTACCTATGGGTAGGTATTTAACGATTCCAATTCATCAACATAATATCAAATTTCGTGCCAAACTTTTAAAAGTACCAGCGGTAAGCCAGGTTGAGATTCCTTCCGGGCATGGAAATGTTCCTGTCTTCGATGCGTGAAAGATGATCCCTGTAGGCCGTGTCGAGCAGGTTGTCGCCACGCAAAATGACCACATGCCGTCCGGACAAATCAAGGCGGTAACCGGCCTGAAATCCCACCAGCGTATACCCGCCGGTAACTTCTTCGTCGGGGGCCACGCGGTTTTGCGTTGATACGGCCATCACACTGCCGCCTACCCAGAAGGATCCAAAATCATATTCAGCATTGGCCATAAACCGGAAAGGTGGGATAAAAGGAAGAAAATCATCCCCGTTGCCCTGTCTCTTTCCGTTTACATAATCGGCTCCCAGGCCAAAGGATAGTTTGTCTGTGGGCATGTATTGCAGGCCGATCTCCCCGCCAAACAGTTTGGCTTCATCCCCCTGGTAACGGAATATGGGATATCCTGACTGCTCGTCCACTTCGCCTGTGGGCTGGAATATGATGAAATTGAAAAAATGGTTCACGTATCCTGCTGCTTCAAACTTGAATCGCTGATTAGAGAAGTTGATAAAGAGGTCTACTCCCTGGCCTATCTCATCCCTTAAGTCCGGATCGCCTATCTCATACACGCCGGCACCCAGGTGGGGTCCGTCTGCAAACAGCTCTTCAATGACCGGGTTCCGGTGCGAACGGGCAAATTGCCCACCGATCTCCCATCCCTCAGCCGGCCGGTAGTTCAGGCCAACGGACCCGGAATAGTTGAACGCGTGCCTGGACACATCGATGTTCGGAAAAAGGTCGTTTGCAATGGCTGCGGTGTTCTGGTAATCGAGCCTGATGCCGCCCTGCAGCCTGAACCGGTTGGTCAGCGGGATCTCCTGGAAGCTAAACACGGCCAGGGATACCCTCCGTTCCCCGGGGGTAAAAGCCTCGTCGCCGCCAATATCCATGTGGTGTCCATACAGGTTAAACCCAATGGCGCCCCTGTCGAGGGCCCCTACAGGATGGTGTTGCAATGTAAGGGTGGAGCTGAATGTGTATTTTGTATATTCCAGCTCCACATCCTCGTCCCATGTACCGTCATCTTCGAGTTCCATTTCAATTTCCTGCTGAAACATCCGGGAGGCGTGAAACCTGAGCTGTGACCGGTCGAATAAACCCTCTCTCCGGCGAGACAGGTTTCCCTGAAAGTTTTGGCGTTGCATGCGAATCTCAACCCGCTCGTCGTCATCCATCGATTCGGGGATCTGAAATGTTTGTCCGGTTAAACCGGCGCTAAGCCCCCCGGAAATATCGTCGCCCCTGAAACCCATCCCCATGGAGCCATCATAGTTTTGCATGGAAGTGCCGGTAATCAGCCCTTCCGGTGTATTGATGTCGCCCGACTGCCGGAAAGAAAACCTGCCCGTGGCGGCCCTGTTTTCTGCTCCGTATGTGAGCCTCCCAAATCCGGCGCCCATGTCATTGACGGTTGCCCCCTGCGCCGAAAGTATTCCCGATGTGCCCAAATCCCAGTCTTCCGGGATGTCGGTGGTAATCAGGTTGATCACCCCCCCCAATGCACTCGATCCGTACAACAGGCTTGCCGGCCCCCTCACTACTTCCACGCGGCTGGCTGCCAGGGGATCCAGCGATATGCTGTGGTCGGCAGAGGTTTCAGACACATCTCCCATGCGTTCCCCGTTCTGAAGCACCAGGATGCGGTCACCATCGAGTCCCCGGATTACCGGGCGGGAAGGAGCAGACCCGAAAGAACGCATGTTTACCCCGGGTTCGGCTTTGAGCATCTCTCCAAAAGAGGCTTCGCTGCGTCGCTGCAGGCCTTCTCCGAAAAAAGCCTGGTCGGGCTGATATCGAAAACCGCTCCGGGTTGGTGAGGAGGTGAAAACAACTTCCGCCAGGTCAATGGCCGTGGGCCGGATCTCTACATCTACCTCAATGCTCATATCAGCTTCGGCAAAAAATGATTTGTAGGCGGTTTCGTAGCCCATACCCTGCACGATCAGGCGGTGTTCGCCCACAGGCAGGTTGGTCAACAAATAGTGTCCGGAGGCATCGGTGATTGTCCCGATGCGGGTTCCCTCCA
>PWON01000160.1 GCA_003557385.1 Bacteroidales bacterium | reverse complement strand
TCCGTCTTCTTTGCGGGTCATTGTATATATCATCACACCAATGGTGAGCAGCAAGCAAAGGATCTCGAAACCATAGTTGGGGATGCGCGGGATCAATCCCAGGCGCCCGAAAATTCCATAAATGGCATAAAGCAAAAATCCCCATAGAGGCAAAATGGTTTTCATGATCTCAACCAGTGAGGCTTCGTTCGTTTTTTCTTTTTTAGCTTCACGCGCTGCCTTATTTGCCGCGGCGGCCTCCTGGTCATCTTTGCCATACTGCCCCAGGTGCCGGGGTTCTTTGATAAAGAAGGGGGGGAGTACGGAGAATAAAAATACCAGTATTACGCCAAAATAGATCAATACATAGTTGTCCCATACTGCGCCGATCAGATAGGCCAGTACCCCGAACGATCCCGACACAGTCTGCATCCAGGTGTATCCCTTGGTTCGCGGCCTGCCTTCCGGGGTCACGTCGGCAATGATCGACCGGGTAGGGTTGAAGCTTACGTTAATTGCAAGGTCTATGGTCAGTGAAACCACGATGGCAACACCGAGAACACCCTCAAAGCCCATGGAAGCCTGTATCACCCCAATATTGGGGAGTGCCAGCAAGCCAAGGGAGGCAAGCACCCCTCCAATCAGGATAAAGGCCCGTCGCCGGCCATTCCATATCCATACATTGTCGCTGATTATGCCGATTACCACCTGGCCGATGATCCCGGCCAGGGGGCCGGTGGCCCAAACCAGCCCGATGTCCCTGATCTCAAGACCATATTGTGTGCTTAACAACCAGCTCAGGGCGGCAATCTGAACAGCCAGGCCAAAGCCCATGGCCGTGGCCGGTAAGCTTAACATTGCATAAAAGGAATTGCTGAGTTTCTTTTGAAAGGGTAACATAGGCGTTTGATTTTATGGCCAATAAAAATAAACATTTATGAAGTAAATGAAATTGTTTTTTTTAAAAAAAACATCCCTGGTTAAAAACAACACCCAGTTGTGTTATTCCGGCTAAAAGCATTATTTTTGCCAGGGTAAACCTTCGGTATAAAATGTGGTCCCATAACCTTTTGTTTGGCATCAGTGGCGGGGAGATCCTGATTCTTCTCCTGCTGATCCTGCTATTATTCGGCCCCCGGAAAATTCCGGAGATAGCCCGTATGATCGGAAAGGGGATGAACGAAGTAAGGAAGGTGCAGCGGGAGATCAATTCAGAGATCCAGCGCTATGGCTCGGAAATTGACAGCGAACCGGATACGGCATACAGGGCGGATAAGGTGAAACAAAAAGCTTCGGATGATCAAGATATGGCAGCGGAACCGGCTGATACGAACAAGGGTGCTGATGATTCAGGTCATGACCGGAACCAAAACCAAAGCCAAAACCAAGATCAAGATCAAGATCAGGACGAAGACCTTCCTTACCCTTATGGCAGCAAAGCGAAAGATCAGGAATGAGCAGCCCGGACCATGACAATTATTTTTAATCTCCGCCGTTATTGGATAAGAAAAAGATGGCATCATATATTCTGCAAACGCGATCGCTCAATTTATGCACAGATCCCTTAAACTTCTTCTAGTCATTGGTTTTCTGTTTCTGTCAGTTTTTCCTGAACAGGTTATGGCCCAGAGCAGGCGTCTGGAGAGGGCGGAAAGGGCTTTTGAGCTTCGTCAGTACAATGAGGCTGTTGACCTGTACCGCCGGGCCTACAACAGGGTCAGTCGTCGCGACAGGGAAGAAGCCACGCGCCTGACCTTTAAAATTGCCATGTGCTACAGGTATACCCACAATCACAGGATGGCAGAAGCCTGGTTCAACAGGGCGGTAAGGTTTAATTACCCCGACCCGGTGGCGATCCTGTATCTTGCTGACGCCATGATGATGAACGAAAAATATGAGGATGCCCTGCAACAATATAAAAGATATGCGGAAAAGGTTCCGGACGACTGGCGCGGACATCACGGGATAGCTTCCGTTGAACTTGCCGTGCAATTGCTTGAGGCACCCGAAGATTATGAAGTAGAGTCCGTCCGGCTGTTCAATTCACGTGCAGATGATTATACCCCGGCTTTTGCCGATCACCGGGCATCGAGCCTGATTTTCGCTTCTTCCAGGGATGCGGCCCTGGGCGACGATAATGATCCCTGGACAGGCAACAAGCACACTTCTTTCTTTATC
Source organism: Bacteroidales bacterium (assembly GCA_003557385.1). Classification (GTDB taxonomy): domain Bacteria; phylum Bacteroidota; class Bacteroidia; order Bacteroidales; family UBA7960; genus PUPG01. The sequence continues at coordinate 2,897 of PWON01000160.1, read as the reverse complement.
ACTTACCAGAACAGGGCAGGCAACTGGGACAGGCCTTCGATCCTGGATGAGGGCCCGGTCAATACTGAATATAACGAAGGGGCTCCTTCGATCAATGCAGCAGCCACAGAAATGTATTTTACCCGTTGCACCAGGGCAGAAGAAACAGACATGGGATGCAGGATATTCCGGTCCAGGAGGGAAGGGGCAAATTGGGGCACTCCGCAGGAGATCAGGCTAACCACCGATAGTGCGGTAACTGTCGGTCACCCAGCCATCAGCCCCGATGAACTTGCGCTCTATTTTGTGTCAAATATGCGGGGAAGCATCGGAGAAAACGATATTTGGGTGGTCAGGCGCAATACCCGCAATGATGAGTTCGGCCCCCCGGAGCATCTTGGAGATGTCATTAACACCAGGGGCAATGAAATGTTCCCGTACGTTCATGAAGATGGCAGCCTGTATTTTGCATCCGACGGGCACCCTGGTATGGGAGGGCTTGATATTTTCAGATCAACAAACACCATCGACGGCTGGACAAAGCCGGAGAATATCGGCCCCCCGATCAACAGTTCGGCCGATGACTTCGGAATTGTGTTCAAACCGGGTCTTGAGCAGGGCTTTTTCTCATCAAACCGTGGAAGGATAGGGTCCTACAACATTTTTTCTTTCTACAGGGCCCCTGTGGAATTTATGATCAGCGGACAGGTGCTGGATGACAGCACCCGGGCTGTGGTGCGTGGTGCGGCGGTGCAGCTGGTTGGGTCTGATGGCTCGTTGCGTCAAACGGAAACCGACCGTGAGGGAAAATACGTATTTGGTTCATCAGAAGTGAAAGAAAACACGGAATATGAGATCCTGGTGAACAAAGCAGGGTATTTTGCCGCCCGTTCTCATGCATCCACTGTGGGTGAAGAGAGAAGCAGGCAATTCGAGGTCAACATGACCATTGCCCCGATACCATTAACGGCCATTGGCCTTCCTGAAATATTTTTTGAATTTGATAGCTGGGAATTGCAGACGCAGTTCAAGGACTCCCTGAACGGACTCATCCGGCTCATGCAGGACAATCCGAATATTGTCATTGAACTTGCCGCCCATACCGATGACCGCGGAACCGAGGAATACAATGACTCTTTGTCGCAACGCCGGGCCCGGGAAGTGGTAAACTACCTTGTTGAGCAAGGAATAGATCCGGGAAGGCTTCAACCGGTCAGCTATGGTAAACGCATGCCCAGGATCATTGAAGCGACCATCGAAAGAGAGGGTTTCGTTTTTGAAGCCGGTACTGAACTTACAGAAGAATATATCAGTGAATTGCCCACAGAGGAACATCAGGAAGCGGCACACCAGTTGAACCGCCGCACAGAATTCAGGGTGGTTGCCGAAGACTACGAGCCGCCTGATCCTCCTGATCAAAGACAACGGACAACTCCAAGCGATCCGTAAATGATGAGAAAGTATACACAAAGAGGGGTGTCTTCCAAAAAGGAAGATGTGCACAAGGCGATCCGCGGTTTGGACAAGGGCTTGTTCCCCAATGCGTTCTGTAAAGTGGTCCCTGATTATTTAGGGGGAGATCCGGCATATTGCAACATCATGCATGCCGACGGCGCAGGCACCAAATCTTCGCTGGCCTATATGTATTGGAAAGAAACAGGTGACCTGACTGTTTGGGAGGGTATTGCCCAGGATGCGGTGGTCATGAACCTGGATGACATCCTTTGTGCCGGGGTTACGGAAAACATGCTGGTATCCTCCACCATTGGCAGAAACAAAAAACGCATTCCCGGAGAGGTGATTGCCGCCATCATCAGGGGGACTGAATCGTTTCTGGAAAAAATGCGTAACCTGGGCATACACATGGTATTGACCGGTGGCGAAACGGCTGATGTAGGAGACCTTGTCCGCACGGTCATTGTTGACTCAACGGTGATTGCACGCGCTCCCAGAAATGATATCATTACCAATGAAGGCATTAAGGCTGGCCAGGTGGTTGTCGGATTGTCTTCTTTCGGACAGACAATTTACGAAGATGTGTACAACAGCGGCATTGGCAGCAACGGTCTGACTTCTGCCCGGCATGATGTGTTCAATCGCATGTATGCAGATAAATTCCCGGAAAGTTATGATGCGGGCCTTGACAAGGAAGTGGTGTATACCGGAAGCAGTAAACTTACGGATCAGCCGGAGGGCATGCCAATGGACATTGGACGGATGGTGCTGAGCCCTACCCGCACCTATGCCCCGGTTATAAAAAGCATATTCAGGCAATTTAAGCGCCATATCAAGGGGATGATCCATTGTACAGGCGGGGGGCAATGCAAGGTGCTGCATTTTATTGATGGGCTCCATGTACAAAAGGACCGGTTATTTGATCCTCCACCCGTTTTCCGCCATATCCAGCAACAATCAAACACCTCCTGGCAGGAGATGTACCAGGTTTTCAATATGGGTCACCGAATGGAGTTGTATGCCGGCAAAGATGTCGCCGGCGAATTGATTGACCTGTGTAATGAATTCAAACTGGAAGCCCGAATCATTGGCAAGGTCCATGATTCAAAAACCAAAAAAGTGACCATCTCCGCACCTGACGGGGTGTATGTTTACCATTGATTTTCTTTGTGTCTATTTTCGTATCTTTGCAAGCTTAAAGGAGATAAGCCATGCTATTGGACAAATTACAGGCAATCAAAGAACGGCATGAAGAGGTCGGGCAAATGATCGCAGACCCGGAAGTGATTGCTGACATGAAGCGATATATCAGGTTAAGCAAAGAGTATAAAGACTTGCAGGCCATTGTGGATGTCTATAAGGAATACAAAAATGTTCTCGACAACATTGATTCTTCAAAAGAGATCCTCAATAAAGAAAAAGACCAGGAATTCAGGGAAATGGCGAGAATGGAACTGGATACC
>PWON01000005.1 GCA_003557385.1 Bacteroidales bacterium | reverse complement strand
TTTCCACCGGGTTTCTTTCTGAAATGCGGTTACCACTTGTTGCAGGTGGTGTTTTTCTTTTGCCAGGCGGTGGCTGCGGTCTAGTTTTACCAGGATATTTTTTATGTATTGGTTGCGGATGCGTGCCACGACGGGATATTCCGGTCCGAGCACTTTTTTTGGGAAGGCTTGTTGCAATCGTCCGGCCAGGGTGGTGGCTGCTTCGGCAAGCAGGTCCTGATAGGGATGCAGGGTGCTGATCATCACCAGGCGCGTAAACGGCGGGTAGTTGAACTGACGCCTTTCGGCGATCTGCTGTACATACATCCCTTCGTAATCGTTCCGGGTAACTTGCTGAATAATGGGGTGTTCCGGATGATAGGCCTGGATGATCACCTTGCCCCGTTTTTTGTCGCGCCCAGCCCGGCCGCTTACCTGGGCCATCAGCTGAAAGGCCCGTTCGTGTGACCGGAAGTCAGGAAAATTGAGCATGTTGTCGGCATTCAGGATCCCCACTACGCCCACATTGTTGAAGTCGAGCCCTTTGCTGATCATTTGGGTGCCCACCAGGATGTCAATACGACGCATTTAAAAATCGTCAATGATCTTGCGGTAGGCATTGCGGGAGCGTGTGGTGTCCAGGTCCATCCGGGCAACAGTGGCATCGGGAAAGATCAGGGGCAGTTCCTCCTCAATCTTTTCCGTGCCGAAGCCTTTCATTCTGATGGCGGTAGATGTGCAGGAAGGACATTCTCCCGGAGGGTCTGTGGTATAGCCGCAATAATGACACTTGAGCTTGTTGATTTTTTTATGATACACCAGGCTTACATCGCATTGGTGGCAGCCAGGCAACCAGTGACATACGTCACATTCCAGGCGCAGGGAAAAGCCCCGGCGGTTCTGGAACAGGATCACCTGTTCCTGTTGCTCAAGGGCTTCCCGGATGCTGTTGAACAGCAGCGGGGAAAAGTGCGATTTCATGGCGCGGCTTCGTGTATCCTTCCGGAGGTTTGCCAGCAGGATTTCCGGCATGAGCACCCCGCCGTGGCGCTTATCGATCTTTGCATAGCCGAACTTGCCCGAACGTACATTCGAAAACACTTCAAGTGACGGGGTGGCCGATCCCAGCAAGACCTTTGCCCCATACATGGAGGCAAGGTAAATCGCCGCATCACGGGCATGGTACCGTGGGGCCGGATCGTGTTGCTTGAAGCTGGGTTCGTGTTCTTCATCAACGATGATCAGGCCAAGGTCGCGAAATGGAAGGAACATGGCCGATCGCGGACCCAGCAACAGGTCGTACCGGATGGTTTTCTTGCCCGATGTGATTCCTCCCTGCAGAAGGTTGTTCCACACCTCGGTGCGTTCCATGGGGTTGAAACGCGAATGGTATATCCCGGCCTTGTCGCCGAATTGTTGTTGCAGCCGGGTGATGATCTGGGCGGTGAGTGCAATTTCCGGAAGCAGGTACAGCACCTGTTTCCCCCTGGCGATGGTTTCGCGGATCAACCGGATGTATAATTCTGTTTTCCCGCTCGAAGTAACCCCGTGCAGCAATACCACATCCTTGTGTTTAAAACCGTCCTGCACCTCCTGCCAGGCCTTATCCTGGTGTTCGTTAAAACGGATCTGAAGGTCGGTGACGGGCAGGTGGTCAAAATAACTCTGTTCCTGTTCGTAAAGCTCAAATACCCCCTTTTTGACCAGGGCCTGCAGGGCTGCGGAACCCCCTTTAACCGGTTTTGTCAGGTCAGGCACACTGACTTGTTTTGCTTCTTTCCCGATGGTCCCCGCCAACCGGATGTACTGCATCAGCAGCTCAAGTTGTCTTGGCGCCCGTTGCTCAAACGAGTCAAACAACTCTTTCATCTGGTTTTCGTTGGCATGGCTTTCGCTTAGGCGAACATATTTCACCTTGCGCGGCCGCCAGGGATTTTCGAGGTCTTCTTTTAGCACCACCAGGCCTTTTTCCATCATGCCCTTGATTAAAGGCAAGACCTTCGGGATGGTGGCAATGGCGGAAGCTTCGGAAAGACTGATCTGTTTGTTCACGCGGAGTGCGTCCAGCAGGGCCTGTTCTTTTTCATGCAGGCCCCCGGGTGTGTCTTCTATATAAGGGTTCAGGGCAATGCGTGTTTCCCCGGCCAGTTTCATGGCCGGAGGCATGGCCGCATTCATCACATCGCCTTCGGTGCAGAGGTAGTAATCTGCAATCCATTCCCACAGCCGGAATTGTGTGGGCGTTACCACAGGCCCCTGGTCAAGGACGCTGTGGATATACCGGGCCTGGAAGCCCGTTGGTGGGTTTTCATGGATCTGTTTGACAAGCCCTGCATACACCTTGTTGCGGCCAAATGGCACCACTACGCGCTGGCCAATGCCAACGCTTGCATTGAGGTCATGGGGTACACGATAGGTGAAACAACCTTTTAGTGGAAGGGGCAGAAGGATGTCCGCAAACAGTGTCCGGCGTTTCATGACGATCAGTCGCCCATGCAAATACCAACGCCGCGGGCTGATTTTATCAGGTCACAATCTGGATCTACAAAATTGTAATGGCTGATGGCATCTGTAAACGGTACCGAAACAATATTCGGATGCCGGTAGGCCACCATTTTCCCAAAATCTTTACGCAACACCATTTCAAAAGCCTCTACACCAAATTGTGTAGCCAGGATGCGGTCATAGGCGATGGGGGTTCCACCCCGTTGCAGGTGTCCCAATACGGTCTCGCGCATATCGGTTTCCAGGCCGGCCTCTTTGAGTTCGTGGATCAGCTTGAAAGCCACTCCGCCGAGTCGGACATTCTTGTATCCCACCTCGTTGCTTTCTGCGTAATGGACATCACCGCCTTTGGGTTTGGCTCCTTCGGAAATCACAATGATGGCGTATCCGCGGCCCCGGTGAAAGCGCGAATAAATTTTTTCCATCACCTTGTCGATGTCGTAAGGGATCTCCGGGATGAGGCAGACGTCGGCACCACCGGCCACGGCACTGTGCAGTCCGATCCAGCCGGCATAACGCCCCATCACTTCCAGGACGAACACCCGGTTGTGGCTTGCGGCCGTGGTCACCAGTTTGTCGACCGCTGTGGTGGCTTCCTGTACGGCTGTCTGGAAACCGAAAGTAAAGTCGGTGGCCGACAGGTCGTTGTCGATGGTTTTTGGTACTCCGATGATGTTGCATCCTTTTTCAAACAACTTCTGGGATATTTGTTGTGAACCGTCGCCACCGATGTTGATCACGGCATCCACACCGAGGTATTGTAGCCGGCGCATCATTTCATCGGAGCGGTCGGCGCTGTTCCAGCTGCCGTCTTTGTTTTTTATGGGCCATGCAAACGGGCCGCCCTTGCTGGTTGTTCCTATGATGGTGCCGCCGCGGATGTGTATCCCCGCCACTTCTCTTTCGCCAAGGATCACGATTTCATTGGGTTCGTTCAACACGCCGTCAAATGCGTTGATGCTTCCCACCACCTCCCAGTCTCTTTCCTTTGCGGCCCGCATCACAATGGCACGGATTACAGCATTCAGACCCGGGCAATCGCCCCCGCCTGTGGCTACCAATACTCTTTTTCTCATGGAATCTTTCATTGTTCAGTATAGTTATATTGTACGGTTATTTTTCACTTTTGGCTGTTGGCTTTTGGCTGTTGGCTTTTGGCTGTTGGCTGTTGGCTTTTGGCTGTTGGCTTTTGGCTGTTGGCTTTTGGCTTTTGGCTTTTGGCTTTCGACATTTCGACCTTTTGACCTTACATAATCATCCCTGCCCCCCTCAAACAGTTCATATATATTGAAGGTGGCTTTCAGCGGACCGTTGAAGACCTGGAAGCGGTTTTTGGGCCGTAGTCCCAGGTGTTTCATGGCATCCAGCTCGGCACTGATGATGCCGGCCCTGTAGCCGGTAAAACGATTTTTAAGGGTGTCGCCGATATGGATGTACAGGGCCCGGATGTCCTGTTCTTTCATACGCTGGCCATAGGGTGGGTTCAAAAGCACCCAGCCGTTTTCCTCCCTGGGATGGTATGAAAAAAAATCGTTCTTCTGCACCTTGATCTGGCCCATAAGGCCGGCACCCATGATGTTTGTCCGGGTAATGTCGAGCATTTTTCCCACCAGGTCGCTGGCAATGATCTTTGCCTTCAGGGGTTTTTGCTGGCTTCGTGCCGCTTCTTTCTCCTCTTCCAGCATGCCGTTTGCAAAATCATTCCAGTGAGAAAAACCAAAAACCTTTCTGTCGAGCCCAGGTGCAATTTCTGCAGCCATCATAGCTGCCTCGATCGAAAAGGTGCCGCTGCCGCACATGGGATCGAGAAACGGACTGGTTTTATCCCATCCCGACAACATGATGAGCCCGGCGGCCAGTGCTTCATTGATAGGGGCCATCCCGCCCATTTTACGGTAGCCTCTCTTGAACAAAGCTTCGCCGCTGCTGTCAAGCGACACCTTGCAATTGTCTCCCTGGATGTTTACAACAATGCGTACCTGTGCCAGGGCGGTATCCACACTCGGGCGGCTGCCGAAGGCTTCATTGAACTGATCTACAATGGCATCTTTGCTCAGCTGGGCGACAAACATGGTGTTGTTGAAGATTTCGGAATCGTGCGCCGTGGCGATCACCGAAATGGTTTTGTCTTTTGGGAAAAGCTCCGTCCATTTGATTGTGCGCATCTGATCATAAAAAGAGTCTTTGGAGTCGAACCTGAAATCGCCCAAGGGCTTCAGGATGCTTAGTGCCGTACGGCAAAGGATGTTTGCCCGGTACAACAAACGCTGATCCCCCCGGAACAATACCCCCCGCCGCAGGATCTCCACATCCGCGGCCCCAAATGCACGCAACTCCCCGGCAAGCACCTGTTCCAACCCGGAGAAGGTTTTTGCAACATAATTGCTTTGCCCGGCAGTTGTTACGCTGTTGTTCATATTTACCATATCTCTCAGGAAGTAAGTAGTAATTAGTAGTTAGTATTTAGTAATTAGTGTCGACATAGCATACAAATATTAATACTAAATACTAATTACCAAATACTAATTACTTCTAAAAAAACTTTCCTTTCGTAATCACAGTCTCCACCTTA
>PWON01000074.1 GCA_003557385.1 Bacteroidales bacterium | reverse complement strand
TTCCGACCTTCACACCCATGAACCTCATCATAAAATTAGCCTGGCGCAACCTCTGGAGAAGCCGACGACGATCGCTGATCACCATCAGTTCGATTTTATTTGCGGTATTTCTGGCCATATTATTTTACTCCCTCGAAAAAGGATCCTATGAAGGGATGATCGACAACATGGTCAGGTTCAGCACCGGATACATACAGATCCAGGATGTGTTGTTTGAAGAAGAGCCCTCGATGGATCACAGCATGTTGTTCGACGACCATATTTATGGCATCCTGGAGCGCTTTGATGAACAGATCGACTTTTACGTTCCGCGCATACAGCATTTTGCCCTGGCCGCCACCGACCACATGACCCGCGGTGCCATGGTCATGGGCATTGATCCAAGGCGCGAAGCACGGCTCAGCGACCTTTCCGGCAGAATGGTTGCCGGCAGCTTCATTGAGCCCGAAGACCACGACATTGTGCTGGCTGAGGGTTTGGCGGATGTGCTCGGGGTGCAAACCGGCGACTCTCTTGTGCTGTTAAGCCAGGGTTACCAGGGAACAACTGCGGCCGGGGTATTCTGCATCAAGGGGGTCATTCGCCTGAACATTCCGGAAATGAACAGCAATACCATGTATATGTCCTTGCCGGCCGCGCAATGGTTTTTCGCGGCGGAAGACCGGCTTACCGCCCTGATTGTCATGCCCGAAAATCCGGCACACACAAACCGCCTGGCAAAGGACTTGCGTTCTGAAATCGATACGGAATGGTACCGGGTGCTGACCTGGGAGGAGATGCTCCGGGATTTACTGGCCATGATGCAGTTCGACATTGCAGGGACCATGGTCATGCTTGGGATCCTGTACATTGTCATTGCCTTCGGTTTGTATGGCACCATGATGACCATGCTGCTGGAGCGCAAAAAAGAATTTGCCATGCTGATGTCCCTGGGCATGAAACGCCGGATCCTGGCTTTGGTATGCTTTATTGAAACAATCATCATTTCTTTCGCGGGGGCACTAGCCGGCATTGCCACGGCCATACCCATTGTCCTGTATTTTTTCTACAACCCCATCCATTTGAGGGGCAACCTGGCACAAACCATGATCGATTACGGCTTTGAACCCATCCTGCCCATGTCGGCAGACCCTTCTGTATTTATTTCACAGGCACAAATTGTGCTGGTAATCTCTTTTTTGATTGGTTTATATCCGGTATACAGCGTGTTTCGTTTGGATGTGATAAAAGAAAAACAAAAATAAGATGAAGATGCTGCTGCTTATTTCATGGAGAAACCTGTGGCGCAACCGCAAGAGAAGCCTGGTGATGGTTGCCGCCATCACGGCAGGCCTCTGGGGCGGGTTGTTTGCCGCATCCATCATGTTCGGGATGGTCAAGCAACAATTTGAGAGCGCCATTGAACAACAAATCTCCCATATGCAAATACATCATCCCGAATACATAAAAGACCGGCTTGTTGAATACGCCATCAAAGATTGGGAGGCCCTGGATCAGTCCCTGGCCGGCGACCCGGATATTGAGGCCTATTCTATGCGGGCATGTGTGCACGGGATGCTTGCTTCTGCCCATCTGACCAGGGGTATTGACATCATTGGGATAGATCCCGGGACCGAAGCCGCTACCACCGGGCTGCAACACAACCTCATCAAGGGGAGTTATTTTTCCGAAGGGATTCGCAATCCGGTACTCATTGGGCAAAGCCTGGCTGAAAAAACAAAACTCCAGGAAGGTTCCCGGCTGGTACTTACGTTCCAGGACATTGATAATGAGCTTGTATCTGCTGCATTCAGGGTGGCAGGGATCTTTCAGACCGCCAATTCAATGTTCGACGAAAACCACGTTTTTGTGCTAAGATCCGACCTGGATCAGTATGTCGCCGGTCAACCAATCATTCATGAGGTGGCCCTGATAAGCAGGGACATCAACCGGCTTGATGACATCCAGAAAAGATACAGTGAACATTTTCCGGATCTAAGCATCAGGACGTGGGCAGAAATTTCACCCGAGCTAAGTTATTTAAGAGAAATGGCCGGGGTGATGCTGACCATTATTCTGGGCATCATTCTTTTTGCCCTTGCTTTTGGCCTGGTCAACACCATGCTGATGTCGGTGTTCGAACGCATCCGCGAACTGGGGATGCTAATGGCCATTGGCATGAACAAAAAAAGGGTGTTTTCAATGATCCTGATTGAAACAAGTTTTTTGTCGATACTGGGTGCACTGGGAGGCATTGTCCTCGGGGTCACCACCATCGGCATATTTGGAAACAGAGGCATTGACCTGGCGGCAGTAGGCGGAGATACCATGAGGGAGTTCGGTTTTCCCTCGCTGGTGTATCCGACTATAGAACCAGGCTTTTTTCTGACACTCATTGTAATGGTTGTCATCACCGCGATGATCACCTCTTTGTACCCTGCATGGAAAGCCATCAGGCTGCTTCCGGCCGAAGCGGTCAGAAAGGAATAAACACATGAAGAACATTAAAACCAGTTTTATTGTTTTGTTGCTTGCAGTGATGGCTGCAGGGGCAGCACACGCCGAGAATACCGAAGAACGGAAGCTGGTAGCTGTTGTCCTGAGTGGCGGAGGAACCAAGGGCATGGCCCATATCGGAGTATTAAAAGCCCTTGAAGAACACAACATACCCATCGATTACATTGCCGGCACATCTATTGGTGCGATCATCGGTGGCATGTATGCAGCAGGTTATGCACCCGGCGAAATAGAGGAGCTGGTTTTGTCGGAAGAATTTGAACATGCTGCCGTGGGTCATATTGACGACATATACCGGCATTACTACCTGGAGCCACATCCAGACCCGTCATGGATCAACCTGTATTTTGGATGGGAAGACCGTTTCGAACCACAGAACATTGTGCGCCAGAATATCCCCAGCAATATTGTATCGCCTTATTTAATGGACTTTCTGTTCATGGAATACCTGGGGCCTGCAGCCGCAGCAGCAAATTACCATTTCGACAACCTGTTTGTTCCATTCCGTTGCATTGTAACCGATGTGGAAAGCCGCAGTGCCGTCACCATGCGCTATGGCAGCCTGCCTGATGCCGTCCGGGCCTCCATGACATTCCCCTTTTATTTTCAACCCATTGAAATTGACGGTAAACTGATGTTGGACGGCGGGATGTTCAATAATTTTCCGGCCGATGTCGTTCATGAAGAATTTCAGCCGGATGTGGTGATCGGAAGTGTGGTCAGTGGCAATCCGGCACCCCCGAAACGGGACGATATTGTATCGCAGCTGGAAAACCTGCTGCAACACCCGTCACAATACGACATCCTTACCGACCAGGGCGTATTGATCAAGCCAGACGTGCCGGACATTGCCGTAAACGACATGAGCCGCAATGCAGAAATCATTGAACAAGGATACCTGGCAACCATTGCAAAGATAGAATCCATCAATGGTTTCATCAACCAGCATGCCGATCCGGTAATGCGCGAGCGACGCAGAAGGGGTTTCCGGTTCAGTGTTCCCGACCAGATTGTCGGAGAAATACACGTAGGCGGATTAAGCAACGAACACCGGGATTTTGTACTGCAGGCATTGGGGCAAGAATCCCTTCCATTGACCTTTGATGAACTGAAATTCAAATACTTCAGCCTGCTGCTCAACAATCGTTTCGATTATGTGTATCCCTACCTGCGTTACGATAAAACAACCGGTTTTTTTATTTTCAGCCTGGAGATGGAAAAAAGAAGGGAATTTCTGCGTTCTTTTGGCGGCAACATCTCTTCCAGGCCCGTTAATCACATTTTTGGCAAATTCGAATATGCCAGGTGGGGGAAAACACCTGTCACCTTTACCAGCAAGTTGTACCTGGGAAATTTCTACAACAACATTTGCGCTTCCACGCGTCTGGATTTTCCGGGTGATGCCCATTTCTATCTGAAATCAAAGGTGCAATACAGCCAGTGGCAATATGCAAGCAGCAGCGTATTTTTACTCGAAGAAAAAAAGCCCCCCTTTCTTACGCAAAGGGAATTTGCCACACAGCTTACCTGGGGTTATCCCATCGACAATGATAAAAAATTCGAGGTGAAAGGAACCTTTGTTTCTCTCCGGGATGCATTCTTCAACACCAGGAATTTTTCAGCTTCCGATACAATGGATGTTTCCCGTTTGCAGCCTCGATATATGGAAGCCGCCTTTGAGAAAAACACCCTGAACCGTAAACAATATCCGACCAGGGGCAATTATATGCATGCCTCATTCCGCATTGTCCGTGGCACCGAAAAATACAACCCCGGAACCACCGCTTTTCAAACAGGCAAGAGCGAACAAACCCATGCCTGGGTAGAAGCACACTTTCAGTACAAGAACTTTTTCAGACCGCGGAGCCTGTTCAATCCGGGGTTTTCGGCCGAAGCATTTTTCAGCCAACGCCCTGTTTTGCATAACTACACATCTTCCATGGCGCTGGCCCGCCAGTATAACCCCTTTCCGGTTGCCACTACCATGTATATGCCTGAGTTCAGGGCGAACAACTATGTGGCCGCCGGACTAAAAACCATTTTTTCCCTGAGCGATGCCGCCAGCCTTCAGGGGGAAGCCCATTGGTTCCAGCCGCTGCAAACAATTGTATCAAACCAGACACAACAGGCCATAACCAAAGAATACACATTCAATCCACGCCTGTTGGCCAACCTTGCACTGGTATATCACACCCCGCCCGGACCATTAAGCCTTGGCATATCCTATTTCCACAATGAACGGGAAGCCTGGGTTTTTATGGTCAATTTCGGATTTATTCTGTTTAATCAACAATCGTTTGGTTTTTGAGTTTGCGTTGAAACAGCATCTTTCAAACACGCCAATACCGTCTTTCATGGGGTCATGTGATCAACCAATTGGCCGTAATAAACAGAATTGTGTATTTTTGTGCATTCACAACACATCAATCAGGGCTATGAAACGCACAGACATCCATTATTTCTTTTCGGTATTATTCATTGGCATATTTTTATTTATGGGAAACATACCAAGTGGTCACAGCACCAACCAGGAGCAAGGCGCCGGCCAGGAAGGGCGCATTACATT
>PWON01000100.1 GCA_003557385.1 Bacteroidales bacterium | reverse complement strand
TCAGCTTCAGGTATTTCCGTCGTTCATCGATGCTCATCCTCTCGTCACTTCGCATGACCCCTTAGTAACATTTCTAAATGAGTGAACCCTACCGCCCCGGTAACATTTTGGATGAGTGAATGCGGGACGTGGCCCCACTAAATCTGTTTTGTTACAATCTGCAACGATACTGCACGCTAGGGGGATTCCCTGTGGCTGAAGTCTTGATTCGCTGGCTAATTTTGCTCCCTATAGTTACCGGTTCTATTTGCCTGGTGGTTAAGAAACCTGAAGCTCGAGCAGGAATTGTTTACCTTACCGCCGTATTCCTCATAGTCAGTTCCATTCTGCTTGCCCAGCAATGGAGCCTCCCACTTAAGTATTATGCAGGTCCTACTTCAAAGTGGATCGTTCTGGTCCTGGGCATGGTGATGCTGGCCTATATCGTCTTTGTTGCCGCCATGGATATTCGGCGAAGGGGAGTATCCCTGCATAGTGTGCTTACTATAGTCGTGGCTCTGGCCGCAGCCACACCCACCGCGGTTTTTCAACTCGCCTTGGCACCAGAAGTGCCCCTTGTGGCTAATCCTGCCCTCTACGTGGATCATTTTTCGTTATTGCGGGGTATTCTCATTTCAGTCACATGCCCGCTTATCTGCGTATATGCGGTCAGGTACATGAAGAACCATGAAGAGCACCTGACGCACCTGGGCGAGCTTAAAGGAACAAGACAGCCAAGGTTCTTTTTCTACATGCTGGTTCTCATTGGTGCCATGAATGGAGTAGCCTTCTCCGATAACCTTCTCTGGCTGGCCTTCTTCTGGGGACTAACCACACTCTGTGCCTATGCTCTGATCCGCCATGATGAGACTCCGGAAGCAATAGTCGGTGCTTTTCGCACCTTATGGATATGCCTCATAGGCAATGTCTGTTTTTCTATAGCCATTATCCTGTCCTGGTACAGCCCCCTCAATACTATTTCGTTGAGTACCCTTGTTGCTAACGGTGCTGTGGCCTATCCAGTGCTTTTCTTACCTTTCGCCTTGCTGTGTCTGGCCGGCATTACCAAGGCTGCGCAGATCCCTTTCCACGGATGGGGAATCAAAGCGGCCCTGGTTTCCCCTGCCCCGGTCCACGCCATCCTACATCCTTTCATGACGACCGGGGTCTTTATTGTGCTTTATATGTCTCCCGGCTTCGTTGGCACTCAGTTTGCAACCTTCCTGGCCATTTTTGGGGCTGCCAGTTCGCTATCCCTTGGATTAATAGCCATAAGTCAGCGCGGCAGCATCAGCATCCTGGTCTGTTCCGCGATCAGCAATCTGGCACTCATCATAGTTTGCGCCGGCATTGGTACTCCCCTGGCTCTCACTGCGGGCGTCATGCTGGTGATCTTTCTTACTATATCCATGATCCTCCTCTACTTGTGTGCGGGTGCTATCGAGCAGCATATCCGGAGCAACGACGTGGAGAATATGGAGGGACTAGCCAGGAGGCAGCCCCTGCTGGCGGGTATAACTATGACAGCCATACTGTCTTTGCTGGTAGCTCCTTTTGGTATCCTGTTAAGCAAGTGGGCAGCTATTCAGGCAGCATCAGTTATTGGCATATGGTCTTCTTTGGTGCTGGCGCTCCTCATGCTGAGCATCGGAGCCGCTACAGTATTCTGGGCTAAGTGGCTGGGACGCATCCTGTGCCAGAGTCCTACGTCTGAGAGCGCAAGATTAGAGCCGTTCATTTCTCATTATCATGGCGTCTTGTTGACCTTGCTCGGCTTTGCCGTGCTATCGAGCGTATTCATCGCTCCGTTATACAACGCTGCCATTGTCCCGATTATCATTGGTGCGGGTTACGATCCAACTCTGGCTTTTACTACTGAGGCCTGGTTCTTGAGGGCCACAGGCGGGGTTTTTGCCGGCTGGCCAATTTTCATAGTAGTGGCAATAGTGCTATTGATTCCTTTAGCTACTATGAAAGCCAAACCGGAAGCGACCCGACCCGCTTTCATGTGCGGAGAGAATGTGGAAATAGGGTCAGATGAGTTTGTTGCTGTGGCCGATGAAAGAACCCCCCTAATGACCGGCGGGTTCTATATCGAGGGTCTTCTGGGAGAACAAAGGCTTGACAGGTTCGTTATCCCTGCAGGCATTGTTCTCCTCGTTATCCTGTTCGCGATGGTGGCGATATGAGTTCGGGCTGGATTTTCGTGAGTGTGATAATTGCCGTTATACTCGTCCCGCTTGTCGCGGGGCTGCTCTCGGGCGTTGACCGTAAGCTTACTGCGCACATGCAGGGAAGAATCGGCCCGCCGATAATTCAGCCCTTCTACGATATCATCAAACTCTTGGGCAAGAAGCCCATGGTGGCCGGTCAGGCTCAGCTTGTGTTTGCTTGTGCCTTTGTTGGCCTTATCGTCACCGCCGTAGTACTCCTCGCCCTGAGGCAAGACCTGGTACTGACACTGCTTGTCTTCTTCTTCGGTAGTGTCTGCCTGCCTCTTGGAGCTCTAAGCGTGAAATCTCCCTATAGCCAATATGGGGGGCATCGGGAACTCCTCCAGCTCCTGGCCCTCGAACCCATTCTCCTTCTGTCAGCGATTCCCGTATCGCTTAAGGTGGGCAGTTTTCTCATTGCGGACATATTCGCGCATGGACAACCCCTCCTTCCCAGTTTGTGGATTACCTTTGCTGCCCTGCTTATCCCGGTAGCCTTAGTGATGAGGAAATCTCCGTTCGACATCTCTGGCTCAGAGCACGCCCATCAGGAACTGGTGAGGGGGGTGCTAACGGAGTACTCCGGCCCATATCTTGCTCTAGTAGAACTGGGGCATTGGTACGCTAAGGTCTTTGTTCTATCTATCCTGGGACTGTTCTGGGTCGTAGGCAGCCTGTGGTGGCTGTCATTCATAATAGCTTTGGCCGGCTGGTTTATTGTCCTGATCATCGATAACGTCACCTCTCGTCTCACGTGGTCTTGGATGGTGAAATTTGCCTGGGGCTGCGGCATCACGCTGATAACCTTGAACACCCTATTAATTCATTTAGGCTGGATGTAACGAATGGACATTCTAACGAGATCGCGAATCAAGTCCCCGTGGCTGCTACACTACAGCTGTGGTAGCTGCAACGGATGTGACATAGAGATACTTGCTGCTCTCACTCCCCTCTATGACGTAGAAAGGTTCGGCATCGTCAACATGGGGAATCCCAAACATGCTGATGTGCTATTGGTTACTGGCCCGGCAAACTGGCGCAATTACCGGGTACTGCGCAATATCTATGACCAAATGCCAGAGCCCAAGCTAGTAATAGTAGTAGGAGTGAGTGGCTCCACCGGCGGAGTTTTTGACAGGTGCCCCAATATCCTTGGCGGTATAGATACAGTCGTACCTGTCGATGTTTATGTCCCCGGCTGTGCAGCCAGGCCCGAAGCCATCATTGATGCGGTGGTATTGGCACTAGGGAAGCTTAAAGCATATGGAACATGAAGTATTTGTCAATAAGGATGAGCTTATTCCTGCAGTACAGGGAATGCTGGCTGAAAGAGCCAGGTTGGGCACGATCACTTGCGTTGACCTCATTGACGAGTTTGAGCTTATCTACCACTTCGAACCTCAGGAAGCGCCGGGGCCTTTAACACACGTCAGGGCAAGAGTCACTAAGGGCGATACCTGGCCAAGTATAACCAGCATCTATCCTTCTGCCTCCTTGGCTGAACTTGAAATACGGGATCACTTCGATATCCAGATAAGTGGCATCACTCTCGATTTCCAGGGGAGGTTTTTGCGCTCCAAGGAGAGCCCGGAGGCTGCGCTCCTTAAACCTACTCCCTATGACTTAACCGTACCAACGAGGCACCCTGCCAAGTGCGGTGAAGCGTGTCCTGCGGGCATTGATATACCTCGTTATGTTCGGCTCATTGGCGAAGACAGACCCGCTGACGCACTGGCGGTGATCAAGCAATCCTTGCCGTTCCCGGGAATTCTGGGGCGAGTGTGTTTCGCCCCCTGTGAGACTCCCTGCCGCCAGGCAAAGCAGGAAGAGCCTATTGCCGTCAGAATGCTCAAGCGATTTGCCTATGACAATACCACGTATGAAGAAAAGGTTGCTGCCGCACCAACAGGCAAGCGCGTGGCCATTATTGGCTCAGGGCCAGCGGGGCTTACTGCAGCTTACTACCTGGTTAAGATGGGACATGAAGTTGCCGTATTCGAGGCTTTGCCTGAAGCTGGAGGCATGATGCGTGTGGGGATTCCCGCATATCGGCTTCCCAGAAAGGTTCTCGACGAAGAAATCGACCTGGTTAAGCAACTCGGCGCGAAGATACAGACCAATACCGAAGTGTCCTCATTGGAGAAGCTTTTCCAAGATGGATATGAAGCAATTCTTGTTGCCACAGGTGCTCACCGAGGGATGAAGTTGGGCCTTGAGGGAGAAGACCATCACAAAATGCTGGACTGTATTGATTTCCTGAGAGGCGTGAGTTTTGGCAAGAGAACGGAGTTAGGGAATCGGGTAGCAGTGATTGGTGGTGGTAATGCTACTATCGATGCAGCTCGGTCTGCCCTTCGCTTAGGAGCCAGAGACGTGTTTATCCTCTATCGTCGCACGCGAGCCGAGATGCCAGCCACTACTTCAGAGATAGAAGAAGCGATAAGCGAGGGTGTAAAGATCGACTTCCAAGTCGCGCCAAGAAGAATAATAATGGGTAAGAACGATACAGTCATACTAGAGTGCGTTAGGATGAAGCTTGGAGCCCCAGATGCCAGTGGTAGGCCTCGACCCGAGCCTATAGAGGGCAGTGAGTTTCAACTGGAAGTGGATGCAATTATTGCTGCCATCGGGCAATCCCCTGACGTGCCCCAAGAGTTTGCTCTGGAAACTGGCAGCAAGAACACTGTTATTGTCGACGCCGAAACTATGGCTACCTCAAGAGAAGCTGTGTTCGCCGCTGGTGACGTGATTACGGGACCGGCATCCGTAGTGGAAGCAGTGAGGTCGGCAAAACAGGCAACCCTCTCGATAGACAGATATCTTGGCGGCGAAGGGGTCTTGCCCGTTCCAGAATTAGACATAAAGGATCTCACTTCACGCCAGACCTTCATAGAGAGGTGGG
>PWON01000207.1 GCA_003557385.1 Bacteroidales bacterium | reverse complement strand
TGCTCACCCAAACTCCTTCTGTGATAGCAAGTTCCGATGCGGGAACGGGAATTGGTTATACCTGGATGAATATCCGCGGAAGCGACCAAAGCCGAATCAACGTGACCATCAACGGCATCCCGCTGAATGATGCCGAATCGCATGGTGTGTGGTGGGTAAACATACCGGATATTGTGTCCTCTGTTGAAAATCTGCAGATACAACGGGGAGTGGGCTTAAGCACCCATGGCACCGGGGCTTTTGGGGCCACCATCAATCTTCAGTCAACTTCCCTCAGGGACCAGACCTATGCAGAAATCAATTCGTCTGCCGGATCGTTCAATACCCTGAAAAACACCATTCAGTTTGGCACCGGCCTGATCAATGACCAGTGGACCATCGATGGCCGGTTGTCAAAGATCGATTCAGACGGCTATATTGACAGGGCCAGTGCCCGGCTAAAATCATTTTATCTCTCCGGGGGGTATTATGGTCAAAAAACCACCATAAAAGCCCTTGTTTTTTCCGGCAAGGAAGTTACCTACCAGGCCTGGAATGGGGTGCCGTCTGATTCGCTGGAACACAACAGGACGTTCAACCCCTCAGGCATGTATACCGATCGGGATGGACATATCCGGTTCTATGACAATGAAACAGATAATTATCAGCAAGATCATTATCAATTGCATGCAATAAGAAACATTGCTTCCGGCCTGACGGCTACCGCGGCATTGCATTATACCTACGGCAGGGGGTATTATGAACAATACCGGCAAAACGAACGTTTTAGCCGGTACGATTTGCCGAATGTGGTGATCGGGGATGAAGAATTTGACCGGAGCGACCTGGTCAGGAGAAGGTGGCTCGACAATCATTTTTACGGGTTCACCTATTCGCTGAATTACAATAGTTATCATGGTTTGGAGATGGTCTTTGGCGGGGGGTATAACCATTACGACGGGGATCATTTCGGGGAAATCATCTGGGCCCGGCATGCACTGAACACCGATATCAGGCATCGTTATTACGATAACAATGCATTCAAGAAGGATTTTAATTCATTCCTGAAAACCGGTTATGAACCCATTCCGGGGATGCGGATATTTGGGGACCTTCAATACCGGTATGTTTCCTACAGTTTTCTCGGGCAGGCCTGGGTGTTGGAGGAAGTTGTCCCCCTGCAGCAAAAAGTGCATTTCCATTTTTTCAACCCAAAGACCGGTATTTCCTTTGATGTGAATCCGTTTCATACGGTTTACCTTTATGCTGGCATTGCAAACCGTGAACCTGTAAGAAGGGATTTTACCGAATCTTCGCCGGAGAGCAGGCCCCGGCACGAAACCCTCCGGAACATTGAACTTGGATACAGGTATCAAAGCCAACGGTCATTTTTTGGGGCAAATTTCTACCTGATGGACTATACAGACCAGTTAATCCTCACAGGGGAGATCAATGATGTGGGTGGTTTTTCAAGGACCAACATCAAAGACAGCTACCGCCTTGGTGTTGAAATAGAAGGGGCATACAGGTTCCACAGCATGTTTCGCTGGTCGGGCAACCTTACAGTGAGCAGAAACAAAATTCCACTGTTCGAAGAGCATTCAGACATGTATGACAATAACTGGAACTGGGTGGGCACCGATGTCAGGACCTATGAAAACACCGATATTGCCTTTTCTCCATCATGGATCGCTGCCAGTAATTTCAGGTTTTCCCCCCTTGAAAACACCCATGTTATTTTGGAAAGCAAATACGTCGGCAAGCAGTATATCGACAATACCATGAACAGCAACAGGATGCTGGATGCCTATCTGGTAAACGATCTTCGCCTGGTCTACGGGTTGCGCAGCCAGTATTTCAGGGAGCTTGAAGTGGTTGTTCAGGTCAACAATTTGTTTGATGTACAATATGAAACAAATGCCTGGATTTACAAAGGTGTGGTGGGAGACCATGGTTTAATAACCATTGAGGATGGCTATTTTCCGCAAGCCGGACGTCATTTCCTGGCCGGATTGAATGTACGCTTTTAATTTCTCTACGAAAGCTGTATTCGGATGCAATAAAAATTTGGCAAACAGGTCAAAATGTAAAATTTTTTTTACCTTTGGGCGTATTTTTTACATGAGTACATCATGTTGGTAAACATTTAATTTAAAAAACAGATGAATGTGCCAAAAATTTTATTGATTGATGACGATCCCGTGGTACGCAGTTTGATTTCGAACATTTTACGTAAAAAAGGGTATGAGGTTGTATTGGCCAAGGAGGGCCAGGAGGGCCTTGAACTGGCCAGGCGCGAAACGCCCGACCTGGTCATAACAGATTATCAAATGCCGGGCATCAGTGGCATTGAGGTGCTGAGCCGGATGCACGAGATTGATCCCAAAACCCCGGTGATTATCCTTACGGCGTACGGGGATGCCAATTTAACCATTAAGTCGATACAAACCGGGGCTTTTGATTTTATTGAAAAACCAATAAATCCCAGGGAGTTACTCGAAACAGTTAAAAATGGATTGAGCACCCTGGAGTCGGTCAGGCAAAAAGAAGGGCCCGGGATACTTCCGGAAAGAAAGAAAGATGGGAATGTCATGGTGGGCAAATCACCTGCCATGCGCGAAATATTTAAAAACATCGGCCGCATTTCGCAAAATAATGTCAATGTGATGATCACCGGGGATTCAGGAGCCGGCAAGGAACGTATGGCGCGACTTATTCATGAGTCGGGATATAATAAAGACCAACCCCTGGCATATATAAATTGCAAGATCCTTGCAGAGCAGCAACTGCAGGATGTTCAGGGCAGCGGCGGGGTGCATGCCGGAATTTCGGGGCGCAATGCGATGGCTGAAAAACTCAAACAAGCAGGCAATGGTACAGTCATTCTTGATGAGGTTGGCATGTTGTCGTCCCAGATGCAAATGTACTTGCTTGATCGTATGAGCCGCGACGATTTGGAAGAAAGCAGGATGTGGCCCCGTTTTATTTCCATCACCACACAAGACATCAGCGATTTGGTGAGCGAAAACTTGTTTCTGAAAGAATTGTATTATAAACTCAAGGTCTTTTCATTGCATATTCCTCCTTTGCGCGAAAGAAAAACAGACATTCCGGAGCTGGTAAAAAACTTGTTGCAGGAACTGAACCCCGAATTGGACAAAAAAGTTGTCCAGCTTGAGGATGGTGTTGTTCAGCTGTTGCAATCGCACGATTGGCCGGGCAATGTAAGGGAATTAAAAAATGTGCTGATGCAGGCGCTCGTGCTGTCGCATGGCGAGGTGCTTGAGAAAAAACATATTCGTCTGGAAGGCAAACCTGTGGTAGTTGGCAAGGATGAAGTGTTTGAAGAGCAACCCAGGAGCATGGACGAAGTGGAAAAGGAACACATTGAGAAAGTGCTGAAATATACCAGGTGGAATAAGCAACAGGCTTCTTCCATCCTGGGAATTACCCGTCCGACGCTCAATGCCAAAATTGACAAGTACGGTTTGAAAAAAATCTGATTTTTGTATGTTGTTTGCCTGCGGCCTGGTGTAAAAATATCTTACACCAGGCTTTATTTTTCTTAAAAAAGACATTTATTTGGAAAAAAATTTGCATATGTAAAAAATATTTTTCTATATTTGTTGCGTAAGCAATCAATGTAAAATATTTTTTCATGCGCGCGCTGATCTCCACCGGTTTTATGACACTCATCATTTTGGCGGGTTTTTGCTCCCAGGCAAGTGCGCAAGCCAGGGGTAGTGTTAGATACACCATTGTGGTGACCGAAGATATGCTCGCAGAAAACAAGACGCCGGAAAATCAGCAGTTGATGGATGAAATGCCTGCCGCCTCTGTGTCAATACAGTTGTATGATGAAAGACCGGCTGCTTCAGGACCTGTTTTCAATGCCTTTGAGGCAGAAATGAGTCCGGCCCAATCGCCTGAAATCGTTTCTTATTTGAGTGGCCAGCTGTCTGATGAGCAGTCCACAAAAGATTCGGACATTTCAACCATGGTTGACTGTGATGATTATAAAAGTTACCTGGTGGTGATGGAATTCAACTAGGTTTCTTATGGTGGGCATAAGCCCGCCACTTTCCGATTACCTCTTTCATATCCTTTGCCAGCGGCGATTCAAAGAATACATATTTTTTTGTTACCGGGTGGGTAAATCCCAGGGTTTTTGCATGAAGCGCATGCCGCGGAATGATTTGAAAGCAGTTTTTGACGAATTGCTTGTATTTTGTAAAGGTCGTTCCTTTGAGAATTTGATCTCCTCCGTAGGTGGCGTCGTTGAACAAGGGCTTTTTGATGTGCTGAAAATGGGCCCGGATCTGATGTGTGCGTCCGGTTTCCAGCCTGCATTCAACCAGCGTGACATAACCGAATCTTTCCAGCACCCTGAAATGGGTAACCGCCGGCTTCCCGTGCGCTCCATCCGGAAATACATCCATCACTTTTCTGTTTTTTAGGCTGCGGCCTATATGTCCGGTAATGGTACCCTCATCATCCTGAAAATCGCCCCAGACGAGCGCCTGGTAAACCCTCTCAATGTTGCGGTCAAAGAATGATTTGGCCAGGCGTGTCTGAACCAATTCGGTTTTGGCTACAAGCAGAAGGCCGGAGGTGTCTTTGTCGATCCGGTGCACAAGGCCCGGCTTGATGGGTTCGTCGTTCTGGTGTGGCAGGTTGCCAAAATGATATACCAATGCATTGACCAGGGTCCCGGTATAATTGCCGTATCCCGGGTGCACCACCATACCGGCTTCCTTATTCACGACTATGATGTGCTCATCTTCAAACACAATATCCAGAGGGATGTTCTCAGGGACCAGTTCAATTTCTCTGGGCGGATGCGACATCACAATGCTGATCTCATCGCCGGGTTTTACCTTGTAATTGGATTTGACGGCCAGGCCGTTTACCAGGATATTGCCTGCTTTGGCCGTGTTTTGGATTTTATTGCGGCTGATGCCTTCAATTTTAGCATGCAGGTATTTATCGATACGCAACAACCCCTGACCTTGATCCACAACAAAACGATGGTGCTCAAAAAGATCTTGTTCTTCATGATCCGCATCCTTGCCTTCACCCGGCATCCATGTGTTTTGCTTTGTCATGTTCGCGGTCACCTTGAGATGAT
>PWON01000247.1 GCA_003557385.1 Bacteroidales bacterium | reverse complement strand
GATATTGAGGAAAAAGACAGTTTGAGAAACTGGCAGCCTCCCGTGTCGGGACAAGACATCATGAAAACTTTCAATATCAAGCCCTGCAAGGAAGTTGGACTCATCAAAACAGCCATTCGTGAAGCCATCCTGGAGGGACATATTCCAAACGAACGTGAAGCGGCATTGAAACTGATGGCAGAAGAGGGCAAAAAATTGGGTTTGACGCCCGGCAATTCCAAAAATTAATCAGTATTTTTGCCTTGATGTATGCCTGTACCAAGGTGTGTAAAAGAGTTGTATGATCATCTACAAGTTTAAGACAAGATTTGAAGACAATGACGATTTTCTGAGGGAGATCGAACTTAGGGCAGATCAGACCTTTGAAGATTTCCACCAGGCCATACTCGGAAACCTTGGCCTGGATCCGGGCATGTTGGCTTCATTTTACATTTGCGACCATCGTTACCGTAAATTAAAAGAGATCCATCTGGTCGACAAGACCCCACATGAAACCCGGGACGAAGATCCGGACGGTGAGGAAGGGCCACCGGAGAATAAAAACAAAACCTTGCTGATGCATGAATGTACCTTAAAAGATTATATCGACGATCCCCATCAACGGCTCATGTTCCTTTATGATCCCATGAACCAGTGGACGTTTTATATTGAACTTGTCAAAATAAATCCTGCTGACAAAAGCCAGACCTATCCCCGTTTTATCAAATCTGTTGGTCCGGTTCCCCAGGAGCTGGCTGCTACCCCAAAACAGATTCCCGGGGTGGAGCCCCCCATGGATTTTGTATATGACCAGGAGGAAGAGCATCCCGGAGACCTCTCTGACTATGATCAGATAGAGGGGGCTGATGATTTCTTCGATACAGACCAGGGAGGCAATAACGATGACTTTGACCCCGAAAGATAAGTTGCTTGTAGTGATCACCGGCCCGACTTCCGTTGGCAAAACGGAACTGGCCATTGAGATTGCCGGAAAACTTAACACGGAGATTGTTTCGGCCGATGCACGTCAGTTTTACAGGGAGCTGAACATTGGGTCCGCCATGCCTGAACCATGCCAGCTTAAAGCCATACCCCATCACCTTATCGGCCACCTGTCCATCAGGGATTATTATAATGCGTCCATTTACGAAAAGCATGCGCTGGCCGTTTTGAAAAACTTGTTTCGTACATCAGATCATGCCGTATTGTGCGGTGGTTCGGGTTTATATATTGACACCTTATGCCGTGGCATTGATGTATTGCCTGATCCGGAGCCTTTTGTGCGCAAAAAGGTTCAGGAGGTTTACCGTGACGAAGGCCTTACCGGGATCAGGCAGTGGCTTAAAAAAATCGATCCGGTGTATTATTCAGAGGTTGACCGTGCGAACCCCAAACGGATGATGCGCGCTGTTGAGGTATTCCTTTCTGCGGGCACCCCATACTCCTCATTACGTAAGCGCCGTTATTCAGAGCGGCCTTTCCGGATCAAACACATTATATTGGACCGTCCCCGGCCTGAGCTTTATTCGAGGATAAATCACCGCACCACGCAAATGATTGCAAACGGCCTGATAGAGGAGGCAGTCGGACTTTTCCGGTACCGGCATATGAATGCACTGAACACGGTTGGATACAAGGAGATCTTCTGCTGGCTTTCCAATCATTGGCCACTGCAGGTGGCTGTGGAAAAAATCAGGACAAATACCCGCCGTTATGCCAAAAGACAGATTACCTGGTTCAAAAGGTATGATGATGCCGCCTGGTTTCATCCGAAGGAAAAGAACAGAATCCTTGAATATATCCTGGATCCCGGGATGCCTGCCGGTTAACCTGATCTCTTCTGCCGGATCATGCTGGTAAAGAAAGAAAACTTATCCTTTGTGCCATTTGTATCCCCGGGCTTTTGCAGAAACTCTTTGGCAAGGAGTTCTTTCAGTTGGAGGGGCTTGATATTTCTTTTGATTTGCCCTGATTTGCACCATGAGATTTTTCCGTCCTCCTCGCTAACCACCAAAGCCACTGCATCCGTTTGTTCGGTGATCCCGATGGCTGCACGGTGGCGCAAACCCAGTGCGGAGGGGATCCTTTTTATTTCCGATACAGGTAAGACACACCGGGAAGCCAGGATCCGGTTTTTGGAGATGATTACAGCCCCATCATGCAGGGGGCTGTTCCTGTAAAATATAGAACCAAGCAATTGTTCCGATATCCGGGCATCCATGCGTTGACCCGTTTCAATGAAAGATTCCAGCTCATTTTTTTGTGTGATCACGATCAGCGCACCGGTTTTTTGTTCAGAAAAAGTTTCCAGGGCATTGACTATGGCCGGGATATTCAGATCACCTTCGGTTTCCATTTGCCAGAACCCTTTTAAAAAACCACGGGATCCTCTGCGAAGAATGCTTCTTTTTCCCAGGACCAGGAGAAACCTTCGGATTTCGGGCTGAAAAACGATGATCAGGGCAAGCACGCCAACCGAAATGAATTGTCCGAGAATGGCCGTCAGCAATTCCATTTCGAATATTCGTACAAGCCACCAAATCAGATAAATAGAAAGAATCCCCAGGAAAATATTCATAGCCCCGGTACCCCGGAGCAAAAGATACAACTGGTAGATCAGGATGGCCACCAACACAACGTCCAGTACATCCAGCAAACGTATCTGCAGAAATCCCAAAACAAATAAACCGGTCATAAACAGTGCACTCTCTCAGATGCGGATAAAGATAATGGTTTTATTTCTGGCTTTGGTAAAAACCAACGATTTTTATTGCTTCAAGGGCTTCTCTGGGATCATGCACACGGAGAATATCCGCTCCTTTGTCCAGCGCCAGTGTGTTTAAAACAGTCGTGCCGTTCAGTGCCTGTTCCGGGTTTGTCCCCAGCAGTTTATTGATCATGGATTTTCTTGAGAACCCAACCATCAGGGGCAGATCAAACATGATAAAGTAATCAAGGTTTGCCAAAAGGCTGTAGTTGTGTTCCAGGGTCTTTCCGAATCCGAATCCCGGATCAATGATGATGTCATGAACCCCCAATGTGCGTAACTTTTCAATTTTTTCGGAGAAAAATGCGGCAACTTCCTTTACCAGGTGCTGGTATTGCGGATTTGTTTGCATGGTATCGGGCATGCCCTGCATGTGCATCATCACATATGGTATCTGTAATTCGGCAATGGTATTGAACATTTCCTGATCAATACGGCCTGCAGAAATGTCGTTGATCATGTGGGCCCCGGCTTCTATGGCCATTCTGGCTGTTGATGAATGATAGGTGTCAATCGAAATGGTGGCTTCAGGGAATTGCTTTACAACAGCCTGCAGTGCCGGCAACAGGCGTTGCTGTTCCTCTTCAGGGTCAATGATACCCGCCCCGGGGCGACTTGAGGCAGCCCCCATATCCAGTATGTTTGCCCCGTTCTCAAGCAATCTTTCTGCCTGTGTGATGGCATCCAGCGGATGACGGTATTTCCCACCGTCATAAAAAGAATCCGGTGTAATATTCATCACCCCCATGACCAAAGGTGAAGATAAATTTATAATTTTGCCTTTACAGTTAAGGGTCTTTTTGGAACACAGAAAAGCTTCTTTCCGCATGGGATCCTTTATGTTTCCAGTTTGTTATCAATTAAGCCGCGCAATGAGCAAAGAAACCAAAACCGACGGGCAATATTCACAGATCGTTGCATTATGCAGGGATGTCTTCCAAAAAAAAATGCAGGACTATGGCAGTGCATGGCGTGTATTGCGGCCATCGTCACTGACCGATCAGATTTATATCAAAGCCCAGCGTATCCGCTCATTGCAGAGCAAAGGTACACAAAAAATAATGGAAGGGATTGCTCCGGAATTTATCGGAATTGTAAATTATTCCATCATGGGCCTGGTACAGCTTGAACTGGGTGCAAGTGACAAAATAGACCTTGATGAAAAAGAGGCCAATATCTTGTATGCAAAGTATTTTGAAAATGCCCGGAGCCTCATGCACGATAAAAACCATGATTACGGGGAAGCCTGGCGCGATATGCGTGTTTCCTCGCTGACAGACATCATTCTGATGAAGTTGTTGCGCATCAAACAAATAGAGAACAACCAGGGCAAAGCCTCGTTCTCGGAAGGCATTGATGCCAATTATTACGATATTATTAACTATGCGGTTTTTGCACTGATAAAACTGGAATTAAAGTGCTGAAATTTTTGATCAGGCGTTTCTGGTATGGCTTGTGGGTGTTGTTTGGTGTGGTTACGGTGGTGTTTTTCCTGTTTGCCGTTTTGCCGGGCGACCCTGCCAGGATGATGCTCGGACAACGTGCCGACATCAGTTCTGTAGAGGCCATTCAGCGAGAGTTGGGGCTTGACCGGCCGGTGCACCTGCAATACCTGCATTATCTGAATGACATATCTCCCCTTAGCCTGCATCGCCATTCTGAAAGAGAAAGTTTGATTTACCTGGATCCGGAAACCTATTCCTTCAGCAGGCTGGCCACCATTGGTGAATTTACCCTGGCGCTCAAAAAGCCTTACCTGCGGCGCTCTTACCAAAGCGACCGGGGCGTAACGGATATCCTTCGGTCTGCTTTTCCGAACACGCTGTTGCTGGCTGCAGTATCCATCTTATTTGCCATGTTGCTGGGCATAGGCCTGGGGACCTATATTGCACTGAAACGCAAACCGTGGCTTAGCCGGGGCACTCTGATATTTTCCGTGCTGGGCATGTCGTTGCCCTCTTTCTTTGCCGCCATCATCATGGCCTGGGTTTTTGCCTACCTTTTGGGCGATCTTACCGGATTGAACATGACAGGGTCCTTGTGGGAGGTGGATGATTTCGGCCGGGGAGAATACATCGCATGGCAAAACATTATCCTGCCGGCAATCACCCTGGGCATCCGGCCCCTTGCCATTGTAACCGAGCTTACCAGAAGTTCGCTGAATCATGTCATGGCGCAGGACTTTATCCGTACAGCCCGTGCCAAAGGCCTGTCAGAATTTCGGGTCATTACCCGCCATGCCTTGAAAAATGCATTGAATCCTGTGATTACTGCAGTTTCGGGTTGGTTTGCCTCACTGATGGCGGGAGCCGTATTCGTTGAATACGTTTTCGACTGGAAGGGCATCGGCGTGGTAATCGTGGAGGCACTTGAGTATTATGATTTTCCGGTGTTGATGGGGGCCGTGCTGTTTATTTC
>PWON01000011.1 GCA_003557385.1 Bacteroidales bacterium | reverse complement strand
TTATCGGCCGGCCCCTGGTCGATCTGTTTTTTCAATTGCAGGATGCTGGGATGCAAACGTAGTTGCAGGATGGTGTAAATATTTTTCCCCAATTCCAGTTCCAGTTCGCAGAGCGAATCCAGGTTCCAGGGGTTAAGCACAACGGGTTTTTCGCAGATGGCGTGGGCGTCGTTGCGCAGGGCCATCCTGATGTGAGAGTCGTGCAGATAGTTAGGTGAGCAGATACTCACATAGTCTACCTTGCCGGCACCCTGTCGCCGCAATTTGTCCAGGTGGCGATCGAAACGTTCCGGTTCAGTAAAGAAATCCGCATCGGGGAAATAGCGGTCGATGATGCCCATCCCATCGTAAGGGTCGAGCGCACACACCAGTTCATTTCCCGTATCCTGAATGGCCTGCATGTGCCGCGGAGCGATGTAGCCGGCTGCACCTACCAGGGCAAAGGTAATTTTGGGCATTTTTGTTGCGACTTTACGGAAAAACCACTAATAAACAACTTCGGAAAGAGTAATTAGTAATTAGTAATTAGTAATTAGTAGAATAAAATTTAATGCTCGTGCCGACTAACTACTAATTACTAACTACTAACTACTTCTTCCCACGAGTGGCTAAGATAAATATTTTTTGACTATCTTGCGTAGGCTAAAATATTCTGCCGGAGTATGGAGTTGTATGTTGCGTTGTCTTTGTTGAGTGCTCTTTTGGCGCTGATTCTTTCCACCCAGATTTACAAGCTGGATGTTAACAAGGCGTACAATTGGTTTATCCCGGTGCTGATCACCACGGGGGTGTGGGCGGCTTTTTACGGCCTGCGGTTTTTGCTCCCGGATGAGTATTCCATATGGGCTTTGAAAATTTCCTTTCTTGGGATCATTACGCTGCCGGTGTTCCTGCTCTTTTTTGCCCTTGACTATATCAAAAGCCCCTGGCTCGAAAAAATCACAAGGAATTCCTGGTTGTTGTGGATCATACCGGCCGTCAGTGTTTTTCTGATGCTGACCAACAGCCTGCATGGGCTGTTCTGGTCTGAAACCGTTACCCGGGAATTGTTTCCGGGCAAACCGGTCAAAGAGCCTTTGCCCGGCTTCTGGTTTTGGATACATTCGGTGTATTCCTATGCCCTGGTTCTTTTGGCAGCCATTATATTGTTTGTAACCCTGAATAAGAAAAAAGAACGGCTTGGGCAATATGCCCTTTTGCTTGGGATTCTTCTGCCGA
The DNA here is from genome assembly GCA_003557385.1 of Bacteroidales bacterium. Classification (GTDB taxonomy): domain Bacteria; phylum Bacteroidota; class Bacteroidia; order Bacteroidales; family UBA7960; genus PUPG01. The sequence goes on along the minus strand of PWON01000011.1, from coordinate 3,961 downwards.
TGACCACCAGCATTCTCTTTGTATCCGGGCTGGTTGTCATTGATTTCAGCCCGTTGATGCTGTCTGCCACCATTCTTGCTGTGGGATGGGCCATCTCAAGCCGTTTTTATATGCGCAACATCAGGGATGTGATGATCTTGCAGCAAAAAACCAGTGATCTCAACAAATTGTATAACCTGGTGGTCAGGTTGTCGGAAAAACTGATACAATCCGACATTGGTCAACTGGATGATACCATCAATGATGTGTTGAAGGCGCTCGGCACGTTTGCCCGGGTTGACCGGACCTATCTTTTTAGCTATGATGCGGATACGGACGAAGTACACAACACGCATGAATGGTGCAATGAGGGAATTCCTTCTGAAAAGGAGAACCTGCAAAACATCCCGTTAAAGGAAGCAGTTCCCCGCTGGCATAAAATCCTCAAAGAGGAGACAAATCATATTTATATTCCCCAGGTGAAGGATTTGCCTGATGAACCGATCTATGCTGACGAAAAACAGATCCTGGAACCCCAGGGCATTCAGTCGCTTGTAGTGGTTCCCATGCATTATGGAAAACGTTTTATGGGGTTTGCCGGATTTGATTCAGTGCGCTCGGTGCGCAAGTGGGATGATGAATCGATCGCGTTGCTCAAGGTGTGTGCCGGGGTCATTGCCGGGAGCCTGGAGCGCATGCGGTATGAGAAAGAGTTGATCTCTACCCTCGAAAAAGCTGAAGAGGCCAACCGTGCCAAATCGGAATTTTTGGCCAGTATGAGTCATGAGTTGCGCACCCCGCTCAATGCCATCCTTGGATTTACCAGCGTTGTGATGGAAGACCTGGAGGATGAAAAGGCCCGTGAACAGCTCGACATGGTGCTGACCAGCGGCAATTCCCTGCTGCAACTGCTCAACGACTTGCTCGACTTTACAAAGGCCAAAGCCGGCATTTTGCAACTCGAACCCAAGCCGACCAAGCTTGATGCCGTTTTGGGTTTTATTAAAAAAACCTTTATGCCCAAAATAAAGGAAAAAGGCCTGGATATGCAGGTAGAGGTCACCCAAGCGGCCAAAGGCAGTTTTCTATTGGACGACAGCCGTTTGCGGCAGATTTTGTTCAACATTGTGGGCAACGCCGTAAAATTTACCCACAAAGGCTCTGTGACGATCACGGCCGACGCTGTCCAGGAAAAGAGCACCGACCAGAAACCGGACAGCGACCCACGGAATATCATCCCACGATATACCCTCTATATCAAAGTCCGGGACACCGGCATCGGCATCCACGAAAAAGACCAGGAAAACATTTTTGCCCTGTTTACACAGCTCAGTTCAGGCCTTTCGCGCCAGTATGAGGGCACCGGCCTCGGGCTCAACATCTCCCAGCGGCTTGTGCAAATGATGGGTGGGGAGATTTTGCTTGAAAGCAGGTTGGGGGAGGGGAGTGTTTTTACCGTTAAGCTGACTGGAGTACTGGGGAGGAGGTAGTAGCAAAGGTGGCAATTAAGCAGTAATTAGTAGTTAGTAATTAGTAATTAGTCGTATCATTTGTTGCGTTAGTGTTTGTTTTGTGGCTTGGGGCAAAATTTGGAAGGGTTTTGGATGATTTTTTCGATCATGCGTTGGATTTCGTAGGTTAGGTTTTTGTAATGCCGGTGTGATGTTTCGTCGATATACTCGCACGCGTGCGACATGTCCAGCCAGTGGATGGTTTCGCAGGCTTCTGACTGGGCATCGATCAACTTGGAAACAAAGTATTTAAAATATTTTCTCCTGGGATAGGCTTCCGCCAGGTTCGACCCGATCGACCTGGTAGACCTGCGCAACTGATCCGTCAAACCATACACCTCATTCTTAGGAAAACACTTTGTTAATTGGAAAACATCCATCGCCAGCACAAAAGCCTTCTGATAAACAATCAAATCCTTAAATCCAAGGAATTCCGATTCAGTACGTTTTTGCGCCATTGTGAAATGTTTTTCCAAAAATACCACAAACGCACTAACCCACCAAATATTTATAACTAAACGGCAATAACTAAATACTAATTACTAATTACTAACTACTAATTACCTCTTAAACCCGGCTTTTTCACTATCCTAAGATATGCCACCACCATCCCCCCAAAATAAACGCCGCTGGATACGACCATCGCCACTGCTGCACCGGTGGCTCCGTGAACTGGAATGAGGATGAGGTTTAAAGCAAGCAAAGTAAGGCCGGTGGCAATATAGGTGTTGCGAACGGCTTTCCCGTGTCCGTGGGCTTCCAGGAAACGATTAAAAAAGGATGCCAGTCCGTACAAAAACATCCCAAATGCAGACAGGTGGATCAATGGGATGACAGGCAAAAAGTCGTGGCTGTAGAAGAACCGGATAAAGGGTCCGGCAATGAAGAGCAGTAAGGCCAGGGCCATCAAGGCCAGCGCCAGGGTGATGAGCATCAAACGGGGGGAGGCATGGTCTTGCTGGGCGAAATCCCTGAACCAGGTGGCGGCGATCACACCGGGGACCAGTGCCAAGGGCCGGGCAATGGCGACGGCCAGGGCAAAAAAGCCCACCCCGGCATTGTCTGCGCTGAAATAGCTGATCAGCACGCCGGTGAGCGATACGGCACCTACCGAAAACAGCGTCCCGACATACAGGTGTATGCCATAGCTTCGCTGGTGTTGCAGGATCGTGCGCAGGCGGGTTCGCAGCGAGCCCAGCGACAGGCGGATCCGGACAAAGACCAGGGAATACACCATGAGAAATGCAAGCAGGTAAGCAATCCAGATGATGGCCAGGCGGTTGCCGTCAAAATCACGCAAAAGGAAAAAGATCAGCAGGGCAGAGCCAAAGGTGATCACTTTGGGCAAAAAGCGGGTGGCGGCCAGGTCGTGGATGCGGTTGTCGGCATGCAGCATGTTGTCGAAGTAGGGGCCGAGCAGAAAGATCCACCCAAAGGGGATCATGTACAGGAAAAACCGGTCGAGTCCCTTTTCGGCAAGGTTTGGGTCGAGCAGGCCATATATGATGAGCACCACCGACATCACAACGAACAGTATGAACAGGATCATCAGGGTGGCTCCGTATATCTCCCGGGCGGCCCGGCGCGAATCGTTGAGTACGAGTGCGCGGTTGCCGGCATAGAAAAATCCCAGGGGGAAAATGATGCGGGCAAAGCCGAAAAGGCTGTCCAAAAAAGCAAAGTCGCCGTATCCCTGGGGCCCGAGAAAGCGTGTGAACACAATACTGGTAACTATCGACAGGGGGATGCCGGCGAAGCTGGCCAGGTACAATATGGTGGCCTGGCGCACGCGGGCATTATCCCAAAGGCCTGTTATCTGTTGCCAGTGGAATATCATATCATTCTTTGTGGGCCATGATGATCTCTGCGATGCGCTTGGCTGCCTTGCCGTCCCACAGTTCGGGGATGCGGCCGGGTTTGGTGGTGCCGCCCAGAATGTCCATGGCAGCCTTTTCCACTTTTTCCATGCTGGTACCCACCAGGTGGTTGGTGCCCACGTCGATGGTCACCGGCCGCTCGGTGTTCTTGCGCACGGTGATACACTGCACACCCATGTAGGTGGTTTCTTCCTGGATGCCGCCGCTGTCGGTGATCACCAGTTCGGCGTAACGCATCAGCGACAAAAATTCGATGTATCCCATGGGCTCGGCAAGCAACAACCCTTTTGGGATCAGGTGTTCCAAACCAAAGGCCTTGATGTTTTTTCGGGTGCGCGGATGGACGGGGAATATGAGTTTGCGCTCCCTGGCCAGGCGCCCCAGGGTTTCCATCAATGCACCGAGGTTTTCCTTGTCGTCCACGTTCGAGGGCCTGTGGAAGGTACCCACAATGTAGTTTTCTTTTTTCAGTTTGAGCTGATCGGTAATGTCGCAGGCTTCCACCTCTTCGTAGTTTGCCTCCAGGGTGTCGATCATGGTGTTCCCCACAAAAAAGATCTTGTCGTCGTCCATGCCTTCGTCGCGCAGGTTGTG
>PWON01000111.1 GCA_003557385.1 Bacteroidales bacterium | reverse complement strand
GGCCTGATGATGTCATCCAATCCGGGTTACATTCTCATGCGGCCAAGCACCATACGTCTGCTGGAATTGATCAGGGATTTTCGCCGTGATACGGGCACGCATCTTTTCTTTACCCTGGATGCCGGGCCTAATATTCATCTAATTTATAATGAGACCGATGCCGGCAATGTGGTCCCGTTTATCAGATCAGAACTGGCCAAATATTGCGAAGATGGCCGCTGGATTGATGACTCCAAAGGTGGTGGGCCTAGAAGGTTGGTTTGTTGATAAGTTAATTGGTACATGCAACATAAAGAGAAAACTTTCAATGCAAAAATCCTGCTTTTTGGTGAGTACAGCCTGATGCACGGATCCATGGCGCTTACCATCCCATTTTTGCAACATGGTGCCCGCCTGCGCTTCCCCGATGTGTCAATAAATGAGCAGACACGGATCATGGCTGTTTATTCCAACAAACAACTGGCGGCATTCGGCCGGTTTCTCAGGCAGGAACAAAAAAACCTTCCCATCCTGGAGATTTTCAATATGCATGATTTCGAGCAGGATATTTCACGGGGATTGTTCCTTGAATCGGATATTCCGTCCGGATACGGACTGGGAAGTTCCGGCGCCCTGGTAGCGGCCATATATCATGGTTACGCAAAAAATCCGGTACATGTTTCTGAACATATGACCTTCAGGGAACTGATAGAACTACAAAAAATGTTTGCCGCCATGGAAGCCTTTTTCCATGGAAACAGTTCAGGCATTGATCCGCTAAGCGCTTATACGGGCCATCCCCTGCTGATAGGGCAAAAAATGCAACCTTCCATTGTCAGGCAACCGATAAAGCCGGCACACAACGAAAGCGGGTTTTTTCTGATCAATACCGGTAAATCAAGAAAAACCGCATCGCTCATTGGCCTGTTCAATCAAAAAATCAACCACGAAACCTTTACATATTCATTTTTTAACCACTATATCCCATGCAATGACCGGTGCATCGAATCGTTCCTGGAAGGCGATGAAAGACTGTCGGATGACTTCGAACAATTGTCCCGCCTGCAATTTGAATTATTTAATGAGATGATCCCCATAGCATTTCAATCTGTTTGGTTATCAGGTTTGTCGTCGGGGACTTACTCATTAAAACTATGTGGGGCCGGCGGAGGAGGATACCTGCTGGGATATACATCCAGTTACCGGCAGGCTTCCGATGCCATCAGGCTGCCAAAACGCCCGATCATTCCACTACCTGTATTATAGCAGATTACCTGAGGCCACCCGAACCGGACAAGGAAATAATTATCTTTGCACTGTTATGGAAATCGACTTATTGGTGTGGATTGGCTATACGGCTTCTGTGGTCATCGCCATCAGCATGACCATGAGCTCTATTGTTAAGTTCAGGATCATTAACCTGGCAGGGGCCTCCCTGTTCTGTATCTACGGGTTTTTCATCGGGGCCCTTCCGGTTGCGCTGCTCAACGCATTTATCATCATCGTGGATGTATATTACCTGGCAGGCATATTTTCAAAAAAAGAGTTGTTTGAAATCCTGAAAGTGCGCAACGACAACCAATACCTGAAACGTTTTTTGAATTTTCACCATCACGACATCCAGCGCTTTTTCCCGGGATTCTATCACCAGCCCGAACTCAATACCCACAGCTTCTTTATTTTGCGCGACATGGCGGTTGCAGGTTTATTTTTGGGGCGGCGCACAGACGGCCATGTGCTGCATGTCGAACTGGATTACGTAATTGCTGAATACCGCGATTTTAAAAACGGTAAATTCATATTTCACCGTTTGAAAAACGAAATGATCGCCGATGGCTTTACCCGGGTGGTGACCCAGGGACATAACCGCCGGCACCAGAAGTACCTCAAAAAACTGGGGTTCAAAAAAGCCGGAGAAGAGCAATACGAACTGAAACTTATTCCTTAAGGATTCAAATATTCCCATTTTAGCGGGAAAATGGCAACAACAAATATCAGGACACATGACACGAGCCCTTACTTTTACCGTTGCAATGATACTGGTCATTTCACTGCATGCCCAGTTCTCACTCGACGGACAGATCCGTCCCAGGGCTGAGTTCCGGCATGGTTACCGGACAATGCCTGCCGAAGACAGCAAGCCTGCCGGACAGGTGAATCAACGCACCAGGCTGACGCTGTCCTATGAATTTGAAAGCAGGGTAAGTGCCCGGATTTCATTACAGGATGTGAGAATATGGGGCCAGGACCTTACCATGGGTACGGCACCGTCTTTTGGCGTGCATGAGGCCTGGATCTGCCTGAACTTGTCGGACACATGGAGTATAACCGCCGGACGGCAGGAGCTCCGTTATGACACACAACGTCTCATGGCCATTAATGACTGGGCTCTTACAGGCCGGTCTCACGATGCCCTGGTCGCCAGGTACGAAACAGAAGACGGACACAGGCTTCACATTGGCGCCGCATTCAACCAGAGCCAAAACCGCCTGTTTGAGACCTACTACCTGTTAGACAACTACAAAACGTTGAATTACATCTGGTACAACACCAAATTGTCACCGCTGATCAATGCTTCTTTCCATTTCATTGCCGATGGCTATGAGCACCCGGATGATCCGGAGCAATTCAACCTAAGGGCTACCTGGGCCTCCTACCTGGTGGCCAGCCCTGGCGATTTCCAATTGCACCTGTATCCGGCCTACCAGCATGGCAAAACTTCACGCGGACAAGACATCAGCGCCTGGTACCTGATGGCAGAAGCGTCCCGTTCCATCACGGACAGGTTCAGTGCCACCCTGGGATTCGAGATATTTTCAGGGATGGACCAGATGGATCCCGGTGACACATTTACCGCTTTCAGCGACTTGTATGGTGTGGGTCACGGACGCAACGGGTATATGGATTATTTTACCACCTTCCCCCAGCATACAAACAATGCCGGACTAATCAACCCATATATAAAGAATGCCTTTGAACTTGGTGAGAAATCGACGCTTACCGCCGATCTGCATTTGTTTTTCACACAAAATGACTTTCCATCGCCCCATGATCCTGTGAGCGCAATAGACAAATACCTGGGCACGGAAATTGACCTGGTGCTGACGCACCGGTTCAATGGGTTCACCCAGATCTTGTTTGGTTATTCCGTTTTGTTCGGCACCGAAAGCATGGAAGCACTGAAAGGAGGCAGCAAGAATGAATTTGCGCACTGGGGGTTTGCAATGATTCGCATGTCACCACGATTTTTTTGATCTTATGGGACTGCTGATAAAACATGCCCGGATTGTAAACGCCGGCAAAGAAGAGGTCGCCGATCTGTATCTGGACAACCGGCGGATTGATCAGATCGGAAACAACATCCGTCTGCCGGATCATGGATCGGCGCAGACCATTGATGCCAGGGGTATGTATGTTTTCCCAGGCGGCATTGATCCACATGTGCATATGCACTTACCCACAGCTGCGGGCTTTTCATCCGATGATTTTTTCTCAGGCAGTCAGGCCGCCCTGCATGGGGGTACAACCACCCTGATTGACTTTGTGACCCCGAATCGTGGCATGTCCCTGGTACAAGCACTGGATGTCCGCAAACAAGAAGCCGAAGGCTGCCTTGCAGATTACAGCTTACATGTCAGCCCGGTTGAATGGAGTGAAAACACAGCAAACGAAATCAGGACATGCGTCAGGGCAGGCATCACTTCTTTTAAAATATATATGGCGTACAAAAACTCCATTGGGATCGGTTATGAAGTAATGGAGAAAGTTATGCAGGTGGTGGCTGACGCTGGCGGCATGGTCCTGGTACATTGCGAAACCGGTGATAAAGTGGATGCCTTGCGCAATAAACTGGCTTCAGAAGGTTTTCATAGCCCTGCAGCTCACCCCCTGAGCCGTCCACCGCAATCCGAAAGCGAGGCAGTGGAAAAAGCAATCGCCCTGTCCGACAAAACCGGGTGCCCATTATACATTGTCCATGTATCCGCTGCCGGATCAGTGGCACTGATCCGTAAAGCAAAACGAAAAGGCAGTAAGGTCAGGGCTGAAGCCTGTCCGCATCATCTCCTCCTGGATCAGGACCTGTACAATGGGCCGTTTGAATCAACTGCACCATACGTACTCAGCCCGCCCCTCCGGCAAAAAGTGGACAGGGAAGCCCTGTGGGAAGCCCTGGGGGATGGCGCCATTGATGTGGTAGCTACAGACCACTGTCCTTTCCATATGAAGCATAAAGAAGCGGGCAGAGATGATTTCCGGATGATTGCCAATGGCGCCGGGGGGGTGGAACACCGACTGGCCCTGTTGTACACTTATGGGGTGTTGCAAAAGAGAATCAGCTTGCAACAGTTGGTAAATGTATATGCCACTGCACCGGCAAAAATCTTTGGGATGTATCCCAAAAAGGGGTTGATTGCCGTTGGGTCCGATGCCGACCTGGTGATCTGGGACCCGGATGCTGAACAGATAATCTCAGCCCGCACACACCATCAGAACAGCGACATCAATATTTATGAAGGCATGAAAACCTTCGGCCGGCCAAAGACGGTGATCAGGGAAGGAGCGGTTGTATTGACGGATGGCAACATCGTAGCCAACCGGCCGGGGACATTTCTTAAACGTTTCCGGACGGGATTCACACAAGGTTTGCGAAACCCATAAAGGCCAACGCCAGGATACCGGCCACCACCAGGGCAGCAGGGGCACCACGCATCCCCCTGGGCACATCCATCAGCTCAAGATGCTCACTAATGCCTGCAAACAGGATGATGGTCAGGGCAAAACCCAGCGCATTGCCCACGGCAAACACCACCCCTTCCAGAAGATTGAATCCAAAATCATCACGTACCGCCAGGATGGTTACCCCAAGGATGGCACAATTTGTAACAATGAGCGGAAGAAAAATGCCCAAAGCCTGGTAAAGTGCCGGACTCACCTTTTTCAGGATGATCTCCACCATCTGCACCAGGGAAGCCACCACCAGGATGTAGGAGATGGTTTGCAGATAGGTAATGTGCAGGGGAACCAGGATATAGTTGAATATCAAAAAAGTGACCAGGGTGGCCAGGGTCATCACAAACATGACTGCGCCCGACATACCAATGGAGGTGGATACACGGGCAGATACCCCAAGATACGGGCAAATACCCAGAAACTGCGCCAGTACAATGTTGTTTACAAAAACGGCTCCTATGATGATGATGATGTATTCCATGGCGTTGTGTTTTATCCAAGTTTCTTTTTAACAATATTGTTCAGGGCCACCAGATATCCAAGCCCGATAAATGC
>PWON01000142.1 GCA_003557385.1 Bacteroidales bacterium | reverse complement strand
TAATACGCTCACGCGACCGTCGCAGGGCCGGTTATTCCGCCCCTGCCTGCGGGTTGTTCCTCGAAGACATTTCTTATCCCGAAGAGATCTTTATCCCTTTTTCTTCTTGAATAAATTGAACCGCGCGCCAGGAACCTGTAAGGTAATACCCTTTTCTTTCTTCCTCCTGGTGGAACCCAGCAAAAACCCGTAAGGTTCCATGCCATCAATTTCGTCGAATATCACTTTCATCATGGCCATCCCGGGAATAAACAGGATCATGCCGGCAAGGCCCCAGATAAAATTCCCGATAAGCAGGGCAATAATCGTCATCAGGGGGTTCATCGATACCTTACCACCCACTATCCTTGGGGTGAAAATATTGCTTTCGGCAAGCTGGATCACGTAGAAAGTAAGAAATATCCCGAAAGGATACCAGAACGAGTCCTTGGTCAAAATGGCATAAACGATGGGCAACGTGGCCCCGATAAATGGTCCCAGGAATGGGATCACATTGAGCAATGCGGCAAATACTGCAAACAGCAAAGCGTGCCTTAGACCAAAACCATACAGGGCAATGCTGTTTAATACAGCAAGAATAAGGATTACAATAAACATGCCCACAATGTAATTCTGCACAACCAGCTTCACCTTGTGGATCACTTTCTGTACTTTGTCCTGATGTTTTTCAGAAAATGCCCGCCGGATAAACTCAATGAGGAATTGCCTGAAATATAAGAACAGGAAAATGTAAATGGGGATGATAAACACAATGGTCAGCGTGGTTGCCGTGGCAATCACGCCTTGTGTCAAACTGGCCATATTTTCGTACAGGTAATTGAATGTGGCACCCTGGATATCGTCAAAAGATATGGGGACCGCACCCTCTACATGTTGTTCTGTAAATTCATTGAAGATCATTATAAATTCACTCATTCTCCTTTCCAGCAAATAGAGTTCATCTGCAAAGCCAATCAACTGGTTGTAGAAGAAGTAAGCCAGTCCAAACAGAAAGCCCAGCAAAGCCACCAGGCTGATAAATGCGGCAAGCAGCCTGGGCACTCCCCTGTTTTCAAGCCAGGAAGACAACGGGCTGATCAATACTGCAAGGAGTCCTGAAATAAGCAAAGGCACCAGAACGCCCTTTGCATAAATCATGATGGTAACAGTAAGTATGATGGTCAGCAGAACCATCGGAAACTTCACATACAGCGGCATTTTTTGTTCCATGGTGATCCGTTTATTCATGTCTTAAACATGACTTATCCTCGCTTTATTGTGTTTCATTATTGTATTGAGCACCTTTGCCGGAGCATTAAAACGCTGACAAAACATCATGGCGGCAATGATGTAAGGCTTATAACCTGCTTCACGGTAGGTGTCCAGGCGTGCCAATTCAAATACCCGGGCACTGACCTCCCCCCGGGGGCAAGAAACCCCTGAAATGTCGGCAGGCAAACAATGCATATACAGGGCATCACCCTGGCGTGTGACCGCCCTGAGCGGCTGGTCATACTCCCAATGGATGTTTTTGGCATTCTCCGCCAGGCATTCCCGTTCCAAATCCTTCAAGGCTTCTACATCGCCTTGTTTAAGCAGCTCTGTGCGTTTTTGCATAATGTGGTATGGTGCCCAGCTCTTGGGGTACACGATGTCGGCATCCTTCATCGATTCCTCCATGGAGTGGCTGACATGAAAGCCGCCACCGCTTTTTGATGCATGTTCTTTGGCCTTTTCGACAATGTCCGGTATCAGGTCATACCCCTCGGGATAAGCCAGGTGCACGTCCATGCCAAACCGGGTCATCAACGCGATGATGCCCTGGGGCACCGAAAGCGGTTTGCCATAACTGGGTGAATAAGCCCAGCTCATCACAATCTTTTTCCCCTGCAAGGCCTCCAGTGAACCGTAAACCTGTTTCAGGTTCATCAGGTCGGCCATCGACTGGGTGGGATGATCCATGTCGCACTGGAGGTTGATCACCCCGGGGCGTAACGGCAATATGCCCTCACGATGGCTCTCATCGAGCGAGGCAGCCACTTCGCGCATGTATCGGTTTCCCTCCCCCAAAAAAATATCATCCCGGATCCCGATAAAATAAGACAGAAATGATATCATCGCAGCCGTTTCCCTGACTGTTTCCCCGTGCGAGATCTGCGATTTCTCTTCGTCAAGGTCCTGGACAGCCAGGCCGAGCAGGTTGCAGGCAGAAGCAAAGGAAAAACGGGTACGTGTGGATTTGTCTCGGAAATTGGATACGGCCAGTCCTGTATCAAATACCCGGGGGGATATGTTGTTGTCGCGCATCTGTTTTAACACACCGGCCACCCGGAGTATCATCGACAAATCATCGTCACTTTTCTCCCAGGTCAGCAGGAAGTCTTTGGAGTACAACGCGGACTGCATTTCCTGTATCGCTTCAATTTCGGCAAAAATTTCTTTTCTCATCGTATGGTAAAAAATACATTATCCCTGATTAAAATGCGTAGGCCAGTGCGGTATAGAAAGCAGTTGCTTTTTCAAGATGGTCTACGGGTACTTTTTCATTGGGCGCATGGGCATAAACCTCATTGCCGGGGCCAAACCCAATTACAGGGATGCCATAAAGTCCATTGATGCTGACCCCATTGGTTGAGAAAGTCCATTTATCCACCAGTGGATCCTGCCCAAACAATCCGGAAAACACCTCCACCCCTTTCCGGATCACCTCATGTGACTCAGGGATCATCCAGGTGGGGTAATACTTTTCCATCCCATAGGCATGACCGGTAAAAGAGTGTCCTTCATAATGGAGTACTTCCACCGTTGCCTTCATTCCATCGATCAGTTGCCTGATCTCATTTACAGCTGTTTCCCTGGTTTCGCCCCAGGTCAGTCGACGATCGAGGTGTAAACTGGCAAAATCTGCCACAGCACACAACGATGGGCTTTTGGACGCAATCTCGGAGATGGTGACCGAACCCTTGCCCAGGAAATCATCGACCGGAAGCCTTTGATTTAATTTTTCTATCTCCAGGGCAACTTTTGATGCCATATAAATGGCATTGATACCCCGCTCAGGGGCCGATCCATGACAAGACAAGCCAAAGAAAGAAACCCTCATTTCCATTCTGCCCCGCTGCCCGCGGTATATATTCAGGTTGGTGGGCTCTGTGACCACAACCAGATCGGGTCTTATGCCTTCTTCTTCGATCAGGTATTTCCAGCATAAACCGTCGCAGTCTTCTTCCATCACACTGCCAACAAAATATAGTGTCAGGTCCCTGTCAAAGGCCAGTTCTTTGAGGATTCGTCCGGCCGTAATAAAAGCAGCCGCCCCCCCCTTCTGATCCACACTGCCCCGTCCGTGCACATACCCATCTGCAATGGCACCGCCCAGCGGATCAAACTTCCAGTCCCCCGGATTGCCCAGATCAACCGTATCCATGTGTGCATCAAATGCAATCGCCCGCCTTCCGCTGCCAATCCTGCCAATCACATTTCCCAGTTTGTCCATGCGTACCTCATCAAAGCCGGCTTTCTGCATCTGCCTGATCAGTTCTTGCTGAACCAGCTCCTCCTGCATGCTTAAAGACTTGCAGCGAATTAATTTTGAAAGGTTTTCTGCGGTGTAATCCCTGTAGTGTGCCGATCTTTCCCTAATGGTATCAATATGGTCCATAACACGCAATTTTATAAGACCTTAAAGATAGGTTTTTTTTCCAGATCCTTTACAGGAAATCTCTATATTTACAGGGAAAAGTACAGAAATAAAACCAGGTTTATCATGATAAAAATATGGCGGTTTATTGAAAAAAGGCTGGCAGGCAATGACCCGGTCATGCTCATTGTGGTAACAGATGTTAAAGGAAGCAGCCCGGGAAAAAAAGGATTTAAAATGGCGGTTGCCCCCGATGGCACAAGCGCCGGATCGATTGGCGGCGGGCAGATGGAGTATGCCATGACAGCACTGGCACGTGAAAAACTCCGGGAGTTCCCATCTGTTCCATTCATTAAAAAACAAGTCCATGCTGCCAAAGCCGGAAAGGATGCTTCCGGACTCATATGTTCAGGGGAGCAGCTGCATGCTTTTATGCCCCTGGCATCATCTGAGCTTAGCAAGGTCAGATGCCTGATTCAGGCACAGGAAAGCGAATCCGGGGGATTGCTTGAACTATCACCCGGTGGTTTTTTCTTTACGGAAATCACCAGGCAACATGTTGATAAAACCGGGGAAACAACAGATGGAGACTGGTATTATAGCGAAAAAATAAGCCCGCCAGAAACCCTGTATATTTTTGGCGGCGGACATATAAGCATTCCCATGAGCCAGGTGTGTTGCATGCTTGGTTTCAGGGTGGTGGTGCTGGACAACCGCGAGCACCTTGTTACAATGAAAGACAACACATTTGCACATGACAAAAAAACGATCGATTACCGGGAAGCCGTCAAATATATTCGCCATCCTGACACAGCATATGTTTGCATCATGACCGCTTCGCATGCCACTGACCAGGATATTCTCGAACAAATGCTCACTTTGCCGCTAAGGTACCTGGGCATGATCGGCAGCAAGAAGAAAGTCCGGCAGATATTCTCGAACCTTCTGGCCAGGGGCTTCAGCGAAAGAAAACTGCAGCATGTAAATGCGCCGATGGGGATTGCCATCAACAGCGAAACCCCCGAGGAAATTGCCATCAGCATTGCCGCTGGGATCATCCGGCAAAAACACCTTGATTGAACACAAAACAGCTTTAGTTCCCGGTATGCGCTGAACCGCCCACGATGTCCATCAGTTCACGTGTTACGCTTGCCTGGCGTGCCTTATTGTACAACAAGGTCAGGCTCTTAAGCATTTCGTCGGCGTTGTCGGTGGCCTTGTGCATGGCAGTCATCCTGCTGCCATTTTCCGAGGCAGTGGCCTCGAGTAAAATGCGGAAGTGGTTATAATAGATATATTGCCTGGTCATGTAATCAACAGCATCCCCCTGGTTTGGTTCCAGGATGAGTGGAAAATCGTCGGCGAATCCTTCATATGCTTCTTCATCCAATACCATTGACTCCCCGGGGACAGGCAATACCTGTTCGGTGGTCAACTCATGCACCACAGCATTTTTAAAACGGTTATAGACGATAATAACCCTTTGGAGGTTGTGTTTCAGGTACAGGTCCATAATCTGCTCTGCAAAGCCTTGTGCCGTTTCGTAATCAGCCTTTTCAAGTATGTGATGACCGGAAGCAATCAGTTCAAATTCCCTTTTTGCAAAAAAACGTTCGATCTTTTTCCCGATCGCCATCAGTTTTACTTCATACCCTTCCTCACGCAGTGCATACAATTCGCTGAGTGTGCGTTTGATCAAAAAAGTGTTGTAGG
>PWON01000228.1 GCA_003557385.1 Bacteroidales bacterium | reverse complement strand
TGCCGTTGAACATATGAGAAAAATGCATCGATCACGGACTTCGATACATTGCCGTGTGATGAAAGGTATGGGGCCTGATAGCAGTAACTGCAATTAAAGTTACACTGATAGGTGGGAACGAAGAAAATCTGAAGTTCTTCCTGGCCAGCCCTTTCCAGGTAGTCTATGCGGGCCATTTGGAACCGGAGTTCTTCTTCTTCGGGATCTGTGATGTAGCCTTTTTTAACAAATTCACGCTTTGGCGATGACCCCGGATGTTTTAGGTGGTCATATTCCTGCCTGGTCAGCATGTCGGCGTGCCCGGATAAAAGGTTAACCACGGCAAAATACTTGCTTTCGCTGACTTCAGCCACAATATTGTATGGGGAGGGACGCATATTCAGCTGCATGCATTAGTCATGGCAGCCTGCCTGGGCCACGCTGGTTTTTGCGCAGCACTGGGCTTGCTTTTGCTTGTTTGGTTTATCCTGTTTTTTCTCTTTTTTGATCAGGCTCTTCATGGGATGTTTTTTAAGTTTGGATGTACTTGATACGCCGGCGATCACCGGCATCCCTTTACCGTAAAACTGGCCACCCGGATGCGGCCTTTTTCGTAAGGTAAAGATTCTTCCACAATGTCAATGTTCCGCAGGCCTGCCTGCTTAATGTGATTGAGGTATGTTTTTTTTGTAATGGCACCGGCCCAGCATTCGGCCACCATGTCAGGATTGCCCCTGAATGGTTCCGGCACAGGTTCCAGTGAGTAAATGTCGCTGACAACAAACTGTCCGCCTTGTTTTAATACCCGGAATATTTCCTTCCAGACCTTGTCCTGGCTAAGGGAATGGTTGATGGTACAGTTGGAAATCAACACGTCAGCGACCTGATTCTCCAGCTTGATATTTTCCAATGGGGATCTGATAAATGCAACGTTTGTCAGGCCGAGTTTTTTGGCCTCCTGCCGGGATGCTTCCATCATGCCCTCTGATAGATCTATCCCGTAGGCAAACCCTTTTTTACCGGCCAATGTTGCCATGCGCATTACGTCGCGGCCTTTTCCGCAACCAAGGTCAACGCACACGTCCCCTGGTTTTATGGTCGCCAGGGAAAATGCACCGCCACATGACAAACAGCAATCCTGGCCGGATAGTTTGTCGTATCTGGTGGCAATGCTGTTTGCATACTTATCCATTGAAAAGTGCTGTTTTAAATGAATATAGACTAATGTCTATACAAAGATAATACTAAATCCGTAAAAAAAAGGATGAAGCTGATCCTTCACCCTTTTTGGTTTTCTTTTTCAAGTATTTATTATTCAAATGATTGCAGGGCTTTTCGAATAATATCAACACACTCCATCAGTTGATCTTCGGTAATTACCAGCGGAGGCGCGAAACGGATCTTGTCTCCATGGGTGGGTTTGGCTAGAAGGCCCAGTTCCGCCATCTTCAGGCACACGTCCATGGCCTCTTTTCCGTTCTTTGGTTTGATGACAATGGCATTAAGAAGACCCTTGCCCCGCACCAGGGAAAGCATGTCGGATTTAATGGCACGCAGTTCTTTGCGAAGGATCTCTCCCAGGTATTCCGCCCTTTCTGACAGTTTTTCTTCCTGTATGACCTCCAGGGCAGCCATGGCAACCTTTGCCGCAACAGGATTCCCGCCAAAAGTAGATCCGTGCTGACCGGGTTTGATCACCAGCATCACCTCGTCGTTGGCCAACACGGCAGAAACCGGGTATATGCCTCCGCTGATGGCTTTGCCGAGAATTACCACGTCGGGTTTTACGTCTTCGTGGTCGCAGGCCAGCAATTTCCCGGTCCGGGCAATACCGGTCTGCACTTCGTCGGCCATATATAATACGTTATGTTGTTTGCAGAGTGCATACGTTTTTTTCAGGTCCCCTTCGTCAGGTACAAAAACACCCGCTTCACCCTGGATGGGTTCAAACAGGAACCCGGCTACATTCGGGTCTTTCAGGGCTTCAGCCAGTGCATCCACATCATTATAGGGGATGCGGATAAACCCGGGAGTAAACGGACCATAATCGCTGTAGCCGTCCGGGTCGTTTGAGAAAGAGACAATGGTGGTGGTCCTGCCATGGAAGTTATTCTCACATACCACGATCTTTGCCTGGTTTTCAGGTACGCCCTTTTTCTGGTATGCCCACTTGCGGCAAAGTTTGATCGCCGTCTCAACAGCTTCTGCGCCGGTGTTCATGGGGAGTACCTTGTCGTATCCAAACAAACCGGTGATGAATTTTTCGTAAATCCCCAATACGTCGTTGTGGAAGGCCCTGGAGGTGAGCGCCAGCTTTTTTGTCTGTTCGATCAGGGCATTTACAATTTTCGGGTGGCAGTGCCCCTGGTTAACGGCTGAATAAGCCGACAGGAAGTCGTAATAACGCTTTCCTTCAACATCCCATACAAATACGCCTTCACCGCGTGATAAAACCACCGGCAATGGGTGATAATTGTGTGCACCGTGCTTGTCCTCCAGTGCCATCGCCTGCTGCGATGTGATTTTTTCTGTGGTATTCATAACGATACTCCTTGACTTTAAAATGTGAACTATAAAAGAATGTTTATAATGAACCGGGCCATGTCAAATACATTGACACGCACGACGATGATCTTTGGATGGCGAGCTCAATCTGACCTAATTTATAAAAATTATAAACAGATGAACAAAATATGTGCTCTGCCAGAGAAAGCGCAAATATAGCAAAAGCCCCCCGATAAAAAAACTTATTCATAAAATGCTCTTTTTTTAAAAGCTATTGGTGATCAAAACAAAACACATGTATCTTTATGGTTTAATTAATACATAATGAAAAAGTTTTTGTGGTTGCTTTTATCCATACTGGTTTTTTCATCCAGCGCTCTGTCTCAATGGAGCAGCGATGCAGAAATAAACCTTCAGATCAGCAGCCTGGGTGGTGAACAGGCAATACCCAAAATTGCCATGGCACCCAATGGCCATTTTTACATTGCTTTTTTCTCGCTTGCAGGGGAGGGATACCACGTCAGGCTGCAACACCTGGACCACAACGGGAACCCCTTATGGGAAGACAATGGAATTTTGGTTAGCGACCATCCGTCGATGTCCTGGCTGACTGACTGGGATATGGCGGTTGATTATGAAAATCATGCGATACTGACCTGGCAGGATATCCGTACCGGGAACAACAACGTGTTTGCCTACCGAATTGCTCCCGATGGCAGCTTCGCCTGGGGTGAGGATGGCATACAACTTTCAAGCGGCAGTGCTTTTGATGTGACGCCGGTTGTTTCGGTAACTTCCGCCAATCATGCGATATTCGCCTGGATGTCGGATGATGACATCATCATGCAGAAGATCAGTCCCGATGGCACCAAACAGTGGGGAGACTCGGGGATTACAATCAGTTCGGCCGACACTTACAGCTGGCCGCAATTGCTGCCAGTGGATAATGATGAGGTCGTTATGAAGTATTACCACGACAGTGGTGCCTTCTGGGCACCCACAAGAAACATCCATGCCCAGCGTTTTGATGCAGATGGGATGCCTGTTTGGGAAGATGCGGTTTTGGTGTATGGCCAGGGAAATATTACCGCCTGGACACAGATTTTATCATTTGTACCCGACGGGAATGATGGTTTTTATATTGGGTGGCATGACTACAGCATCTCCGGGAATGTTGCTTCTGCATGGATTCAGCATGTAAATGCCTCAGGGGAATTGCAATTTCAGACCAATGGGGTCTTATTGTCTGACGCACATGCCAACCAACAGTTCTATCCAATGATTGCCAGTCCTGAACAGGACCCGAATACTTATATTTTTTGGCAGGAGACAGACGGAAACCAGAACCTGTATGGAATTTTTTGTCAAAAAGTCTCCCCTGACGGAGATTTGATATGGGGCTCGCAGGGCAGTGCCATATTTAATTTGAGTGCTATTCCGGTAAGGCCTTTATATGCCTTGCCGGCAGACAATGATATTTTGCTGCTTTACGAATACGCCACGGGTGGTGGTTCATCTGCCATCAAGGCGATCCGTTTTAATGACCAGGGTGAATTTGCCTGGCCGGAACAAGAGGTTTATGTCAGTTCAGTGCACTCGTCAAAGATGCACACGGATATTGCTTTTTATGACCATACACAGTGGGCTTTTGCCTGGGGCGATGACCGTGACGGACCCAGGGAGATCTATGCACAGAACCTTCATCCGGATGGCACCCTGGGAATCGTTGAAACCCAAACCTACCTGCTTAACCTGTTGGCGGATCCTGAAGAAGGGGGTTCCGTGGAGGGTGGCGGGGAATATGAGGCGGGTGCAGAGGTGACAGCAATTGCCGCGGCCCATGATGCGTATGTGTTTATGAAATGGACAGATGAGGGGCAAGAAGTCAGTTCCGATGATGTATATGTTTTTGACATGCCGGCAGAAGACCTTAGCCTGGTGGCTCATTTTCAATCTGTAAGCCCTACAGGTGAACCCCTTTCACATCATGTCCGGATGTTTCCGAACCCATCCGATAGCGACCTGTTCATCTCTTCAGATGGCAGGATACTCTCTGTTGACATCACCGACATGACCGGACGAACCGTATACAGCACCAAAGCAGGTGGGGAATATGAAATCCGGATAAATACCTCAACCCTCAGACCGGGAACTTATGTGGTCAGGATAGCCCTTGACCAGGAAGTTTGTTTTGAAAAACTGACCATAGAACGTTGATAATGTATGTATATACCTGACTTCGTTAAGAAAGATCCTTACCTGATGCCACACGCCCGGACGGTCACCGGCCGGTTGCGTAAAGCTTATGCAAAAGAGAAATCCCTTACCGCTGCCGGTGGTTCTCTGCCGGATGTTGCCATGGGCCACCATTATTACGGGTTACACCGTGACGGAGCCGGGTGGGTGATGCGCGAATGGGTGCCCAATGCGACAAAGATGTACCTGCTGGGAGATTTCAATGGATGGCATCCAAACGAGGCGTATGCTTTTAAATCAAAAGAAAACGGCAACTGGGAGATCAACTTGCCACCCGAAACTTTGCGGCACGGCGACCTGTATAAACTCCATATATGCTGGGAGGGTGGTTCAGGCGACCGGATCCCTGCATGGGCACGGCGTGTTGTACAGGATCAGCAGAGCCTGGTGTTCACCGCCCAGGTATGGGATCCTCCCGAACCCTATGCCTGGAAACATGCCTGTCCGGAAGCACCGCCGGACTTTCCGTTGATCTATGAAGCCCACGCGGGGATGGCTACCGAGGATTACAGGGTGGGCACCTGGGAGGAGTTTCGTGTGCATGTTTTGCCGCGCATTGAAAAAGCCGGGTACAATACCATTCAGCTGATGGCGGTGCAGGAGCATCCTTTTTACGGATCCTTCGGTTACCATGTGAGCAACTATTTTGCACCCTC
>PWON01000032.1 GCA_003557385.1 Bacteroidales bacterium | reverse complement strand
TGGCGGCTGTTGGCGAGCGGGCGGTGGAGCCCCCGGCGGTGTGCCGCCAGGAGGCGGCCCCCCACCGGCGGGCGGCGGACCCCCCGGACCCATGCCGGGACGAGGCGGCTCACCTCCCGGAGGCTGGCCGGCACCCGATGCCGCACCGGCAACCTGTTGCAGCAGGCCGATGAGTTCCGCGACCGTGATGTTGCCTATACCCTGACCTTCCGGCGGCCCCCCAGGACCGGCGCCAGGGACCGCTCCCGGCGGTCCCGCAGGCGCAGGCGGAGGCATCCCACCGCCACGCTGTCCCAGTGCCTGTCCCGTGCCGACTCCCGGCCTTGCGCCTCCACCAAGCATTGGCATATTACTACCGCTCCTTCCGGCACTCCCGTGCCTTTCGTTTCACTACATCGTTAAAAAGCAGGATAGGCCGCGCCGTCCCCGGCATCACGCCTTAGCCGTTTCCGATGCTCCCTCCAACCTACCTTGCACCGGAATATCCCTATTAAAGGAGTCCGGGTCAAGCGGGCCTATCCCCCTATCCGCATGACGTCCTTCCTGCATCGCCGCCTCCACGCCTTCTGCCGGCATCCCCCCCTCCGGTCCCATAGCACCCTGCTCCTGCATCTGCTGGCTGGCCTTGTTTAACATGGGTAGCACATCCTCCACTACCCGATCATCAAAGCCACGCACCAGCAAGCGCCGCGCCAATTCCGGCAGATTCGGCGGCAGACCATACAACTCTACCATCATCGGCGTTAGGCCGGCAAATAGGTTGAGCAGGTCCATCCACTGACTGCGCTCTACACTCAACGCCGTAGAATGGCTGGTCACATCCATGCTAAACAAATAGTCACCGCGGGCCATCTCCTCGGAAATAGCCACAAAAGACATGGCCGACTTGTCCACCAGGAATAGCCGCTCAGGTCTATACTGCGTGTCCAACTGCCACATCTTCCGCGCCTTGCGCGTCTGGAACTCACTGAGCAGACCACTGCGCCGGTTCTCCCGGCTGGTATTCCGCTTCTCCATGATGCTTGCCTCGGTGGCGCTCTCCGGCTGCCGCATAGACATCGGCTGCGGTGTGCCCATACTCCGGTCAAACATACCCTGCAGCACCCCCAATAACTCACCCTTCTCCGGCGGCACTTGATGGAACGGCAGCGGAATCACCGCATTGTTGCCCATATCCATCAAACCCGGCACCTCGATAACACTGCCATCCGGAGCCTCTAGAATGTTCTGTATGACTTCCTGGGTTATATTGCTCGTTGGATCCACCAGCCAGATATTCTTCTGCTTGCGGATGATACTCAAGTAGCTGTCAAGGATCTCGTTGACCAGACCCTGCACAGTGTCCGCGCCCCCCATCAATAGGGGGCTCTTGTGGAACCAACTGCGATGGCCCGGCTGGAAGACCAGCGTCTCAGCCGGATAATCATCCAAGTGGGAATATGGCCACTCCTTCTCATTACGCAGGAATTTATCGTGGCCCTCGACGATGACCAGCAGCCGGTCCTCAAAGTGACCGCGTCCCACAGGGAAATTCTTCGCCCATATCTCCCAGCCTCGTATCATGTCAAAGCCGTCGGAGTCCAACTCATCGGGCTTCTCCGGCGCATCCCGCCAGCGACTGGGAGTCAGATCAGAGGTATTCCGATAATTCGGATCGGCCTGCACCTCCTCAATGGGTAGCTCCCAGCCAAAGGCCACCCAGCGGGCATCCTGCGGCCCCTCCAGGCAAAGGGCATCCGTAAGAAACATATCTGCCGGCCAATGCACCGCAAAGGGCGCTTCGAATCTGACATTTGCATTCGAGGAGGGATCCGGCCGGCGAAGGAACATCTGATGGTATTCTATGTGCGACTCAATGAGGGCCACCAGTGTTCCAAGAGCCTCCTCCGGTGTGCCCAGAAGCTCACCCTGCAGAGCAGAGGTATGACCCTCTATATGCGCCCTGTGATCCTGTGTGGGGGTTACCCGCGTTTCAACGCCCGTGAAAAGGAAAAGATTCTCCTCGTCCACCTCATCAAAGACCAAATCACCGTCCTCCGGCAACCATAAATCCTGTGCCCGCTTCTCATAATCCAACGTGTAGCCTATCTTCACCACACCATACGGCATGAGAAAAGCATCCTGCACCGTGCGCTCGTCCACCCGTAATTGATTCGTCTCACGGTAACGGTAATTCACCACCTTCTCTACACCCTGCGCCATGGTCAGACTGTTAGGATCCTCCGGATCTATACGTTCGGCCGCCTCGCGCGTCTCCGGCACGCAACGGAAGATCGGACTGCGGTCCACCATGTTGCTGATGCTCTGGTCTATCCAACCATATACCAGACCACTCTTCACACGAGCCAGATGCCGGTCACTGCTCTCCGTAGCCTCACGGTCCTCTTCCCGCTGCCCCGCCGTCTCACCGTAGAATTGCCGAACCAAGATATTTGATGCGTCAAAGAGCGGCTTCATGCGACGCCGGGCATACGTGACCTGGTTAGTCCACCAAGCCACCTGCTCCGACTCTTTCCTTGGATACGCCATGGTTTATACCACCTCTATTGCAGCCTGCAGCGTCGCCTGTTCACCATAATCATCATCCAATGCGGACTCCTGGGGAAAAGGTAATACAATTCCTCCTATACGGCCACTCCCCCGACCATGACGCCGGCGCTCCGCCGCCTGCATGACCCCCTGGAAAGTCCAGGATACGGGCTTGACGGCCGGGATATGACTGCCGGGCTCAGAACGCTCGCGCATACCCCGCAAATTAGTCAGCCTCATGCCCAACAAAGCCAGGGCGTCTATCTGATCGTCATATTTGCCCGCAGGGAAACGCAACAGCTCATACTCAAGGGCCGCCCGCCAAGGAGCCTTGGCCGGTACATGCACGTAACCCATCTGCATAGCGCCAGCTAAAGCACCCGCACGGTCCGGGCTGGACTTGCCACCCTTACGCATGATGCTCACATCTTCCAAAATGGTCCAGATAGATTCCTCGCGCTTGCGCTTCATCAAGAGAGGGCCGTAAGCCTTGGACATGGCCGTGCGCTCAATGAAACATTTTAGGGCCTTGTGATCCCGCATCATGGTCAAGGTCTTCTCCACACCCTCAAGAATATCACACTGCTCGCGGAAGAGATCCAATAACCATATATGCCCATCAGCATCTACCCCCGCGGCAACAATGACCGTGAAATCCCCACCGCTCTTGGTCATCGCGTAGTCCGTAGTCAGGTAAACGTTCAGGGCGCTGGGAAGACTTTGCCGGTCGTAAGGACGTAGCCAGCCATCCTTGAAAATGTCCCCGTCATCCGGTATGGGCTTCTGCTGATGCACCGCCATGAACATGCGGGGATTACGCGCCCGAATAGCCTCCAACTCAGACTTAGAACGCTGGTTAGGCCCATCCGGCAAAAGAGGCTCACCTACAGCACGGCCCAGCAGATCATGCTCCTCCGCCAGGCTGGGCAGGCAGACAATGTCCCAGTCCTCCTCACCATCCTCCACCAATGCCTGGATTATACCCCCCAGATCGTTGTCGTGCCAGCGTTGCATGATCAGGATAACCGCACCGGGACCACCCTTGTAGGAACGCAGGCGGTTCAATAGGACGCCGGTATACCAGTTCCACGCGGCTTCCTGATTGCGCGGACTGGCCGCCTCCGCATAATTCTTGAAAGGATCGTCAATGACCGCTATCTGGGCATGGAAACCAATAAGACCCCCACCAATACCCTCCGCCTTGTATTCACCACCCGCCTGGGTCTTCCAGTTGTCCATGGCCGTAGCATCATCAGAGAGAACCGCCTCGGGGAAAAGAACTTGATAGGCCGGCTCACGCATGAGGTTACGAGCATTCCGACCAAAGCCCGTGGCCAGGTCATAGTCATAACTGGTTTCGATGAACTCCAGGGAGGGATTACGGCCATAACACCAGGCCGGGAAGAACTCACTGGCCAGCCGGGATTTGCCTATGGCAGGAGGAACAAAAAGAGCCAGACGCCTTAGACGACCGGCTTCCACATCCTCCAGCTTAGAGGCTATGAGACGGTGAATAGGATAAGGCACGTACGTATCATCAAGGTACTGTGCAACGTCGATGAGGTGCGTGCGGGCCTTCTCCCGGCGCAACAGCTCCTGCACGACATCCCCGGCAGCAGGAGCACCTTCGGCCGGGGGAGGCAGCGAATCAAACGAGGGAGGAGGGCCTGTAGATTCGTCTGCCTCTATGGGAGTTGGAAGGTCCAACTCCCTCCCCGGCGCCCGTTGGTCGGGCTCCTCATCATACTTGGCCGCGCGAAGAAGAGCCTCTATCTCTTCAGTCCGATTCATCCCGGGCCTCTGCGCTATCCTGTTGGTGGCGATCCAGGGCCGCCGTGAGCAATGCTCGGTCCTCTGCCGGTAAACTCACAAACTCAGCCTCCACCGCCTCGGGAGATAACTCCGCCAAGTCATCGAGGGCCGCCACGAGAGAGCGGGTAGTGTGATGCCGGACATCGTGGCCGTGATGCACCGTGCCACTATGAGACATCTCCCGCTTCTCCGTGTAACCCCGATCCTTGCCGAGCGTCTGTAGGAGCTTCCAGGATGAGCGGATGGAACCCTTCTCTATGTCCTCGAAGACATTGGCCTCGGCGGTGTCCAGTAATCCCTCCCGGCATTCCTTCAGGGTGGCGCGAAGCCGGGGAGAACGATTGATGTAATAGCGCAGACTGGCCTTCGAGTCCGTGCCTAAAAGGGTGGCCGCCTGGGATATGTTGCCGCGGGTCTTGGTCAGCGCCTCGCCCACCTGCTGGTCATAACGCGCACGCTGGTCCCGTAAAGCCGCCTGCACGGGAGCGTCCGTGCGGGCTGTCTGATGGAAAAGCTCCGGCGTGCAACCCAGCGAACGGGCCGCATCCGTAATGGTGGCATACTGGGTAAGCGCCTCTATGAGGGTCTCACGGGCATAGGTCTGCGGACGACCGGAACCAGAATGCTCGCCGTCTGGATGCCGGAGGGCCGGCGGACGCTCCGGGGCCGGTAAATCAAAAGAGGTGGTCGGCGTAGGATTAGGCATGGCCGGTAACTGGGGTACGAGGGCCGCCATGGAGCAGGGCTGGCGAGCGGACTATCACGACGACCCCCGGCCCCAAGCAGTCATAGGGGTAGAAAAGGTCTTTAGGGTTTGGTTAACGCGATCATTGAGGGCCGGAGAGAATAGCCGGGAAAGACGGTATTCATCTCGCTTGGCAGTGGCTAAGTTCCGGTGCTCCCTCCATAGAAATTCTATGGGAACGAAACTGTTAGGCAAAGAGTGCGGGTTCATAGCCTGCTTAACCTCCTCCTCTTCTTATGTGGCAGTTCGGAACGCGATAGCGTTCCCCGTTCCTTCTTGTAAATATATGGAAAGGGGGGAGTTTTTGCAATACCGAAGCATTCCTGTACGGAACGCG
>PWON01000054.1 GCA_003557385.1 Bacteroidales bacterium | reverse complement strand
GCAACAAATATATGACCGGATACGTGTCGGTGTGCTCATCGTAGCATTGCGGCAACACCACCGCAGCCGGCAACAGCTTATCCATCGATGCGCTGTACACCTCCACCGTATCGACCCTGGCGGCATGCGTGTTTACAAAAAACACAAACACTACAACCAGAAAAAATAATGCCTTCATGAATAAAGATCTTTTTTCCATAGCATAAAGTATTAAACCACACCCTGACAACAAATGTGCATTAAAAGTACGATTTTCCCAAAAAAAGTGCATCAAGGGTACAGTTTTTGTGGATTAAATGAATAGGCCTCCACCCATACGAACAGGCCAATCTCTAAAAAACCAACCCAATCTGCCATGAAAACACTACTCGGAGTATCCCTGTCAATTTTTGTTTTGCTAAGTATCCATATGGATGCTTCGGCTTCTTTGATCCCTCCACCACCTCCTCCTCCTTTACCACCGGCATCAGTACAGGAAACACATATCCATCAACACCTTATTAACCACCAACAGGCCCTGGAATCACACAACCGGATCCACCTGGAACATATAAACATGACCCGCAGACAACACCGGAAGGCAAGCATGCAGGAACACCGTGACGGGAATGGCCGCATTTTACATAATCGCCGCTTCATTCGTCGTCAAAAAAACGAAAGAAGCACCTTGTTCCAATGGATACGCGAAAGAAGAGAGAACCGCCGCAATCATGATGCTGCCACTGTCAACTAAGCCTTTCCCCTTTTGAATGATCGCTGTGGGGGCAATATCCAATACATTGCCGATCACCTGCACCTTGGTATTTTTAATGCCTGCCTGGTTTCGTCTCCTCCGGGAATATTTATCCGGGCCTTCACTTGTTTTATTCTGAACCCATCCGGATATTTAAAGCCTGTTAAACCATTGAAAAAATAATGGCTTATTTTCAGCTTGTGTGTATTTTTGACAAATGAAGGTCAATCCATATCTTGCCATTATCCTGGCCGCTACCATAGGCGGGTCGAGCGGGGTATTCATCAAGCTCATTGACCTGCCGGCCACCACCATCACCTTTTTCAGGATGGCCGTACCGGTGGTCATTCTGCTTGGATACCTGCAGTATAAGGGAGTAAAGCTGTTCCGTGGAAATTACCGCTTGATGATGCTGGCATCTGTCCTCAATGCCACGAGGATGTTTTTGTTTTTCGTGGGATACCTTTACACGACCATTGGCAATGCCGTGATCATCCTGTTCACCTGGCCAATTTTTGGAACGCTCTTCAGCGCCATTTTTTTGAAGGAAAAGGTGTCGGGGCGCACGATCTTTTTGATTGCGCTGGCGTTCACGGGCATTGTGATAATGTATGTTGATAAGGAGATCAGCTTTGGCAACGAGGATTTCATCGGGATGGCCGCCATGCTGTTCTCGGCGATTTTCTTTGCCATAACGGCTGTGATCTTCAAACAGGAGCTCCTGACATATTCGAGGACAGAGACCATTTTTTATCAGAACCTGGTAGGTGCCCTCGCTTTTCTTCCCTTTGCATTGTTTTATGCTCCTTCTCCTTCTGCCATACAAATTGGCGCTGCCTCTCTGTACGGCTTTCTTATTGGCATTCTAGCCTTCATGCTGTTTTTTTATGCATTAAGACGCTTGAAGATGAGCCATTATGCACTCTTTACCTACTGGGAGGTCATTGCCGCATTGTTTTTCAGCGTCCTCTTCTTTGGTGAGCAGATTACATGGAATATGGTCACAGGAGGCAGTTTAATTCTTGCCACCGGCATTTTGGTGAGAAAAAGGAGAGAGCGCTAATCCCAATCCTCCAGCTGAACCACAATGTCGTTGCGACGGTTGGCCCATCCCCCAAATTTGATTCAAGTGTTTATAAATCTGGGAGAAGTCCGGAATGGCCTGTTTTTGTCGGCACAACATAATTCTTTTTTTCCGTATATTTGCAGAAAAAAGGAAATAAAATGCTTTATCAGTTCTTTCGTGAGCAATGGAAAGACCAGGCGTGCTTTTCAACACAGCAGGTATATGCCTGGCGGCCGCGCTTTGACAAGAACAACCTGGGAAGGTGGGTAAAGCAAGGCCTGCTTGTGAAACTGCGCAATGCGTATTACACTTTTCCCGAATTCCTGCAAGAGCCCGGTTTTCATCATTATGTGGCAGGAATCATTTACAAGCCTTCGTATGTCAGCCTGCACACTGCCCTGTCTGTTTACGGTCTGATCCCTGAGGCCGTTGCATCCACCACCAGCATCACGACAAGGAAAACAGCCACCTTCGACAACGAACTCGGATGGTTCTCATACAAGAGCGTGAAACCGAAACTATACTTTGGCTTCGATATCAGACAACAGGCTGGCCCCCGGTATTTCCGACTGGCACAAGCCGAAAAAGCATTGCTGGACCTGCTGTACATTTATCCCTTTTATAACACGGTGAACGAACTGGAGGAACTAAGGTTAAACGAGCAAATCATGCACAAAATCATTCAAAAGGACCGCTTGTTGGGCCATGTTGAAACAATGGCCTCCAAAGCTCTTATGAACAGGGTCAATTTGTTGATTAAAGCCTATGGCTTATGATAAACCCGGAACAAATAAAAGCCTTTTTCCCTCCCTATGTAAGTGCTAATCCGGCGCTTACTAAGTACATCCTGAAAGAGTACCTGCAGATGCTCATGCTCGACTACCTTGTGTCCAGCGAATTTATGAACCGGCTGGTTTTTATCGGGGGAACAAACCTGCGCCTGGCCAAAGGCATTGACCGTTTTTCGGAGGACCTTGACTTTGACTGCAAGGGACTGTCGGAGCATGATTTTGACCGCATGACCGATGGCGTGACGCAATTCCTGCTACGCAACGGCTACCATGTCGAAAACCGAGACCAAACCTGGCCAAAGCTGTGTGCATTCCGGAGAAACATGTATTTTCCGGGTCTGCTTTACGAACTTGGCTTATCCCCCCATCGCGAGGAGCGCTTCTTAATCAAAATAGAAGCAGAAGATCAAGGCATGGATTATTCGCCGACAATGACCTATGTAAAAAGCTGCGGGATGTTTTTTGCCATTCCCTCACCCTCTGACCCCGTATTGTGCTCCATGAAAATAAGTGCGCTTATATCCAGGCAGAAAGGCCGTGATTTCTACGATACCATGTTTCTCCTGGCCCAGACACAACCGGACTATTCTTTCCTGGGAGCAAGACACGGAATACACAATGCAAAGGAGTTAAAAGAGGCGCTCCTGGCTATTTGTGACAAAACAGATCTGCGTCGTAAAGCCAGGGATTTTGAACACCTGTGCTTCCGTCAGCAAAACAACAAACGAATACTGCAGTTCCGGGAGTTTGTGCTCACCTTGTCCCGGGACGGATGACAACTTGCCCGCTAAGAGGCAGCAGCATTTGACCACATTGCAGTGATCCATTCGCTTTGACTTCTCTGTAGGACCCAATTTCATTTGATGAATTCGTTGATGCATTCCTCCCACTCGCCGCAGACGGTCTGACGGGCTGCTTCAGGCAATGCGTCAAAGCGACCGGCATGCGGCATGATCAGGTCATGATACAGCCAAGGAGCTGACAAAAGAACCATCGTTAAGCAGCACAGTGCCTGCCACGAATTAGCAATGGTGAATATAAGCAGAATATGCTAATTTTGCGTCCATAGGAAGCCTTCAGACCGAAAAAAACAGGCAGCGGAACACCAGTACGTCCTCAAAACGCGAATGGCCATACGCTGTCCAATAACCAATGTATTTCATGGAAAAACAACGCACAGCAATTCTTACCGGGGCCTACGGGGCCATCGGGAAAGCCATTGCCGAAGGCATGGCCGCCAAAGGATGCCGCCTGGTGATGATCGGCCGCAACCAGGAAGCGCTCAGGCAAGCCCGCGCGGTGCTGTCGGCCCACCCGGGTGATGTGCGTTCAAAACTCAGCATCAGCCTGGGCTACGGTGGATGGGAATCACCTGATCAAGGGGCGGCAACACCCCTGTACTGCGCAACCGATCCAGGCATGAAAGGCATTACCGGACAGTATGTTGCAAACAAACGCAATGAGGCCTGCCAATTCTCACGCGACCATCATGCCGTGGAAACACTGTATGAGATCTGCAGCAGGTATTAAGCCTTTGCGGACTAAAGCCATCGTCTGACTTTCTTGCGGTATTTCATGTAGGCATGCCCGAATGTCTGCTGCAACAATCGCTCTTCCATAGGAATGACCCATGCATGATACAGAATGATGTAAACGACCACTACCAGCAGGGAGAACAGATGGGCAGTGATTATGGCCAGGCCGGTCATCAGAAAGACCTTCCCAAGGTAAATGGGATTGCGCGACAGGGAAAACACCCCAGAGGTGATCAGGCGTGATGACCGGTTATGCGACATGGGTGTTTTGTATTTTTGAAACATGAAAAACGAGCTGGCCATCAAAAAAAGACCCGGCAGCAAAACAAGGACACCTGCCATGTGCCATGGGTACAGGATGACCCGGTACCCGGGCACAAAATAGTGTATCATCACTATCAAACCAAGGGTCAAGAGATCCAACGTTGGTGTAAGCAACTTTTTCATTTCAATGATTGTCTAAAGACATTAAAAATATAAAAATCGCTGGAGATTTTGGGATATCCGGCACAATATTTGATAAAATACATGCATCTTAATCGAATATTTTAAATGCTACCTGTATGAAAACAAGATTACTGACAGGATTTTTGATTTCTTTTCTATTTGCGCTGCCCTTAAGCGGTCAGAACCATTCAGATAATAAGCCTATCCGCGATTTTCAAATGAGCATCATCCCCTTTATCGGAACAGATGGTGCTGAAACCCTCCACAACCGATACGAAGCAAGCCTTAATATATTTGCCGGCATTACCGGGGGCGTGGAAAAATTTGAAGCCGGAGGCTTTCTGAACATCACCATCGGGCATGTGAACGGCATGCAATTATCGGGCTTTGGAAACCTTGCAACAGGACATGTCAATGCCTTCCAGGCGGCTGGATTTTTCAACGTTAATTCAGGAAATTTCAACGGGTTTATGGGGTCCGGTTTTATCAATGTAGCAGCAGGACAAACACAAGGTTTTTCCGGGGCAGGATTTGCCAATGTTGTTGGCGGGGGTTACCATGGTTTTTCCGGGGCAGGATTTGCCAATGTTGTTGGCGGGGGTTACCATGGCTTTTCCGGGGCAGGATTCGGAAATGTTGCCGGTGGGGATATACAGGGCTTTCAGGGTGCAGGATTCGGAAATGTTGCCGGAGGAAATCTGCAGGGCTTTCAGGGTGCAGGATTCGGGAATATTGCCGGCGGGGATATACAGGGCTTTCAGGGTGCAGGATTCGGAAATGTTGCCGGCGGGGATATACAGGGCTTTCAGGGTGCAGGATTCGGAAATGTTGCCGGAGGAAATGTAAAAGGAGCCCAACTGTCAGGATTCATC
>PWON01000075.1 GCA_003557385.1 Bacteroidales bacterium | reverse complement strand
TAAGCAGCAGCTATTTTGTTTCAGAAGCCGGACGCAATCAATACAGCTTGCCGGTAGTGTCAATCTCTATCCAGGAAGACAGCTTTTATGATTATGAAGATGGGATCTATGTGGCAGGCATTGATTTTGATAACTGGCGGGAAGGCAATACATGGGCTTCTGCCAACGGAGGTTCTCCGGCAAATTACTGGAGAAGGGGTGTGGAGTGGGAATATCCGGCACACATGGAAATATTTCCTCCCGGCGCAGATCATGCAGATCTAACCCAGGACATCGGGGTTAGGATACACGGCGGATGGTCGCGCTCGTTCCCCAAGAAATCACTGCGGTTATATGCCCGAAACCGCTATGGTACACAATACTTTAACTATTCGGTTTTCCCCGGTAGTATGTATACCAGCTTCAATAGGCTTTTGCTCCGCAATTCGGGCAATGATGCCGACAATACTCTTTTTAGAGATGCCGCCATACAGAAGATTGTGGGCAGATTGGACTTCGATATCCAGGACTATCGGCCGGTGATTGTATTTATCAACTCCGAATACTGGGGCATACATAATTTCAGGGAGAG
Organism: Bacteroidales bacterium; assembly: GCA_003557385.1. Taxonomy (GTDB): domain Bacteria; phylum Bacteroidota; class Bacteroidia; order Bacteroidales; family UBA7960; genus PUPG01. The sequence continues at coordinate 4,896 of PWON01000075.1, read as the reverse complement.
ATATGACAAACACTACCTTGCCAGGGTATATGGTGTAGATGCTGAAAACATTGACCTGCTGGACGGAAATGCCTCTGTTAAGGAAGGTGATCCTTCCCATTACAACGCCATGCGCAACTATATGGCCGACAATGATATCAGTCAGCCCGAAAATTACGCCCATATCAACACCATGATGGATGTTTCCAACTTTACTGATTATAACATTGCGCAAATCTATGTTAAAAACACCGACTGGCCCGGAAACAACATTGATTTCTGGCGGCTACGCACCACGGAATATCTTCCTGAAGCACCTTTTGGGCATGATGGCCGCTGGCGATGGATGCTTTACGACACTGATTTTGGATTTGGGCTTTTCGGTGGTGCAAATTCGTTCACTCACAACACACTGGCATTTGCCACCGACCCCAACGGACCGAACTGGCCAAACCCTCCCTGGTCAACTTTTCTGCTTCGCACACTGCTCATAAACCCTGAGTTCAAAACTGGCTTCATCAATCGCTTTGCGGATTTGCTCAACACCCATTTCCAGCCGGCCAGGGTGGTTCCCATCATCCAGGAAATGAAGCAGATCATCCAACCTGAAATTCCGGAACATATTCACCGGTGGAGCGCTCCCGGCAGCTTTGTCGCATGGAATAACAATGTAGCCACTATGATCCATTTCGCTAACCAACGCCCTCACTATCAGCGCCTGCATATTCGTCAGTACTTTAATATTCCATCCAATGTTGACATAAGTCTTGATGTGGATCAAACCAATCACGGTTATATCCGCATCAACACCATAAACATAAACCCTGAAACACCAGGTATTCCTGAAGATACTTATCCATGGACAGGAATTTATTTTCACGGCATACCGGTTGAGATAGAGGCCATTGCTGCCCCCGGTTTTGAATTCAGCCACTGGGAAGGGAGTCAGAACAGCACCGAACCGGTCCTGCGACTGACGCCTGAAAGCCATATCAGCCTCACGGCTTTTTTCGCAGAAACGGAAACCCCTGATCCTGAAATTATCCATTACTGGCATTTCAACGATCTGCCCGCAGGAACATTCTCTGTTGTCAACACAGACTTTACAGCCGACGGAGTAGAGACGGGTACCATAACATACCCGGGAACGGGCCCGGGCTATATGGATCGCCGAACGCACCGGGAAGATGATCCGGTGTCGAACCTGAACCTGCACCAGGGGCAGGAAGCAGATCAGGGTGCAGTGCTAAGGGCAAGAAACCCCGCCGACACACGTGAGTTGATCTTCCATGTGCCAACAACCGCTTATGAGGACATCAGCGTGGCTTATGCCACAACAAGAACCAATAATGGCGCTACCGAACAGGCATTCTTTTACTCGACCGACAGTGGCAGCACATGGTACCTGGCCGAACAAGCATACCTGACTCAGCTGCTTCCTTTATGGGAACTGAAAACATTCGATTTGTCTGACATACCTGATGTCAGCAACAATGCTAACCTGCAGTTCAGGATATTGTTCGGTGGCGACAATGCCGAAAACACATCCGGAAACAACCGCTTCGATAATGTCAGTGTACATGGTGTACCCATGGATGAGACAGTACAAGTTACGGATCCTGATGAAGAAAGATATGAGACCCAAACCTGCCCTTACTTTAAAGTCTTTCCAAACCCGGCCGGCGATTGGCTGTTCGTGGAGTATGAGTGCGCAGGAGCAACCGGGTTGTCGTTAATCAATATGCACGGGCAGGCGGTAAAAACATGGTCGGTTGAAACACAAGGCAGGCAACAACTCAGGCTCAATACCGGAAGCTTAATGCAGGGTGTCTATATGCTGAAACTTGACCATGCAAGCGGTTTTGTTATCAAAAAAATTGTGGTGAAATGAAATATGTGTTAACCAGTATTACTCAGGGAAAAGAAATCACAAAGAAAGAATCTTACACCGGTATTCTTCATGGTCAGGATCGGTAATGTTACAATTTGTGTGTCCGGGTAGGTTCTTTTCTCCGGCCCTGTGAATAATCGGGCTTCAAGATTCTGATAAGTTTTACAAAGGCGGACTGTCTACCCTGATCATTTCGAATGTTGCAATATGGTTGTTTTCCCTTAACCCTTCCCAAAACATCTTGTCGTCATCGATTGTGATGTTCCAGCATTCAAAAGTCTTCCCGGTTTCTCCCGACAGCAGATCATTGCCTTGCAGGCAATTTTACCCTGCCTGTTGACTTCCAACGCCCCGGCGCTCAAAAAAAGCAAAAATGTCAAGCCGCAAACAAGTCTGCACAAAACCACCCTCACTGCGCATACAAGCCGGGGCGTTAGCAACAAGGCGACCGCTACAAAAAGCAACTCTCCAACGAAAGAAAACTTAAATAGAATCGATTCTTATTTAATTAATTTCTATTTTTCTTAAATAAAGATTATCTTTGTTTAAAATAATTAGAATGAAACAATATAAATCTGGACAATACATTAGTCAAGGGTACTATAAGAGTTTTCAACCTGTTTTTATCAACAAACAACTGCACGTTGATAATATGGAGGTGCTGCATCTATTGAGTCAAGCGGACAGAGAATTAGGCAGGCTGGATATGTTCTCAAAGTATATTCCCAATATTGACCTCTTTATTAGCATGCATGTTCTTAAAGAAGCCACTCAAAGTAGCAGAATTGAAGGGACACAAACCAATATGGAAGAGGCATTATTAGAAAAAGAAGACATTCCACTAGATAAAAGAGATGACTGGGAAGAGGTTCAGAATTATACCAAAGCAATGGAATGGGCTATAAAGGAACTGGAGGCACTTCCATTTTCTTCACGATTAATTCGTGAAACTCATAAAATTCTGCTTCAAGGAGTTCGTGGGGAACGAAAACAACCTGGTGAATTTAGAAATAGTCAGAATTGGATTGGCGGAGCAACGATTAATGATGCTGTTTTTATTCCACCAGTCCATACTTCTGTGCCAGAATTAATGAGTGATATCGAGAATTTTCTTCACAATGAAGAAATATTAATTCCTGAATTGTTAAAGATCGCTCTTGTTCATTATCAGTTTGAAACGATTCACCCATTCCTTGATGGAAATGGAAGGGTTGGCAGATTGCTCATTCCGTTATATTTAGTTAGCAAAGGAATATTAAAGAAACCTATCTTGTATTTATCTGACTTTTTTGAAAAAAACAGAAAATTGTATTATGAAAACTTAATGATAGTAAGGGATAAAAACAATCGTTCACAATGGTTTAAGTTTTTTTTAGTTGGAATAATTGAAACTGCAAAGAATGGAATAATAACTTTTGATAATATTCTTCAATTACAAAAGCAGGTTGACGCAAGCGTTCAGAAATTAGGTAGTAGAGCTGCAAATGCAAAGAAGATTGTTGACTATTTGTATAATCGTCCAATGCTAAATGCAGAAAAAGTTAGTGAAATTGCAGGAGTATCTATGCCCTCAGCGTATAAATTGATAGTTGATTTAGAAAGACTGGATATTTTAAAAGAAGTTACAGGAAGTCAGCGTAGTCGGGTGTATGTTTTTGAAAGATATTTAAGACTTTTTAGATAGTGAAGCCCAGTTGCTAACAGCTTATATGTTTCACACCTTACGGATGTGCTTTTAGGAAAGTTAATTTGTGATTGTAAATATCCTGCCTTAAAAATGTCAAGCCGCAAGAAGAATATTAAATACTACAAAACACAGATTCTTTGCTTGTCCTTAAAATCAATATCTAAAGAAACTATCATGAAAAAAATATTACGCCTGCTGCCTGTTTTAATGATTTCCATATCTTTATCATTCATAGCCTGCTCCGGCAATGAATCTAAAACCAAATCAATGGAACAAAACATACAAAAAACCACAACAGTTGATTTTTGGAATGGGAACAGGTCTGTCACGCGCCAGGTTTATGAACGCGAGGTATTAAAATCCATTCTGAAAGCAACTGAAGCAGAATGGGGAGCATGGGAGTTAAAGGAAACTTTGGAAGACTATCCCGGTGATGATGAATCGCTTGTATTTACGGAGAAGGGCCACGACTTGTTTGTGACCATCGCCGGCAATCAAAAATTTAAGGAAGGTGATATGATTGTAATCCCTCAGCTGTTAACCAAAAATCTGCTGGGATACCGAGTTCCGATTATCAGGAAGGAGGATGCTGGTTTATTTGGCGAAATCAGCCGACACGAGGATTTGCAAAAACTGAACCATGGCATTCCCGAGACATGGAGTGATGCAACTATTTTCAGGCACAACGGCTACAATGTAGTTGAAAAGGGCAGCTTCGATGATATTTTTGATCGGCTTCAGAACAAACTTTTTGACTACAGTGCTTACGGTGCAAATGAGGTTTTAGGTGTGTATGAAAACCGGGCATCGAAACATGAAGGCCTGATTATCGATCAAAATATATTGCTCTTTTACCCTTTTCCGCTTGTGTTTTATGTAAACCCGGATCTGCCAAAAATGGCTGAAAGGATTGAGCAAGGGCTGCAAAGCATTATCTCTTCAGGCAAACTGGATGCCATTTTTAATGAGTATTACGGCAACATTACAGAGCAGCTTAACCTTGACAGACGCCGGATTTTTGTATTAGATAATCCGCTTATACCCGATGTTTTTCGCTATCTGGCCCCCAATCTTGAAAATCTATAGCATACCTGTTTTGCTATTAAGCATTTGTTTGTTTAGCCGCTCCAGGAGTTGTAGCAGATGCCTGTGAAAAGCAATGACCTCCCCCCCTAAAAACCAGACCAATCTAAATTAGAGTTTTCCGGGCAATGTTGGTTGCCCCAAAGTCGGCAATTTAAAACCAGAAAAATTTATTGCATTGAAGCAAGTCGATAAATTGTTTGAACAAATAAAACAAATGTTTAATTTTACAGATGTTTATCAATAATGAAAACAT
>PWON01000227.1 GCA_003557385.1 Bacteroidales bacterium | reverse complement strand
TGTTTTTTGGTTGTCCCGGACGCTTCGAAACCGGCCGCTATCATTCATGGGTCATTGACCCGGTGCATCTTCCCCCGGTGTTAGAAGTGACGGCCACCGACACAAAAGGCCTGATCATGGCCATCCGGCATAGGAGCTTTGATCTGAAAGGGGTTCAATTCCACCCGGAAAGTGTGATGACACACCCCGGAAAGCAGATCCTGAAAAACTGGGTGCTTTCTACTCCTGGTAATAGATCCGCTTGACACGTTGAGAAATGGAAGTAAATACCTCGTAAGGAATCGTATCCAGGACTGCCGCCATTTCTTCAGCAGGCAAACCCTCCCCGAAGACGATCACCTCATCCCCTTCTTTCGCATGGAGACCCGTCACGTCAATGGCACACATGTCCATGCTTACATTCCCGACAATAGGAGCCCTGTGGCCTTTTACCAGCAAACTGCCACGGCCATTACCCAGCCGCCTGTTCAAACCATCTGCGTATCCTACCGGCACAATGGCTATTTCCATATGGTCAATGACCATGCCGGCACGACCGTAACCGACGGTATCCCCCTGCGACAAGGTTTTGACCTGCGACACCACCGACCGGAAAGTACTGACATGATGCAGTAATGATTGCACCCCGGGGTCGCCGCTTATCCCATAGAGCCCTATGCCCAGGCGCACCATGTCGAAATGTGCTTCCGGAAAACGGCTGATGCCCGCAGAGTTGCATATGTGGCGCAAAAAAGGATATCCCAGGGCGTTTTCAAGCGCCCGGCACGACTGCTCAAACTGCGCAATCTGCTTCCTGGTGAAAGCATCGTGCGACGACTCTTCGCTGGCTGCCAGATGAGAAAACACCGATGCCACATGCAAATGTGGATTATTCCTGAATACAGTGATCAGGTCATGCACCTCATTGGGGACAAAACCCAGTCTGTGCATTCCGGTATCCAGTTTCAGATGTACCGGATAAGTGGGTTGCCCGGTTTTAGCAGGCAGCTTTTCCAATGCGTCAATAAATCGCTGAAACAATGGAAACCCGTAAATTTCCGGCTCCAGACTGTAATGCAGTAAGGTGTCAAGCGACCGTATCTCCGGGTTCATCACTACAATGGGGATGTGGACACCCCCCTGGCGTAAGGTTTTCCCTTCATCGGCATATGCCACAGCAAGGTAATCCACATTGTGGTATTGCAACATCCGGGAAACCTCCAGGCTTCCGCTGCCATAGGAAAAAGCTTTCACCATCCCCATGGTCTTGACGCCTTCCGAAAGCAATGACCTGAATACATTAAGGTTGTGCACCAGGGCATCGAGATTGATCTCCAGTATGGTTTGATGATCCTTTTGCTGTAAGAGATTGCTTATATGCTCAAATTCAAATGGTCTGGAACCCTTCAGCAAAATGGCCTCATTCCGGAAATGATTCAGGTCGGCATGGGTAATAAAATCATCGGTGCTCCTGTAAAATTTGGCCGGGATGGTAAACTTGCCGGCTTGCGAGGAGATATTGGGGCCAATGCCAATCAGGCGTTCTACCTTTTTCGAAGACACCAGTGAAGCTACTTCTGCATATAATGTTTCATCAGGAACCCCGGCCTGCAAAATATCAGACAACACCAGGGTTTTTTCCATGTGCCGCAGCTGCTTGGCCATAAAATCCAGGGCAATACCCAGGGAGTAAATATCTGAATTATAGCTGTCGTTGATTATGGTACAATTATTAACACCTTCCTTCATCTCCAGCCGCATGGCTACGGGTTGCAAGGCAGCCACCTTTTGGCAGATAAACCCGTCATCATGGCCGGCATATTTCATATACGCACTCACGTGCAGGGCATTTTCCACGGAAGCATCATCGCAAAAAGGGATGGACAACTTCAATGTCTGTCCCTGATACAACATGGTAGTGATGGTGTGATCCTCCCCTTTTTCCTGTTTGATGATCTGAACGTCCGCATCCTGGTCCCACCCCCACGAAAACAATTTGATGTCCGGGCGATCCTGATGCCACAGGCATATCTCCTCTTGAATATCCTGATGATCCCTGCAGTAGATCAGGGTGTTCGAATGACTGAAAAGCTTGAGTTTTTCCTGAATTTTCTCTTTCCGGGACCCAAATCCCTCATCATGCGCCGGTCCGATATTGGTAAAAATGCCCGTTTCAGGCTTCAGAATATTGGCCAGTGTGGTCATTTCCCCGGGCTGCGATATCCCCGCTTCAAAAACCCCCAGCGCATGCCGGTCACTCATCAGCCATACCGACAACGGGACACCAATTTGCGAATTGTAGCTTTTCGGGTTTTTTACAATGGGATATTTTTCATATAGCGACTGATACAACCATTCCTTGATCACGGTTTTTCCATTGCTGCCCGTTAGCGCAAGTACCGGGTAAGTAAAACGGGCCCGGTGATACGCGGCCAGTTTTTGCATTGCAACAAGGGGATCGCCAACCAGTATGAAACTGGCCTCAGGAAAATTTTCAAGCCACTCTTCTGACACCGTTTTTACAACAAAAGCCCGCACCCCTTTTTGCAGCAGGTCTTTAACGTAACGATGCCCATTGTTCTGCCTTGATTGCAAGGCAAAAAACAAGGTATGGGACGGGGAGAGAAGTTTGCGGCTGTCGATCAGCAGAAAACGGGCCATATATTTTTCGCCCGGATCCCCGATTGCCCGGCCGCCTGTTATTCGGGCCACGTCTGAAACCAAATACGCTGCATCACCGGTCATATGCTGTTACTTGTCCGAATCTTTCTCTTCCTCTGCAGGATCAGCATCCGGAAGGGGATAAGACATTTCATCTTCCATCCTCCGGTTTCCCACCACGTCAATCGCCAGATAAACCGACTCCCTGAATGCATCGGGAGAGGCGGTACCCTTGCCTGCCAGATCGAATGCCGTACCATGGGCAGGAGAAGTGCGCACCACGGGCAATCCGGCGGTGAAATTCACCCCGCTTTTAAACGACAGTGTCTTAAACGGGATCAGTCCCTGGTCATGGTACATGGTCAAAATGCCATCGAAATGATTGAATGAAGCCGATCCGAAAAAACCGTCGGCAGGATAAGGTCCGAACGCCAGAATACCTTCATCAAAGGCTCGACGGACAGCAGGCATGATCACCTCTTGTTCTTCGATGCCTATCACCCCTTTATCACCGGCGTGGGGATTTAAGCCCATGATGGCGATCTTGGGTTTTCTTATCCCAAAATCCCTTTTCAGGGAAGCGTTTAAAATATGGACTTTTTTAAGTATGCGCTCCTGATTGATTTTTCCCGGAACATCGCGCAAGGGAATATGCCCTGTGATGACCCCAATGCGGGTTTGATTGCTCACCATCAGCATAAGGCTCTCCTCGGCACCAAATTTCCTGGTGAGGTATTCGGTATGGCCCGGGAAGTTAAAATCCTCGCTCTGTATGTTTTGCTTGTTGATCGGTGCCGTGACCAGGGCGTCAATATGCCCTTTTGCAAGGTCATCCGTTGCCTTTTCCAGGGAGTAAAATGCAGCCTGTCCGGCCACCTCCGTGGTCTGTCCCAAATCTATTTTTATCTCATCCTGAAAAATATTGATCAGGTTCGCTTTGCCATGCAGTGCCTGGTCGGCTCCGCGTATGATGTTAAAATTGAAATCATGAAACCCCAGGATTTTTTTATGGTATGACGCCACCTTTGAAGACCCGTAAACAACCGGGGTAAAAAATTCAAGCAATCTTGAATCACTCAGGGTTTTGATGATGATCTCATAACTGATACCATTTACATCACCCTGGCTGATGCCAATCCGTATGTTTTTTCTGTTTTCCCTTTCGTGCTCCATTACAATTTTATTACGTGTGAATCAACGAAGACTACTTTGACACAAAGGTAATGATACGGCGGCGAAAAGGCCACATTTTTTACAACCGCATAAACAAAAAACCCCCGGCCGTGCGGCCGGGGTTTTTTAAAATCGCCATAATCATGCTAGTAAGCATCATTTTGCGTCAGGTTGGGGTTCACATCAATTTCACGCTGCGGAATGGGAAGTACAAGCCTTCCATCATCCCACTGGAGGGTCTCCCCTACCCAGGGAGAACCAGCGGGGCCTACCACACTGCCCCTGAAACGGCGCAAGTCGTGGATTCGATGACCTTCGAGGGCCAGTTCACGGAACCTTTCCTCATGGATCATGTCCAGGGTCAATGATGTCCATGCATCACCGGCATTTGAGCGGGCCCTGATCTCGTTGACGTCATCCAGGGGATCCGCACCAATGGCAGATCCGTTGCGGAAATTCGCCTCCGCCCTGGTAAGGATCATCTCTGCCAGACGGATGACGGGTACATTGGCGTCGTATTTGCCCCACTTGGCCGTCATCTCATTGCCTGAATCCGTACCCACACCAATGTAGAACATGGTGGGAACATCTTCAATAGATCCAATATCCGGATCCACGGTAATCTGAATGCGATCATCCTGAGGGTCAAACATATCAAAATACGGACCGGTTGCATATACATCACCACGCCCCAATCCGGGCAAACTGGCAAAAAACGTGGTAATGCCGCTGTTGGCCGCTCCGGCATGGCTGGTTGCATTTTGATTGATCATGAACACATCTTCGCTTGTGTACTCGTCATTGTTAAAAGCATCCCTGATATTTCCATGCAAAGCACCGTAGCCACCAAGGTTGTCAATCACCAGGTTGGCATGCTCGGCAGCAGCCTGCCAGTCTTCCATGGCCATATGCACCCTGGAGAGGAAGGCAGCGGTGGTGGTTGAGGTGGCACGGCCACCGTTTGCACCGGCACCGGTTGGTACTCCCGACAGCAGATCTTTGGCCTGGTTCAGGTCAGAGAGCACTTGCTGGTATACAGCACCCACACCGGCCCGCTCCGGGTAATCATCGTCGGTGATCCCGGCTGTCGGAGTAAGTATAAGCGGCACACCTGGATTGTTCTGCCCCGAAACATAAGGCAGGGCAAAAAAGCGTACCAGTTCAAAATAAAGGATGCCCCTGATAAAGCGGGCTTCCCCTTCTACCCTGGCCCGGTGGCCCTCATCAACCACATCGAGGCTGTTCAGGATGTTGTTGCACAGGTCAATGGCTTTGTAACTGACGCTCCATTTGGCGGATATGAACCCGTCATTGGCGTCCATGGCTTTCCAGTTCCACTGGCGATACTGTATGAAGGTACCCGTCCAGTTGAGTTCGCCGGAATTGGCCACCAGGTCGCTGTGGAAGACGCTGGTGCCGGCATATAAATTTGAACTGGCTACCAGTGAGTACGCACCGTGCAAGGCGTTGGTCACCCCGGCATGGTCGGCATAGATCGCATCATCACTGACTGATTGCTGTGGCTCCAGGTCAAGAAAATTATCGCAGGAGAAAAACACGCCGGCCAGGAAGATAAAACTCAGGTATATAACGATTTTTTGTGTTTTCATTTTGTTCCAGTTTTTTAAATGAATGAATTGCATTGGTTTAGAATTAAAAATT
>PWON01000158.1 GCA_003557385.1 Bacteroidales bacterium | reverse complement strand
TACCTGCAGCCCATGGACTATGTGGCCCTGAGAAACGTAACCCTGAACTACAGGGTGCCTCAGAGCTTCTCCAACCAGTATGGCATTGCGGATCTTTCTGTATTTGTTTCCGCAGACAACCTGTTTGTGTGGAATGAGAATACAGGCATGGACCCGCAGCATAGCTTTACCGGCCAGACCAACCATGGCTACATTCCGGTCAGAACCATTACATTCGGTCTTAACTTGCAGTTTTAATCAAAAAAAAATCAGAGAATATTATGAAAAAACTAAATAAAATCATTGCGCTTATCGTGCTGATCTTTTTCCTCGGGAGTTGCGAACAAGACTTCCTGGAAACGGCTCCCACAGACCGGCTGTCATCTGATTTGATGTTTGAGTCGATCGAAGGAGCGAACCTGGCACTCAACGGCTTGTACCGTTATCTTTACGCATGGCACCCGGGTTGGGGCTGGGGGTATTCATCCCACCACGGTTTCGGGCACATGGCCAACCTGCTCGAAATGGACCTGATGGGCGAAGACATGGTGGTTCACTCCGCCGGATACGGCTGGTTCAATGCAACGCACCGCTGGATCACCCACCGCAACCCTGTTGCAGCTGTTACCGCTGAACGCTGGCGCATGCCATACGCCCTGATCAACAACGCCAACATCATCATCCTGTATATCGACGATGTGGATGCCCCCACCGGGCAGAAAAACCGCATCAAAGCACAGGCTTTGGCCGCCAGGGCATTTGGCTATTACCATGTGCTGATGATGTATTCTGACTTCACAAACCCCGCTGCCCCCGGCATCCCGGTTTACCTGGAACCCGGACAGGAGGGTCACCCGCGGAGTCCGGTATCTGAGGTGTTTTCCCAGATGAAATCCGACCTGACAGAGGCCATCGCCCTGTTTGACGGCGACAACTCAAGGCCGCACCGTTCTTACATCAACCTGGCCGTTGCACATGGCTTTATGGCCAGGGTGGGGCTGGCCATGCAAGATTGGGCTCTGGCGCGTGACCATGCGGAATTGGCCATCAACTATCACGGCGCCGGCAACCTGTTCGGCCCCGGAGACTATCCAGATCAATTCCAGGAATTGTATGATGATGATGGAAACAAAATTGGATACGATTATACTGCCCCGTCCGGTTTCAACAACGCCGCCCTTTCGTCGGAATGGATGTGGGGCTCCATCATCAATGCGGAGCACGCCACCATCTATGCTTCTTACATGAGCCACATGGACCCGCGTTTTATGTCATATGCATCGCTGGGAGGGCAGAAAAAGATCAGCCCCTGGCTGTATGACCAGATACCGGACAGCGACCGCAGGAAAAACCTGTGGGTACCCCCGGATATGTCCTTTACGGGAAGCTATGGCGGTTTTGGGGCAGACATTCCCCCATTGACCCAGATGAAAAAACTGGTGCAGGTACTTGGAAGTTGGGAAGCGGACTATATCTACATGCGCCTAGGCGAAATGTTCATGATCAAGGCCGAGGCGCAGGCCCGTTTGGGCCAGGATGGTGCCGCCGCACAAACCTTGTATGACGTCATCAGCCAGCGTGACCCGGACTATACGCTGTCTACCAGCACAGGCAGTGCCCTGCTGGAGGAGATCATGTTGCACCGCCGCATTGAGTTGTGGGCCGAAGGCCATCGCTGGATTGACATCAAGCGTCTGGGCTTGCCGCTTGATCGCCATGGCATGGGACATGACCCGGGCATGGCCGGCATCCTGGAAATGCCAGCCGGAGATGCGAGATGGCAGTGGATGATCCCACAGGATGAGCTCGATGCCAATGATGCCATTTCAGAAGGCGACCAGAACTAATACATAAGAAATCTCTTCCGGTTTAAACCGGAAACCAACTAAAGATCCCCAGTCGTGAATTCGACTGGGGATCTTTATAAAATACCAAATACTAACTGCTTACTTATTCCGAATCCCACCACATCCGGGTATACATGTCTACATCGGGCGGCACATTGGCGGAATTGATGTTGTATTCCCGCTCTGCATACAGAAAGCGCCGGGGGATTTCCTCCCCGTTAAAGCCTTCCAGGTTTGGAAAGCCTGTCCTGCGGTAATCAGACCAAACTTCCGGGTTAAGGAAAAGGGCAACGTATTTCGCATGGATGATCTGTTCGAGGGTGACATTTTCCACCGAGGCGTGTTCCGCTTCCCATGCCGGATCCTCTACGTCAAAGGAACGCAGGGAAGAGATGACGGCTTCTTCAAAAGCCGCATCGGCCAGGGCATGCTGGCCTGATTTGTAAAACACCTCCGCTTCAATGAACTTTTGTTCGGTGTAGGTGATCAGGGCCAGGGGGGTTGCCCGCGAGGCCACGGCAGGCCCGGGTGAGGAGGCATTGTGCATGGCCGACCCCGGATGGGTGCCAACATATTCGCCATACACGTTTTTGCTTAGCAGGTGTGGGATCCGGGGGTCGTTGTTTTGCAGGAGCATATTTACGAAGAATGCACCGGCCCGGGTTACCTCCCTGAAAAAATAGTGCGGGTTCACCTGATCCAGGTCTTCCCGGTAAGCATACACCATGTTGTCATGTAATCCGGCAAACATGGGCTGACTGGTTATATGACCCAGGGCGATGTGGTAATTGCCCGACTGATTGGCCATGCGCAGCAGATGCCTGATTTTGATCACATTGGCGGCTTTTTTCCATTGACCCAGATTGCCCTGGTAGATGGGGTCTTCCTCGGGACCGGGGAGCAATCCACCACCCTGCGGGGCGGCATTCAGGTCCTGGATCCCCAGCTCGATCAACTGCATGATTTCCATGTAAACATTCTGCTGTTCGTCGTAGGTAACCAGGTTGACCTGCGAAAAATAGCCCATGGCCATTTCATGGGGAACATCTCCCCAGGTGTCGGTCATAAACCCAAGACTGTATGCCTGCAAAATGCGGGCGATGCCGCGGTAAGCCCTTGCATTGATCTCGGTAGAGACTGCGATGATGTTCTGAAGGTCTCGGTAAATGTGGTCGTAATAAAAATACCAGATGTTTTCGGTATCAAACCGCTCCATCTGGTAGCGGTCTACGGCAAGGTGCCTGCCGCTTACCCCGCTGAGCTGTTGCGACCACTGCAACTGGAAGCGACCCGTATCTATGCCCCGCCAATATGAAATTAAGTATTGTACGAAGGGCATCTGTACCTCCAGGATCTCTTCCGATGACATGCTGTCATCGTCAAAAGGATCGCATGCGGTAACCAAAAGGGAGATGCCCAACAGGATCGTGATCATTTTTTTTAATTGCTTCATCATATCCGGTTTATTTTGAAACACAAAATTACAAAAAGTTTTAAAGGCTTTATGGAGCATGTACAATGCATAAGGGATCGGCTGTTTTTTTTTAAAAAGCCTTTTTTATATATTGAACGGATACCCCGCCCGGATATTTTTGAGTATTTTTATCATTTCTTAAAACAATGCACGGCATGCAGGACAACCGGAATACATTTGTTGATGATCGCTGGCTCCGGGACGGGTTCCATGTCATGATATTGACCGCAGACCATGACCTGGGTCATAATATTCTGAAAATACTTGGTGAGAAGGGCTATGAGTGCAGTGTCCTTGACAGTGCTGAAAGCGCTGTTGACTGGGAACAACAACATACCCTGACCATCAATTTCTACATAATTGATTCGGAACTGCTTGGCAAAGGCTGGAAGGAAGTGTTGCGTTGTTTTCATGCAAAAGCCTTGTTTGTTAACAGCCTGGTCCTTTTGGATTCATCCGATATGGTCAGTGTGAGGGAAGTGAAGGCCATGGGGGTGTTTGAAGTATTTCCGCGTCAGGAAGACATACTGGAATGTTTGCCGGGGGTCGTTGACAAATGGGTCGAAAAGATATATGCCGAAATCCAGCTGAAGGCTGTACAGGAAAGTTTACGACTTTACAGAAAAGGAGGTGCACACTATTTGGATATTTCGCCCGAAGAGAGCGTTTTCCGGGCCAAGTCGGAGTTGTTGACCAACCTGAATCATGAGATGCGCAATCCGCTCAATGCCCTTGTAGGCATGGCACGCATGCTCGAAAATACAACGCTTAATAACGAACAAAACGGTTATTTGAAGTCCATTCTGTTGTCATCAGAGAACCTTACGATGATCATCAAAAGTTTGCTGGACTATTCGGGCATCATAGAAAACAAACCGGAAGTCGTTTGCCGGCAATTTTTTGTCAGGGATATGATCGGAGAGGTCGTTGACATCTATTCGGTGCAGGCAAAAGAAAAAAACAACACATTATTTATCCGGATTGAGCCCGATGTGCCCCAATGTATCTGTTCCGATAAACAAAAAATCCAGTTGGCATTAAACAATCTGATCAGCAATGCCGTAAAATTCACCACCAGGGGAGAGATCACCGTGGGTGTCTGCAAGGTTGTTTCCCAGGTCAATGAGCGGGGACTGATGTTTTCGGTCAGGGATACCGGAATCGGGGTTCGACGGCAAGACATCGGGTTGATGTTTGACTCCTTTCATCAACTGGACAATTCATCCCGGAAGGAATACAAGGGGGCCGGACTCGGCCTGAGCATTGTAAAAAACCTGGTTGACCTGATGGGAGGCAAGGTGGGTTTTGAAAGCAAGCCGGGGAAGGGCAGCCTTGCTTTTTTCACCGTGCCTTTGACCGAAACCTATGGCGGCCAGGTGTCAGATCCTTGCGGTAAAGAATACGCCCCCCGGAAAAAACCTCTGAACATACTGGTTGTTGAAGATGATGCCAACAACAGCAAGTATATGTCGCAATTATTGCGTCTGCAGGGATGGGATGTGGAAACGGCATTCAATGGACTCGAAGCCCTGGAGTTGTTTGCACCTGAAAAATATGATTTGATCATGATGGACGGTCAGATGCCCAAAATGGACGGGTTTGAGGCCACCAAAAAAATTCGGGAAGTGGAGGGCAATGAACTATATACCCCCATATTGGCCATATCGGGTTATGCCATTCCGGGAGACCGTGAACGTTTTATTGAGGCCGGAATGGATGACTACATTTCAAAGCCTGTGGATGAACACAAACTGCTGCGGCTTGTATGCAAACTGACCGGTTCCGGTTAAAAGATTTCTCCGGACAGCAGGCCGGTTTTATTCGTTGATGGCCTGTATCCCTGGCAAAACCTTGCCTTCCATGTATTCAAGCAACGCACCTCCGCCTGTACTTACATAGCTTACCTTGTCTTCCAGCCCAAACTGGTTGATGGCGGCTACAGAATCACCTCCACCCACCAGTGAAAAGGCCCCCTGCCGGGTGGCATCGGCAATGGCCTGGGCAATGGCTCTTGTTCCAAGTGCAAAGCGCTCCATTTCAAATACACCCATGGGGCCGTTCCAAAGGATTGTTTTGGCTTCTTTGATGATGGTTGAAAATTTCCGGATGCTTTCTTTTCCGATATCAAGGCCCAGCCATTCATCGGGAATATTTTCGGCGGTTACTTCCCTGGTATTGGCATCGTTCGAAAATGAGTCGGCGATCACGGCATCTGCTGGGATATGGATCCGCACATTTT
>PWON01000116.1 GCA_003557385.1 Bacteroidales bacterium | reverse complement strand
GTCGAAAATGTCTAAATGTCTAAATGTCTAAAGGTCGGAAAGGTCGAAATGTCTGATTATGTGGGTGATTTGTTGTTGGGTGACACGGTTCGCGGGATACAAAACGGCTCGTTGCCGGCCGGGGACCTGATCCACACAATTTGCGACCGGATTGAAGCCCTGGATGATCGCATTCATGCCCTGTTGCCTGAAAAAAACCGGCGCGGGCGTTTGCTTGCCGACCTTGCCATCCTGGAAAACAAGTATCCTGACCCCTTGTTGCGCCCGCCATTGTTTGGGATCCCGGTGGGCGTAAAAGATATTTTCAGGGCAGAGGGTTTTGAAACCCGGGCGGGCTCCAGGCTTCCGGTCTCTTTGTTTGAAGGCAATGAGTCGTGGGCGGTTACGGCTTTAAAGAAAGCCGGGGCACTGATCCTGGGAAAAACAGTGAGTACTGAATTTGCCTGGTTCCAACCCGGCCCCACATGCAACCCGCACAATCCCGTACACACCCCGGGCGGGTCAAGCTCCGGTTCTGCAGCGGCTGTTGCTGCCGGGTTTGCTCCCCTGGCCCTGGGCACACAAACCATCGGATCCATATCGCGTCCGGCATCCTATTGTGGGGTTTACGGATTCAAACCCAGTCTGGGACGGATACCCACCGCCGGGGTGATCCCATTTTCGCCTGCCGCGGATCATGTGGGCTTTTTTACCCGCGACATGGAAGGGGCGGAAA
Source organism: Bacteroidales bacterium (assembly GCA_003557385.1). GTDB lineage: Bacteria > Bacteroidota > Bacteroidia > Bacteroidales > UBA7960 > PUPG01. Next base: position 4,838 of record PWON01000116.1, on the reverse strand, counting down.
TGGTGTGTGGCTTGCTGGTCAAAGGATGGAAGCAACAGGAGGTGATCACCGCAGAAAAACCAACTCTCGGGATCCCAACCGGCGATTATCTGCATCAGGCAAACCCAGGCATGCTGCAATGGTTTGACAATAAATGCTCCCATCTTAAACGGGAGGGGTTCAGGCTTATAGAAACAGATGTATTTGGTGATATCCGGCGTATCAATGCCGCCCACCGGCAAATCATAGCCCGCGACTTTGCAGCAACCCACAAAAGATGGTTTCACGATCATGGTGTCTTGTACGGGGAACATTCCATACAACTGATCAATGAGGGCCGAAAGGTTTCTGATCAGCATATTGAAGAGGCACAGCAGATGCGTGCCGCCCTGAATCAGCAGATGAATCAAACGGCCGTGCGTGAATGCATTGATGTTTGGCTCAGCCCATCATCGGTGGATGCTGCCCCGCCAGGGCTGCAATCGACCGGCAGCCCGCTGATGAATTTGCCCTGGACTTTTTTGGGGTGGCCCACCTGTTCAATCCCGGCAGGAAAAGATGGGTCAGGTTTGCCCCTGGGGATACAGGCGGCCGCTGCAACAGGCAAGGATGAAAAACTGACCGGATGGTGCAGAGATTTGGTGGAAACAGCGCTTATAAAGTAAAAAAAACCGCTATCTTTGTCATCTGAAAAGCCGAATATGAAAAATATTTTATAGCCAATGAAAAAATATTTACTTTGCTTGCTGCTGTTTTTTGGGGGGTTGTCTGCCGGACAGGCTGGCAATGAAAAGCTTGTATTTGCACCTCACTGGCTCCCCCAGGCGCAGTTTGCCGGTTATTACGTGGCCCGGGATCAGGGATTTTATGCCGAAGCGGGTCTTGATGTGGAAATCATTCACCCCTCGGCCGCGGTCAATGCGATCCACTTTTTGGAAGACGGACGCGCCGATGTCATTTCCCTGTTTCTGGTGTCCGCTCTGGAAGCCTTGCGCAATGGACTTGATCTGGTCAACATTGCCCAGATCTCACAGCATTCGGCCATCATGTTTGTAAGTATGAAAGATAGCGGCATCGAGACCCTGGAAGACTTTGAAGGGAAAAAGGTGGGCGTCTGGATGAGTGGTTTCCGGGAGGTGCCGGAATCATTGATGCGCTCTCGTGGCATAGAGGTTGAGTGGGTACCCATCCTTTCTACCGTCAACCTTTTCTTGCTGGGTGGCCTGGATGTGATGACGGTGATGTGGTACAACGAATACAACCAGTTGTATCTGACCGGCATTGACCGGGATGAGATGAATACCTTTTTTCTGGCCGATTATGGTTTCAACATTCCGGAAGATGGCCTGTATGTGCTGGAGCATACGCTGGAAGAACGTCCGGAAGATCTCAGGGCATTTGTTGAAGCAACCCTCAGGGGCTGGGAGTATGCCTCCGCCAACAGGGAATATGCCGTGCAACTGGTGGTGGACCTGATGCGCAAGAACCATGTTTCCTCCAACAGGGCCCACCAGCGGTGGATGTTGAACAGAGTCCTTGAAACGCATTGTGTTCAGGAAAAAGGGATACGGGTTTCCCAGCTGTATCCGGATGATTTTCACCACACCGTATCCATTATTGAAAGCACCAGGAATGTGGCGTTTCCTGTTCAGTATCAAGATTTTTTTAAACCGGTTCTGCCCGGGATCCGCAAACCCCAGTAAGCATGATCAGAAAAAACAGCATGTCTTTTCGCATCATCACGCGTGTTCTGTTGATCACCATCAGCCTTTTTGTGGTGATTATGGTGGGATATTATTATTATACCAGCAACATCATCAAAGAGTCCACCCGCGAAAATGCAATACAGTTGGCGGGCAACCTGGCCGGGAAAATCGAACAGGTGTTGCAGCCCATGGAGAAAATTCCACAGATGGTTGCCTCCACCATGGCCCTGGGTTTGTTTGACCCCGATTCACTGTTGCCCGTTTTGGATGCCATCATCATGAATAATCCTACCGTTTATGGCAGCGCGATTGCATTTGAGCCCGATTTTTTCCCCGACAAAGGCACCCATCACATGCTGTATGCCCACCGCGAAGGGGAAGGGACACAAAGCATGGTGATTGGAGGCGAAGATTATAACTATTTCTACATGGACTGGTACCAGATCCCGGCCATGTTTCAAAGCCCTTACTGGTCGGAACCCTATTATGACGAGGGTGCCGGAAACATATTGATGGCCACCTATTCGGTGCCCTTTTACTGCCGCCGCCAGGGAGAACTTCGCTTTGCGGGGATTGCCACGGTCGACCTTGAGCTGGATTGGCTGTCGGATCTGGTGAACGAGGCGCGGATCTTTGACACCGGCTACGCATTTATGTTGTCGGCCAACGGCATGGCCGTGACCCACCCGGACCGGGCAATGATCATGAACAAAAGCATTTTTTCCAACGCCGAAGAGTGGAATGCACCCGACCTGAGGGAGGTGGGCCGTGACCTTCTGAAAGGAAACAGCCGGTTCAGGGAATATCATATCCCCGGCCGGGACAAATTGTGGATTTTTTACCGGACCCTGGAATCGAACCAGTGGGCAATCAATGTGGTCTTTCCAGACCGGGAGATGTTTGCTTCCCTGCACCGGATGAACATTTTGCTCATTGTCTTTATTTTTGCAGGCCTGGTTTTGCTGACCCTCATCATATCGGGTGTGGTGAACAGGCTGGCGGCCCCTCTGACCCACTTTGCCGAATCGGCAAGGATCATTGCCGAAGGGAATTTCGATGCAAAACTGCCCGAGGTCAAAACCGATGATGAAATGAAAGAGCTGCACAATGCCTTCTCGCACATGCAGGAAGAACTGGCAGAATATGTGGTCAATCTGAAGGAGGCTACGGCAGCCAAGGAGAAAATAGAAAGCGAACTGCGCATTGCCCGCGACATACAGCTGGCCATGATCCCCCATACTTTTCCGCCTTTTCCCGATCTGCCGCAGATCGACCTGTATGCCATGCTTAAATCGGCCAAGGAAGTGGGGGGCGACCTGTACGATTTTTTTGTAATGGACAAGGACAAATTTTGTTTTGCCATTGGCGATGTGTCGGGCAAGGGTGTCCCGGCATCCCTTTTTATGGCGATGACAAGAACCCTGTTGCGAAACATTGCGGACAAAGAAAGTTCGCCGGCATTCATCATGGAAACCCTCAACAAGTCACTTGCCTTCAACAACGAAAGCAACATGTTTGTGACATTTTTCCTGGGGGTCCTTGACCTGCGCTCCGGAAAACTTTCTTATGCCAATGCCGGGCATAACCCGCCGGTCTTGATTCGGGCCGAAGATGGCCTGACCGTGTTTGAACCGGCCAAATCCATTCCGCTGGGTTTGTTCGAAGACTTTATCTACACCGAAGCCTCTGTTGATCTCAAGCCCGGAGACATACTGTTTGCCTATACCGATGGGGTGAGTGAGGCAGAGAACGAACAGGAGGAACTATTTAATGAAGACCGGATGCTGGAAGTGATTGGGGCCCACAAAAACAGCGGCCCGCGTGAACTGATCGGGTTCATGGAAGCTGCCATTGAAACCCATGTGCAATCATTTCCACAGTCGGACGACATCACCATGATGACCATTGCATATAATGGATAAACTGATGCAAACTTACGCACTCAAACTGACTAACAAGATCAGCGAGCTGGATAAGATCCGCGACACGCTCGAGAAGCTGGCTGATGACTGGGGGCTGCCGCCCGCTTTGGGGATGTCAGTAAACCTTGCCCTGGAAGAAGCATTTACCAATATTGTAAACCATGCTTTTGAAGACCAGGACCCGCATGACATTGATATTTGTTTTTCTCTGAACGGGGATCAGATGAAGATCACCATCACCGACGACGGAAAACATTATGACCCGACCAAACAACCCGATCCGGACACGGGCCTGTCAGCCGAAGACCGTCCCATTGGCGGGTTGGGCATTTTCCTGATCAGAAAGATTATGGATACAATAGATTATCAGCGTAAAGGAAATAAAAATCATTTAACACTTACAAAAAATATCCAACAATGATTATTAACAAGGAAACGGTGAATGAACATCTGGTCCTGCACGTAGAGGGACGGCTCGATACCACCCAGTCGGACGGATTTGAAAAGGAGATCACGGAAATACTTGACCAGGGTCACGACAAGGTCGTATTGGACTGCACCGGGTTAAACTATATCAGCAGCTCCGGATTGCGGATATTTCTGATCATTCAGAAAAAGATGATGGCTTCCGGCGGACAATTCAAGGTTTGCAACTTGCAGCCATCCATTAAGGAGATATTTGACATGTCGGGATTTTCGATGATATTCAATATTTTCCCTGACCTGGATGCAGCACTGAAAGCATAATTCGATGATCATTGCTTTTGGATTTTTTCCGGTATTGTTGTTTTTGTTGTGCCTTTTTTTGCTCGACAGCTTTAAACTGGTATCTGTTCGATGGCTGGGTGCGTGTCTTGCATGGGGCATTGTATCGGCCATGGTGGCTTATGTTGTGAATACCGCCGCTGTGGCTTATGCCGGAGTCGGTTATGATGCCCTTACCCGTTATGTGGCACCAGTCAGCGAAGAAATAATCAAGGCCTTGTTTTTGTTTTTTCTGGTGGCCCGCCGGCAAATTGGCTTTATGATCGATGCAGCCATTTATGGTTTTGCCATCGGTACGGGCTTTGCCCTGGCAGAAAACACCTGGTACTACCTGCAGCTGGGTGCGGATTTTAACGTATTGCTTGCCATTGTCAGGGGTTTTGGCACGGCCATCATGCATGGAGGTGTGGTGGCCATATGCGCCATAATACTCATGGAAGGGGTGCAGCGATCCAATGCAGCGGTC
>PWON01000118.1 GCA_003557385.1 Bacteroidales bacterium | reverse complement strand
CGAAAACGGCCTGCCGGGGCAGATGCCATAAATAACCGTGTTTTGAACATTGCAGTCAACACCCGTCTGTTGTTACCCGGGAAGCTCGAAGGGATCGGGTGGTTTACCTATCAGGCTTTCAGGCGCATTGTGGTGCAGCATCCCGACATCACCTTTTACTTTATTTTTGATCGCCCATACAGCAATGAATTTGTTTTTGCCGGCAATGTAAAGCCGGTGTTGTTGTACCCGCCTGCGCGGCATCCTGTTTTGTTTTACCTGTTTTTTGAATTTGCCGTGTCGCGTTTTTTGCAAAAAGCCGGCGCCGACCTTTTTGTATCTCCCGACGGTTTTCTTTCGGGCAGGTATAAAGGGCCCCAGCTTCCGGTTTTTCACGACCTGAATTTTATGCACAAACCCGATTTTGTTCCCTGGTTGACCGGAAAATACTACACACATTTTTTCCCGAAATATGCCGCCATGGCCCGTCGAATCGCCACGGTGTCGGAATATTCAAAGGCTGATATTGCCAACACCTTTCAATACCCGACTGGTCGCATTGATGTGGTTTACAACGGGGTGCATGAAATATTTGCCCCGGTCGACGACGTGGCGGCGCAGGCCACCAGGGAGCGGTTTGCCGGGGGGCGCCCGTATTTCGTGTATATCGGCGCCCTGCACAAGCGCAAGAACATCGGGAACATGTTGCGCGCCTTTGACCGTTTCCGTGTCACAGATCAGCAACACCATAAACTATTGATCGTCGGCGCCCCCATGTTTGGCTCCGGCGACATCCGGAAAGTTTACCAGGGGATGCGGTACAGGGATGATGTTGTTTTTGTCGGGAGGCAGTATGAGCATGAACTGCGCGGCATCGTGGCCTCTGCACGGGGCCTTTTGCTGGTTTCGTATTTCGAAGGGTTTGGCATTCACATTATTGAAGCGATGGAGTGTGATGTGCCTGTGATCGCTTCGCGGGTTACCAGTATGCCGGAAGTGGCCGGGGAAGCTGCCCTGTTGGTGGATCCCTCTTCGGTCGACCAGATTGCCCTTGCCATAGGGCGGCTGGCCAGGGATGAAGGCCTCAGGAAATCACTGGTGGAAAAAGGCCGGCAGCAGAAAAAAAGATTTTCCTGGGACAAGACGGCCCGTCTGCTGTGGGAAAGCATGGAGAAATGCCTTTGAAACTGGTTGCTTTACAAAATTGGTTGTATTTTTGTGCCGAATTATTTAACAACACGTTATGCGGGAATTGCAAAGACACAGGGTATACGATCTGCTGAAAAAGGACAGTTCGCATCTGCTCGGAAAGGAGGTCAACATAAAAGGATGGGTCAGGACCAGGCGAGGCAGCAAGCATGTGGCCTTCATTGCGGTGAATGATGGTTCCATCATACATAGTATCCAGGTAGTTGTCGATATTCAGGCATTTAAGGATGAAGAGGTTCTGCGTAATATTACCACAGGGGCATGCATATCCGTTAACGGCACGTTAGTAGAGTCGAAAGGCAAGGGACAGGCCGTGGAGATTAAGGCCACGAAAATCTTTTTGTACGGGGCAGCTGATCCCGAAAAATACCCCCTGCAGAAAAAGGGGCATACCCTGGAGTTTTTGCGTGAGATTGCCCATCTCAGGCCCCGGACCAACACCTTTGGTGCCATATTCAGGATCCGTCACGCCCTTTCTTTTGCCATACACAAGTTTTTCAACGACAACGGCTTTTTTTACCTCCACACACCCATCATCACCGGATCGGACGCCGAGGGGGCCGGTGCCATGTTTCGTGTAACCACCCTGGATATGAAAAACCCGCCCTTTACAAAAGAAGGGGAGGTGGATTTCAGCAAGGACTTTTTCGGGAAAGAAACAAACCTGACAGTTTCCGGCCAGCTTGAGGGTGAACTGGGGGCCCTTGCACTGTCAAATATTTATACTTTCGGTCCCACCTTCAGGGCCGAAAACTCACATACCTCCCGGCACCTCTCCGAGTTCTGGATGATTGAACCCGAGATGGCTTTTTACGATATCCACGACAATATGGATCTGGCCGAATCTTTTTTGAAATACCTGATCAGATACCTGCTGGATCATTGTACGGATGATCTTGAATTTTTGCAGAAGATGTATGACAAAGGGCTGACCGAACGTTTGCATATGATCGTGGATAATGAGTTCAAGCGTCTTACATATACCCAGGCCATAGAGATACTTGAGGGGTCAGGTCAGGCTTTTGAATTCCCTGTGTCATGGGGGGTCGACCTGCAATCGGAACATGAGCGTTACCTTGTCGAAAAGGAATTCGGATGCCCGGTGATCCTTACGGATTATCCCCGCCAGATCAAGGCTTTTTATATGAAGCTCAATGATGATGGCAATACGGTGCGGGCCATGGACGTTTTGTTTCCGAAAATCGGAGAAATTGTGGGCGGGTCTCAGCGTGAAGAAAATTATGAAAAACTCCATGGAAGGATCCGCGAAATGGGCATTCATGAAGAGGAGGTCTGGTGGTATCTGGAAACACGGAAATTCGGCACGGCACCACATAGCGGTTTTGGCCTGGGGTTTGAACGTTTGATGTTATTTGTAACCGGTATGGGCAATATCCGGGATGTGATCCCTTTTCCGCGTGCCCCCCAGAATGCCGATTTTTAAACACGGCATTGTCAATGATTTTTTGTTAACTTTGAATGTGACCGGGAAAACCGGCCATAATACAAATGCTTATATGCCCGGTGTGCGTAAATTAATGGTCTGATGCTCAAACAGAGGTTACAACAAAAATTACTGCAGAAACTGTCCCCGCAGCAGATCCAGCTGATGAAGCTGCTACAGGTGCCTGCTCTCTTGCTCGACCAGCGCATTAAACAGGAGATCGAAGAAAACCCGGCCCTGGAAGAAGGCGAGGATTTTCTGGATGAGGCGGATGTACAGGATTCTGATGACGACTACGAAAGCGCCATGGAAACCGGTGAAGAGGCTGATGTGGATGAACCGGAACATAGTGCCGAGGATGAATTTGACCTGGACGATTACATCGAAGACGATGAAATACCCGATTACCGGCTGATGGCCAACAACACTTCTGCCGACGATGAGGCAAGGGATATCCCCTATGTGTCTGGCAGCAGTCCGCAGGAAGCATTGCTCGCCCAGCTTGGACTGCGGACGTTTACTGACCGGGAGTATCTGATTGCCGCGCACATCATTGGAAATATCGATGAGTCGGGATACCTGCAAAGGGACATTCACTCTTTGGTCGACGATTTGGCTTTTAACCAGAATATCCAGACAAACTTTACGGAAGTACTTGACCTGCTGCGGATGATCCAGGAATTTGACCCGCCCGGAATAGGGGCCAGGGACCTTCGTGAATGCCTCCTGTTGCAGATCAAGCGCAAAAAACCCAAAACCAGGGCCATTGAGCTTGCCACCCTTGTCCTGGAAAAGAGTTTCAATGATTTTACCAAAAAACATTATGATAAGATCCGAAAAAAATACGGAATCAGTGAAAGCGACCTGAAACAAACCATCGACGAGGTGCTGAAACTGAATCCAAAACCGGGCAGTTCCCTGCAGGATTTTGGCAAAGGGGCCCAGTATGTGGTGCCGGATTTTATACTGACCCACCAGGATGGTGACCTTGAGGTGGTGCTGAATTCAACCAATGCCCCCGACTTGCGCATCAACCGTACTTACTCGGAAATGTTCAGAACCATGGCGGAGTCGAAGGGAAAGGTAGACAAGCGTCAGAAAGAGGCCCTGAGTTTTGTAAAACAAAAACTTGACAGTGCCAGGTGGTTTATCGATGCCATTAAGCAACGTCAGAATACCCTGATGGTGACCATGCAGGCCATTTTGGCCTTTCAACGGGAATATTTTCTGACGGGTGATGAGACCAAGCTTCGCCCCATGATCCTGAAAGATATTGCGGATATGGTTCAGTTGGATATTTCAACCATATCAAGGGTGGCCAACAGCAAGTATGTGCAAACCCCATTCGGCACCTTTTTGCTTAAGGAGTTCTTTTCAGAATCATTGCAGAAGGATTCGGGCGAAGAGGTGTCTACACGGGAGGGGAAGAAGATTTTGCAAGATTGCATTGATGCGGAGAACAAGAGCAAACCACTTACCGACGATGAGCTGGCCGGGATCCTGAAGGAAAAAGGGTACAACATCGCCCGCAGAACGGTAGCCAAATACCGCGAGCAGCTTGACATACCCGTAGCCAGGTTAAGAAAGGAATTATAATTACAGATATGCGACTAGCAGATGGTTCCGCCAGGGTGTTTTCCGCCTTGTTTCATCCCCTGTTCATCCCAACACTGGGCATGTTTATTTTGTTACAGCTCAACACCTACATTCATTTTTCCGTAAGTCACGAAGCCCGGCGTTTTATCATACTGATTGTTTTTATCAATACGGCCATTGCCCCTGTATTATCTGTGCTTATCCTGAAACGCACGGGATATGTCCGCAATTTTCTGCTCGACGACAGGGGGGAGCGCATTTTTCCCCTGCTCATTGCCACCGTCTTGTTTTTTATGACCTATTACCTGTTGCGGCAGATCCCGCTGCCCTCCCTGATCTATTTCTATGCCATGGGGGCCACCCTTGTGGTGCTGCTGACCCTTTTGATATCCTTTCTGTGGAAGATCAGCATTCACATGGTGTCGCTGGGCGGATTCTCCGCTTTTTTGATCCTCACCTCGGTTGTGCTGGGGGTCAATATTCCCTGGCTGATCATGGCTGCCTTCATGGTTTCGGGTTTTACCGGGGCCTCGCGTTTGCAACTGGATGCCCACAGCCCGGCACAGGTGTATGCGGGCTACATGCTGGGATTTTCCGTGATGTTTTTGTTGTACTTTTACGTAGGCAGCTGACCACCGGCTTAAAAAACAATAAAGGACACACCCACCGAAACCGGGGTCATGTTTTCGGCACTGTTGCCGGTAAACATACCTGTCAGAGGATAATAAAGATACAGGTTGATGCTTCTGTAACCAATCATTCCCGTAAGGCCGATCCGGTATTTTGATATGTTGTCAAGCTTGTATTCCTTTACCTTGATGTGGCGGCCTGCCAACGGGAATTCGACCGGATTTAAGGCATCCGGATATTCTTTCCCGACATATTTGGTGTGGGCGCTGATCAGGAAGTCAGCCTTCATGCCGGCATAAACCCTGAAGGTTTTGCTCATGTTCCGTGTCCGGAAGCGGAACTGTACCGGTATCCCCAGGTAGTTCAGGCTAAGTTTGTTGTTGTCGTATTCGGTTGCGATTTTATAAAAATCGTACGCATCGGTTAAAGGGTTGAACAGGTAACGGTTATCGCTGTAAATATTGTGGCTGCTAAATTCCAGTCCTGCAGCCATGCTGAAGTTGGTGCGCCCGACAGGCATATCCTGCAGGCTGCTGATCGTGATGCCACGCTGAATTGTTTTTAGATTCATAGCAACGGGTGCGTCCTGCCAAATGTCTGTAAATACAGTTACAATGAAACGGTCGGCGGGATACATTTGCGGTGGTTCAAAAGCCTTCAGGGGCTGGCTTGAGCATAGCAGGGCAAGCATGAAGATGGCAATGAAACGTATCATCGACAAAATGTTTGGTGTTCAATTAAAACATAAAGTTAAGAAAAATCCATATACTTCTCAAATGAAGCCCAATATGGCATGGCGATCCTGAAACTTTTTCCGGCCCGGAGCACATCGTGGTATTGTTTTATTTTTTCTGTGCCGCCATGTTTCATGTGGGCATCCAGGGCCGATTGCATCTCCGGGCTGAATTGCCGCCGGATCATCCCTGTAAGAATAAAGGATGGCAGGTAAAAACGGTTAAAAGGAAAAAGGGAAACCCTTCCGATGTTCCTTTTACGGCAAACCTTCACCCCCTCCTTAAGCGCCATAAGATATTGCTTGACAAGGGTTTTGTTGGCAACAAACAAGCTGGTGGTACCTGCCTTGCTGATAAGCCCCGGCAAGAGGGCAGACACCAGGTAGCGTGTAGGGAGCCAGTCTTTCATTTTCCGGCAAATGAGAGGTTGTAAGCCGGATGTCTTGAAAAGTTCGACCGTTTTTTCAAGTCTTTCTGTTTTTTCACCATCCGGTTCGCCAAGCATGATAAAGGAGTTTGCAAACAAAAAGCAATTGATGCCATTGTCGGTCTGCCCTCCGGCTATCAATCCTGGAAACCCCAGAAAATATCTGTTGCGGGGCAGGTACTTGCTTACAAAGCCCGGATGGCTCCACATATTCCCCATCAAAAGAATATGTGCTTTGCCCGAATATTTTGCAACATAGGGCAAGGCATCATGCCATTGATTGCTGCGCACGCTAACAATGATCAGGTCAAATGCCTGGGAGGGCATGAGCTTATCGATCACTTTTGGCCGGAACACGGTCTGCCCTTCCTCTTTTTTCCCGCCGCGCATGTCGGTAAAGTTTATGGCCACGCCCGAATGGCTGTAGCGGACCATCCGCAGCGGACGGACAAACAGTGTCACATCATGACCTGCTTCCTGCATTTGCCACGCGCAGGTGGTTCCGATCACGCCGGCTCCAAATATCAGTATCTTCATAGTATGTCCATTATGCCCTTAAAAGGTCTCAATGTACTTGTCAAAAATAACAACACTTTGCGCATATTTCACATTATTTTTATACATTGGCTTGATTTTTTTTATTGCGGCGTTATTTTTTTTAGGATGGAAGAAACGAAACACAGGCATTTTTTGGATACACCCATAGAATATCTCAAAGGGGTTGGGCCGAAACGTGCCGGATTGCTCAGGGCCGAACTGAACATTGATTGCTTCGGCGACCTGTTGATGTTTTATCCATTCCGGTACATTGACCGCAGCCGCTATTATACAATCCGCGAAGTAAACGATGCGTTGTCGTACGTACAGCTCAGGGGGCGGATCTCCGATATTCAGTTACACGGAAAACACCGGACCACCCGGATGACAGCCACCTTCTCTGATCATACAGGACAGATGGAACTGGTATGGTTTCGTGGGTTTAAATGGCTCAGGGACCAGTTTACACCAGGCGTGGAATACATCGTGTTCGGCAAGCCGGCATTGTTTGGGAAACGCTTCAGCATTGCACATCCTGAAGTGGAAGCTGTATCACAGGAGGCCATCAATCAGAGTGCCGGTTTGCAACCGGTGTATAATTCAACCGAAAAACTTAAATCCAAAGGGCTCGACAGCCGGGGCATTGCCAAATTGTTGCGGACTCTGCTGCCGCGTGCCCGGGGGCACATCCACGAAACCTTGCCCCCACACTTGCTCGAGCCGCTAAAGCTTTTGCCCCGCGAAGAAACCATATGGCATGTCCACTTCCCGGCCGATGCCGTCATGATGAAAAAGGCACGGGCGCGCCTGAAGTTTGAAGAATTGTTTTATATACAATTAAACCTGTTGCGCCACAGGCTATTGCGTATTGAGAAAACCAGCGGGCACCTCTTTCCGGCCATTGGGGATCTGTTCAACGGGTTTTATTATGACCACCTTACATTTAAGTTGACAGACGCCCAAAAGCGGGTTTTGAAGGAGATACGCAGCGACACCCTTTCGGGTAGGCAGATGAACAGGTTGTTGCAGGGTGATGTGGGAAGCGGGAAAACAGTGGTGGCCGTCATGAGCATGCTCATGGCCATCGATAACGGATTCCAGGCTTCCCTGATGGCCCCCACCGAAATACTGGCCTTTCAGCATGTTGAGTCGGTGGGCAATATGCTCGAAGGCCTCGGTGTTTCCGTGGGGTTGCTCACCGGATCTACCAGGCCCGCTGAACGCCGGAAAATACTGCAGGACCTGGAGGCAGGCCCGCTGAACATACTTATCGGCACCCACGCGTTGATTGAGGATGTGGTCAGATTCAGCCGGCTCGGAATGGTGGTCATCGACGAGCAACATCGGTTCGGTGTGGCCCAGCGGGCCCGGCTCTGGTCAAAAAGCACCGTGCCGCCGCACGTTCTGGTGATGACGGCCACCCCAATTCCCCGAACGCTGGCCATGACCCTGTATGGCGACCTGGATGTGTCGGTCATCGATGAATTGCCCCCAGGCAGGAAACCCGTGAAGACCTTTCATCAATACGACAGGCACCGGCTGAAAGTATTTGGGTTCATGCGCAGGCAAATTGAGAGCGGACGGCAGATATACGTGGTATATCCCTTGATTCAGGAGTCCGAAAAACTTGATTTAAAGGATCTTACAGATGGGTATGAAAGCATTTGCCGGGAGTTTCCCCCGCCGGAATATGCGGTCAGCATTGTCCATGGAAAGATGAAACCGGCCGACAAGGATTTTGAGATGCAGCGCTTTGTGAAAGGGCAGACACAGATCATGGTGGCCACCACGGTAATAGAGGTGGGGATTGATGTTCCCAATGCCAGTGTGATGGTTATTGAAAGCGCCGAGCGTTTTGGCTTGTCGCAGCTGCACCAGTTGCGTGGACGCGTGGGGCGCGGTGCCGACCAATCCTATTGTATCCTGATGTCGAAAGACGAACTGAGTGCCGATGCGCGCAAACGCATGGAAGTAATGGCCTCGACCAACGACGGATTCCGGATTGCAGAAACCGACCTTCAACTCAGGGGCCCGGGTGATATACAAGGAACCCAGCAAAGCGGCATTCTGGATCTGAAGATTGCAGACCTGACCCAGGACGAACGCATATTAAAATTTGCACGGCAGCAAGCCAAAACGCTGCTGGAAGATGACCCCGGCATTAAAAAACAGGAAAATAAGGTGATCAGGGAGCAATTGTACGCCCTGTACCGCGACAGATTGTTCTGGAGCAGGATCAGTTGAGCCTGAAACGGATCGGCATGTTGAATTGTACCCTTACCGGCTGGCCTCTCTGGCGGCCCGGTTCCCAGCGGGGCATCATGCTTACCACACGGACGGCTTCTTCATCGCAGCCGCCACCAATTCCGCGCAAAATGCGTACATCGGTTACGCTTCCGTCACGCTCTACCACAAAAGTTACGAATACCGTACCCTGGATGCCTGCTTCGCGTGCCATCTGGGGGTAACGCAGGTTGTCTTCGAGGAATTTTTGGCGGGCTGCTTCACCGCCCGGAAATTCGGGCTGGTCTTCCACCACGGTAAAGATAACCTCCTCATCAAACTCTTCCTCCTCTTCAATCACAATGGGGGCGAACTCCTGTACTTCGGTAAAAACGTCCGCGTCGATGTCGATGGTGAACTCCTCTTCAAGTTCAACATCGTCGTCAACAATGATCAACTCCTGCGATGGCTCCGGGGGAGGAGGTGGCGGGGGTTGTTCCTGGCGGGTGATCGGGATGTCTTCCTCTTCTATGAAGTCGATTTCAAGGGTTCCGAGATCGATTTCCGGCCGTTCATAATGTCTCCATTCAAAAGCGACCAATGCTGCGCCAAGCGCCAGGGCAATGCCTATTTGCAAAAAGATGCGCTTTTTGCTTTCAAGGTCCGCTTTCGGTGTTTTTTTTGCTTCCATAATGACTTATCTGAGGTTGGTTTTTTGCTGCAAAAGAGAGCGCTAATATACAAAGTATTTTTCAAAAATCAACACAGTTGACCTTGTTTTCACTTTTTGTTCAATGTGTCTGACCCTGTCCTTTTTAAAAACATCACCATAAAATAAACCCCAAAAACCGTTCCAAAACCATTGGCTGCAAAATCAGCCATATTTCCCGACCGGTTTTCAAAACAGCAATGTTGCAGGTATTCTGTAAGAGCACCATAGGCAATGCCTGTGAAAAGACCGGTAACAATGTGCCGGGTTAAGGCCTGCTTTCTTTGGTGTTGCCTGGCAAATCCCCAAACCAGCAATGCGCCAAAAACCGTAAACAAAGCAAAATGGATTGCTTTGTCAATGTAGGGGATGTTCAGCAGGCGTGTATCGGGCATGCTCGACGGTGGCATGCTGATGATATAAAAAATAAACAAAGCCCACAGAAACGCGGGAAGGAAATACCATCTGTTGTTGGTCACCGGAACGGCCTTATGTATGAGAAAATCAGCTTCCGATCAACTCTTTGTATTCGGCGGCGGTCAGCAGGTCTTCAGATTCTGACACATCAGCAAGCTTTATTTTGATAATCCAGCCTTCGCCATAGGGATCCTTGTTGATGGTTTCAGGATCCGATTCAAGCGCCTCATTAAACTCCGAAATTTCACCGCCAAGGGGCATAAACAGATCGGATACTGTTTTAACCGCTTCGATGGTGCCAAATGTCTCTTCTTTGTCGAGTGATTCGCCTAAGGTATCCACTTCCACAAAAACAATGTCACCAAGTTCATTCTGGGCAAAATCAGTGATGCCCACAATGGCCAGATCGCCTTCGATCTTGATCCATTCATGGTCTTTGGTGTACTTCAGGTTGTCAGGAATATTCATTGTCCGGGGGTTTTGATAAATGTTTAGCTTGATCGTTGGTTACGCAGCCAAAAATACAATCTTTTTTTAAGTAAAAAAATTGTTTGGCTACAAAAGCCCAAGCTCCAGCATGGCAGCTTCCGACATCTTTTCTTTGGTCCACGGAGGATCAAAGACCAGCCTGATGTCTGTTTCTTTGACCCCATCAAGGTTTTTTACGGCGCCGGCCACCCTGGCGGGCATTTCATCGGCAACAGGACAATTCGGGTTGGTCAGCGTCATGGTGATCTCTACCCGGCCATCCCCTTGTATCTGAATGTCGTAAATCAGCCCGAGATCATACACGTTTACCGGGATCTCCGGGTCAAAAACCGTTTTGAGGGCGTCAATGACCTGATTTTCTGCAGGAGGGGTGTTGGCAGGTGCGTTCATTACAGATTAATTTTTTTGTTGAAAGGCCAGGGCGTAAAGTTTCATTTGTTTGATCATGTTGAGCAGCCCGTTGGAGCGTGTCGCCGACAAATGTTCCTTCAGCCCGATCCGGTCGATAAAGGACATGTCGGCTTCCACAATATCCGCGGGTGCCTGACCGGAAAGCACCCTGACAAGCAATGCAATGATGCCCCTGGTGATCAGTGCATCGCTGTCGGCGGAGTACATTACTTTCCCATCCTTGTATTCGGCCAGCAGCCACACCCGGGCCTGGCAGCCTTTGATCAGGTATTTGTCTTCCCTGTTGCTTTCATCGATGCCCGGAAGGGCCTTGCCCAGGTCAATGATGTAATTGTATTTATCCATCCAGTCGTCGAAGAGTTCAAATTCTTCAATCACCTCTTGCTCTTTTTCTTTGATCGTTGCCATATGGTGTGGTTGTTTTACCCGAACATTTCCCTGACCCTGGTCAGGGCATCCATACAAACATCAATTTCCCGGCGCGTATTGTATACAGCCAGGGAAATCCTGACCGTACCCGGTATTTGGTAAAAATCCATGATGGGCTGTGCACAGTGATGACCGGTCCGGACGGCGATGCCCAGTTTGTCCAGGATGGTCCCGGTGTCGTATGGGTGAATGTCTTCAAAAAGAAATGATACCACGCTTGTTCGCTGGGCGGCCGTGCCGACAAAACGGATGTTGTCGAGTTGTTTCAACTGTCCGGTCGCATAATGCAGCAGGTCGTTCTCATGGGCTGAAATGTGCTGATGCCCCAGTTTCAGGATGAACTGTATGGCGGTTTCCATACCCAGGACATCAGCCACATTTGGCGTTCCCGCCTCGAATTTGAAAGGAAGTTCATTGTAGGTGGTTTTTTTAAAGCCCACCTCCCTGATCATTTCGCCGCCACTCTGATAGGGTGGCATCTGGTTGAGCCATGCTTCCTTGCCATAGAGTACACCAACGCCCATGGGCCCGTACATCTTGTGTCCTGAAAAACAATAAAAGTCACAATCCAGCTCCTGCACGTCCACGGCCATATGCGGTGTTGCCTGCGCCCCGTCGATCATCACCGGAATGTTTTTTTCGTGGGCCAGCCCAACCATCTCTTTTACCGGATTGACCGTGCCCAGGGCATTGCTCACATGTGTTATTGCCACCAGCCGGCTCTTTTCACCCAGCATGTCGCGATAGGCATCCATGCACAGCTCGCCTTGTTCGTCCATGGGGATCACTTTGAGTTCCGCCTGTTTTTCACGGCAGGCGATCTGCCACGGAACGATGTTGGAATGGTGTTCCATAGCAGATATGAGTATCTCATCGCCGGCTTTGACAAATTTGCTGCAGAAGGAGTGGGCCACCAGGTTGATTGATTCGGTAGTGCCACGCGTAAAGATCACCTCGTGTGTGTGTTTTGCATTGATAAAAGACTGCATGGTTTTACTTGCCCCTTCGTATGCATCGGTGGCCTGCTGGCTTAAAAAATGTGCCCCACGGTGGATGTTGCTGTTTTCGCGTTCATAATAATTGCGCAGGCGCTCCAGCACCGATACCGGTTTCTGGGTGGTGGCCGCATTGTCAAAGTAAACCAGCGGACGACCGTTCACTTTGGTCTCCAAAATGGGGAAGGCCTTTCGCAGGGTATCGGTATGAATGGGCATGATTCCTTCCTGTTTATAATTTGCTTAAATCGATGTTAAAGGTGGTTGGTTCCTTGCTGTTGCAATGCAATACGCACTGGTCGCAAATCGACAACTCCCCTTTCAGTCTTTTTTCCACCATGTTTTGGATCCGTTTTTGCAGGGCTTCGATGGATATTTTCTGCACCACTTCGTTGGCAAAGGCGATCATCATCATCTGGCGCGCAGTTCTTTCACAAAGTCCCCGGGAGCGGAGGTAAAACATAGCTTCCGGATCGAGTTGCCCCACCGTGGCTCCATGGGAACACTTCACATCGTCGGCATAAATTTCCAGGTGAGGCTGTGTGTTGGCTTTGGCATCGTCGGTGAGCAGGATGTTTTTATTGTTCTGAAAGGCCTGCGTTTGCTGGGCATGCCTGCGCACAAGCACTTTCCCGGAAAAAACCGCCGTGGCTTCGTCATCCAGGATGCCTTTGTAGAGCTGGTCGCTCCGGGATTGTGCCGCCATATGGTCGATATTTACCAGGTTGTCTACGTGCTGGTTGCTGTCTACCAGGTAGAGGCCATAATGTTCTGATACACAGTCGGGCTGACTGATGCTCACATCCATGATGTTTTTTGTAAAACCCCCGTTGAGCGTAATGATGTTGCTTGACAGCCGGCTGTTTCTTTTCTGGTGAAAAAAATTGTTGGTGACCAGGGCGGAATTCCTGCCTTTGTTTTGGATCTTGTAATGGTCAACCACCGCGTCCTGTTCGGCAAAAAGTTCCATGACCGTGTTGGTGAAGCTTATGTTGTGCGTAAGGGAGTGGTCGCAATGCACCAGCGTAAGTTTCGCCCCTTTCCCGGCGATGACCAGGTGGCGGGGTTGGAGAAAAACAGGATGGTCTGCGTTGACAATGTTAATCAATTGTACCGGTTTTTCAACTTCCACTCCATCAGGTACATATATAAACAAACCGTCCTGAAGGAATGCCGTATTGAGTGCGGCCATTTCATACTGGTCTGTTTTTGCAGCTTTTCCGATATACTGGTCTACTATGGCAGGATATATCTCCATGGCTTTTGCCAGGCTTCCGATAATGGTTCCGTCGGCCAGCCTGGTAAGCGGTGCATGTTTGTAGACGAACCAGCCGTTAAGCAGGGTGATGCTGAATGTGTCGAGGTCGTACACATCGCAGGTAAATATTTTGTCTACATCGATGTTGCGGCTCTGGTTGCTGAAGTCAAATGCAAATTCAGTATTCAGCAGGGGGCTCAAATCTGTAAACCGCCAGTGTTCCTGCCTGGTGGTTGGAAAGCCATTTTCCCTGAAACGGGCCAGGGCATTCCGCCGGATACGGTTCACCAGGGGTGTGGCCTGGCCACGTATGGCTTCTTGTTCTTTCTGATACAACTCAAGGAACTTGTCTTTCAATAAGGATGTATGGGTGGTTTCCATGATCTGGTCATTTCCGGGGGCCGTTTGCAGCCCTGTATGATTACACGGCGTCGTTGGCGGTTTCCTTTTTAATCCAGTCGTAGCCTTTCTCTTCGAGTTCCATGGCCAATTCCTTGTTGCCGCTTTTGATGATGCGCCCGTCCAAAAGCACGTGCACAAAGTCGGGCACGATATAATCCAGCAAACGCTGGTAATGGGTGATCACGATGGTGGCATTGTCTTTCTTGCGGAGTTTGTTCACCCCGTTGGCCACTACCTTCAGTGCGTCGATGTCAAGCCCTGAATCTGTTTCGTCCAGAATGGCCAACCGGGGTTCGAGCATGGCCATTTGAAAAATCTCATTCTTTTTCTTTTCTCCGCCTGAAAAGCCCTCGTTTACGGAACGGTTGGTGAGTTTCGAATGGATCTCCACCATTTTTTTCTTTTCTTCCATGAGTCTCAGGAACTCAGCACCCGTCATGGGGTCTAGCCCCAGGTACTTGCGTTTTTCATTGATGGCCGTCCGCATAAAGTTGGCGATGCTCACCCCGGGGATTTCAACGGGGTATTGAAAACCCAGGAACAGGCCTTCCCTGGCCCTGGTCTCGGCCGGCATGTCAAAAATATTTTTTCCCATGTAGGAAATTTCCCCCTGGTCCACGTCAAACACTTCGCGTCCGGCAATGACGGAAGCCAGCGTGCTTTTCCCGGACCCATTGGGCCCCATGATGGCATGCACCTCGCCCTCCTTTACCTCAAGGTTCAACCCCTTGATGATCGGCTTGCCATGAATCGACACCGTCAGATTCTTTATCTGTAACATACTATTTTTAATACTAATTACTAATTACTAAATACTAATTACTTCTTACTTCTTCTTCCTTTACCCAACACTCCCCTCCAGGCTGATCGACAACAATTTCTGTGCTTCCACCGCAAACTCCATGGGCAGTTTTGAAAGCACATCCTTGGCATATCCGTTGACGATCAGTCCAATAGCTCCTTCCATATCGATTCCGCGCTGCAGACAGTAAAACAGCTGGTCTTCAGATATTTTGCTGGTGGTGGCTTCATGTTCCACGATGGATGAACGGTTTCCGACGTCAATGTAAGGGAACGTGTGTGCGCCACACTGATCGCCCAGCAACAGGGAGTCGCATTGCGAAAAGTTGCGGGCGTTTTCGGCCTTTCGACTGGTTTTTACCAGCCCGCGGTAACTGTTGTTGCTTTGTCCTCCAGAAATGCCCTTGCTGATGATGGTGCTCCGGGTATTTTTACCCAGGTGGATCATTTTGGTGCCGGTATCGGCCTGTTGTTTGTTGTTGGTAACGGCCACCGAGTAAAACTCACCGACTGAATTGTCGCCCTGGAGGATCAGGCTGGGATATTTCCAGGTGATGGCGGAGCCGGTTTCTACCTGTGTCCAGGATATCTTCGCGTTTTCGCCTTTGCAGATGCCACGTTTTGTGACAAAATTATACACGCCACCCTTGCCCTCCTTGTCGCCCGGCCACCAATTCTGTACGGTTGCATATTTTACTTCGGCATCCTTGTGTGCGATGATCTCGACGATGGCAGCGTGTAACTGGTTTTCGTCGCGAATGGGGGCGGTACAACCTTCCATGTAACTGACGTAACTGCCTTCTTCCGCCACAATGAGGGTGCGTTCAAATTGCCCGGTATTTGCCGCGTTGATGCGAAAATAGGTGGATAGTTCCAGCGGGCAGCGGACACCTTTGGGAATATAGGCAAAGGAACCGTCACTGAAGACCGCTGAATTCAGGGCGGCAAAAAAATTGTCGGTGTACGGGACCACGCTTCCCATGTATTTTTTGATGAGATCTGGATATTTCTGGAGCGCTTCGCTGAAAGAACAAAAAATGACCCCGTGTTCGGCCAGGGTTTTCTTAAAAGTGGATCCGACCGATACACTGTCCATCACTGCATCCACAGCCACTCCGGCGAGCATTTTCTGTTCATCCAGCGGAATGCCAAGCTTTTCAAAGGTTTCCAGTAACTCGGGATCCACTTCGTCGAGGCTGTCATATTTTGGCCGCTTGCGGGGGGCTGAATAATAAATCAGGTCCTGATAGTTAATGGGCGGATATTCCACATGGGCCCAATCCGGTTCCTTTAATGTTTTCCAATGCCGGAAGGCCTTCAGCCGGAAAGCCAGCATGAAGTCCGGTTCATTTTTTTTTGCCGAAATAAAACGTATGGTGTCTTCCGTCAGGCCGGGAGGGGCCTGATCCATCTCAATATCAGTGTAAAAGCCGTATTTGTATTCGGCGTTGCTGACTTCTTCGAGGATATGGTCGTTCTTATCTGACATGTATCTGTGCTTACTTCATCTGTACATTCAATGGATTGAACGGTTTGCTCCAGCCCGTATTGTTTTAACAAGTAGCAACCTGATATGTTCAGGGGGCCAACAATGAGATATCGCCTGTCATTTCAAGGCCTGCATTGCTGCCGCAACCTTCAAATAGCGGGATGCCGTTTTTATCGGTTACCGAAACATACAGCTGCGAATCAATGCTTTCGTGGATGACCCTTTCCATTTTTCCCAGCATCGGGGCCTTTAACGCCCCAGGGTTTCCCGGGCGTTCCTCCTGTTCTCCTATGACATGTACAAAAAAATCTCTTCCCTCAATGCCCAGGGTCACGCTGCGGCCCGTTTTTTCCAGGCTTTTAACCCTGGCACCCGTATAGGTGGCAAAACGGGTAAGGGTCCCGCGGTGAAATAAATAACCCAAAAAACCCGTAAAGGTAGTTCCTATCCATGGTATCCTGGCAACAGACAGCATGAAAGAGGACCCCGGGTCCTCAAAATGGTTTGATTGCATCCAGATCCAGGCCTTTGGCATGGAAGAGCCCCAGTCTTTTTCAATGTATCCCCTGCCGCCGGCAAAGTTCGACATTTTTTCGTTGATGCTGACCTGTCCTGTTACTTCATGGTCCATGCTCACCACCCCATGATAACACTCCATAAAAGGCATGTAACGGTACCACCCCATAATACCCGGGTTTTTGAGGGATGCAGGATATGCCTGCTGCCCGGAAAAAGACAAACGACCTTTGATGTGTGCGTTTTCTGACCTCAGGTCAACCTCCATGCCGTCCGTTGAAAAATAATTGCCACCAACTTTAACGGCAAATTGATCTGGTGCAAAGTAAAAATCTTCAACAGCGAATTTAAAATACCATGTATCGCCCGTTTTGCCATGAATGACCTGGACAAAGGCGTGAGGGTTCTCTTTGTCTAATGAGATCCCGGGAATAAATGCAATGCTTGCATCTCCTGTGGCACTGACCGATTTAATGTACCACCCTTCAAAATAATTTTTTCGTTTACGGTTGCCCTGAAACCATTGCGGATGCCATATTTTTTTCAGGTTGTGCAAGCCGGCCCTGCTTCCGGACCCTGTTTGCACCATATCGGGGATGGGATGATTCATGGAAGGATCAATCATGGCCAACTGGTGAGATTCTTAACTGTTTTCGGGGGGCGATACCAGGAGTTTGAAACCCCTGCCATGCACGTTGAGCAATTCGATGGATGGGTCGTCTTTTAAGTATTTTCGAAGTTTTGCAATATATACATCCATGCTCCGGGCGTTGAAATAATTGTCGTCGAGCCAGATTTTTTTCAGGGCCTCCGACCGGTCGAGTACATCATTGACCCTGTCGCACAACATTTTCAGCAATTGTGCTTCCTTGGAGGTCAGTTTTTGTTCCTGGCTGTCTTTTTTCAGGATCTGGCGCGCATAATCAAAAGTATAATCCCCAATCCGGAATAAGGTTTTATCTGTGTCGCCCGTTTTCCCGGGATAGGTTCTCCGGAAAATGGCGTTGATCCTGAGCAGCAACTCTTCCATGCTGAAAGGCTTGGTGAGGTAATCATCGGCCCCGATCTTCAGGCCTTCCAGAATATCTTCCTGCATGTTTTTTGCCGTCAGAAAGAGGATCGGGACTTTTTTGTCCACCTTCCTGATGTCTTTTGCCAGGGTGAACCCATCCTTGACCGGCATCATTACATCCAGGATACAGAAATTGAAACTTTGTTGCAAAAATGCATCCAACGCCTGCTGGCCATCCATGCACAGGGTGGTAGGAAAGCCTTTGGCTTCCAGGTAGGCTTTCAGGATCGTACCAAGGTTTGAATCATCTTCGGCCAGTAAAATTTTAATGTCGGGCGTTTCCATAGTTTAATTGTGTTGCGGTTTATCCTGCTCCGGTTCTTTTCCCCGGCCGTCATAGCCAAAGGGAATGAAGACGGTAAATCGTGAACCTTTCGATGGTTCACTCTGAAGGGTCACGGTGCCACCATGTTTTTCCACGATGTTTTTCACATAACTCAACCCAAGGCCAAAGCCTTTTACGTCGTGGATGTTTCCCGTGGAAACCCGGTACAAGTTATCAAAAATTTTC
Source organism: Bacteroidales bacterium (assembly GCA_003557385.1). GTDB lineage: Bacteria > Bacteroidota > Bacteroidia > Bacteroidales > UBA7960 > PUPG01. The sequence goes on along the minus strand of PWON01000118.1, from coordinate 1,872 downwards.
TTTTGATTGGCACGGCTGATCCCCACGCCCTTATCTTCTACATGGATCAGCACCCCGTCGCTGGTGTTTTCGGTAATGACCGTAATGTGTGGCGCATGGGGTGAATATTTACTGGCATTGTCTAAAAGGTTCGAAAAAACATTGGTCAGGTGGATCTTGTCGGCATGCACATAGCTGTAATCGGCATGTAACCTGGTGATGACCTGACCATGCCGGGCTTTCACCTGCAGGCCGATTTTGTGGATCGCATTGTCAATGAGCTCATGCACATCAAGCCCCGTGATGTTGAGGCGGATCCTGGCTTTTTCAATGAGTGCCGTCTGGAGTACTTTTTCCGTAAGCAGGCCCAGGCGTTCATTTTCTTCGTTGATTACATTGATATAGCTCTGATACAGGTTTTCCGATTTTTGCACATCCTGGTCGCTTAATGCCTGGCATGCCAGCGAAATGGTTGAGATGGGCGTTTTGAGCTCATGGGTCATGTTGTTGATGAAGTCGTTCTTCATCACCGAAAGTTTCTTTTGGCGGATGACGGTGAATATGGTAAAGGCAAATGAAGAAATAATGATCAGAATGAGCAAGATGGAGGTGCCCAGCATGGCATTCATCTGCGACAGGATGTATCTTTCCTGTTGCGGGAAATGAAGCAGCAGGTATTCCGGATTCACAAAAATGTCGTTCGGAAACAGGTGAAAGGCATACTGGCTTTGCAAAAGCTCCTGGCTGTATTTGCCCGTTCTTTCGCGGATCATTGCACTTTGAACAGGATTGTAAACGCCGAATTCAAAAGGAGTTTTTATGCCCTGGGTTTGCAGTTCGAGCGACAGCAGTGAATCCAGCGAAGCAATGCTCTGCTGGTCTGACACCTGGAAAGAATACCTGGCTGAAAACATGTCGTCGAACAGGTCGTTGATGATCCTGCTTCTTTCGAAAAACGCGGCAAAAGGATCTTTTGAGCCGGGTTGGTCGGCGGGTGGAAGGTAACCCTGTCCGGGATTCTGCTGGTGATGGAAAGATTCCCCGAACAGGCCAGGCTCCGTTTGTTGTGAAAAGACCTGGTCGTAATAGATGCGGTTGAGTGAATCCAGCATCTGGCTCAATTGCCTCAGGTGCATGTTCTGATCCTGTTGCCTGATTAGTTTGCGGGCCAGTTCCTGTTTGTTGAATTTGTAGATGGCCCGGGTGGCTGCCTCGCTGACCCCCCGGTCGAAATTTACTTCCTTGATGGCTACAGCATTCCTGATCCAGTAAAGCTGTATGCCAAGCAGCCCTACCAGCGAAAAGGCAATGGCAACAATCACCAGTATGATAAACCTCTTTTTCATTTGTGAATCGCAAACTCAGGCCCAGGCTGTTGGTTTGCCCGATGAGCAGAAACCCAAGCCGCCTGGAACCCGGGATGTAAACACAAAGTTAAGAGGTAAAGAAATGAACACCCCTGTGTTTAACACACTTTAACACCCTGAGGTGATTGCAGGTTATAATCTTTCTGCCACTTTGTTCCAATCAACCAATTTCCAGAAAGCAGCAATATATTCTGGCCTGCGATTCTGATAATCAAGGTAATATGCGTGTTCCCACACATCACAGGTCAGCAGGGGTTTTTTGCCTTCGCGCAGGGGGTTGCCTGCATTTCCGGTTTGTATGATCTCCAACTTCCCCTCTGCGTTTTTTACCAGCCAGGTCCAGCCCGATCCAAACAGGGTGGCGGCTGCCTGATCAAAAGATTCCCTGAATTTTTCAAAGGAACCGAATCCGGATTCAATGGCCTCCAGCAATGCACCTTCAGGTGTCCCGCCCCCATTGGGTGAGAAACTCTCCCAGTAAAACGTGTGGTTCCATACCTGTGCGCCATTATTGAAAACACTCCCT
>PWON01000095.1 GCA_003557385.1 Bacteroidales bacterium | reverse complement strand
TGTCGGCACCACGCCTGGTGCGTGTAAATACCAGTGATCGTTCAATGCCTTCTTCCTGTACCAGGTGTTGCAGCAAATTGGCCTTGGAGGTACGGTCAATATAATATACCTGTTCTTTTGTGAAGGTATCGATGGTTTTATCCGGTGCAATGTCGATGCTTACCGGATTATGCAATATGTTGGCAGCCAATTTTTTGATCTCCGGTGAGAGGGTGGCCGAAAACAACAAAGACTGTCTGTTACCGGGCAATTGATCACAAATTCGTCTGATGTCGTGAATAAACCCCATATCGAGCATCCTGTCGGCTTCATCCAATACCAGGTGTTCTATAGCGTGCAGGCTGATGTATTTCTGATTGATTAGGTCTAGCAGGCGGCCGGGTGTAGCGATGATGATGTCAGTCCCTTTGCGCAGGGAGTCTGTCTGCACTTGCTGCGACACGCCTCCATAAATTACTGTATGTTTCAAGCGGGTATGCTGCCCATAGGTTCTGAAGCTTTCGCTTATCTGTTGTGCCAACTCCCGTGTTGGGGCCAGTACAAGTGCCCGGGCATGCCTTGACACCCTTTGTTTATTACTCAATAGTTGTAATAGTGGCAGGGCGAATGCCGCCGTTTTACCGGTACCCGTCCGGGCACTGCCAAAAATATCCCTGCCCTCCAGGACCAGCGGTATGGCTTGTGCCTGAACAGGGGTGGGTTGTTCATAGTTTTTGCTTTTTAACGCCTGCAAAATTGGCGTCGTCAAATTCAGACGATCAAAAGTCGTTATCATATATAAATATTATATGGCCGCGCACAATGGCGGACCAGGTTTCAAGGATAATCAAAAAAATGAGGTGGAGAAATTAAAATGCGGAGCAGAAAAAACCCAACTCGTAATTATCGCCGCAAAGGTAATGCTAATTGCCGTCGCTTCGACAAAATGAACCGAAATAAATCCAATCACATCATCTTCTCAAGGCCGCCCTGGTAAAAATATACTCCGGTATATCCACATCAAACTGGATATCAATGATGTGAAACTCGGTGCCATCTCCCTCTTTCAGCATGTCTTTATAGATCATTTTTGTTGGAAACCAACGGCCATCTACCCGGATCACATCATGTAATAATACCTGTTTTAACAATCTGCCTCCCCGGGCATACAATTCTTGTTTCAGGGGCACAAAACGTTCAGTATCCACCCAAATTTTTTGTCCATGATAGGCCACATCCGGCACTTTGGCTTCCAGTTCAATGAGGTAAATCTCCCGGCCATCCAGTGTATCCAGGCCAATCAATTGTGCATTATATGTATCCGTTAATTTACGGTCTTCCATCATATCTTCGTAGGAAAGGTCCGAACCCATCACCGATTGCCTGAGCATGTGTCCTGAAATCTGAATAACCCTGTCGGTGGAAGGAGAATAGACCCAAAGCTGGTTCTCAAGTTTGAGCATTTTAGTACCTTGCTCTCGGGGTGGAGATAAATATTCGGTAAAAGATTTTTGATTTCCCACAGCATATATTCTTGAAGTAATGGTTCTTGATGTCCTTCTGCCGTGAATGATCATTTTTGCTTCCATGATCTGGTTGTCGGATGAGAGATTGTCATCTATCTTTTTGAGTATCTCATTGGCATCGGGAGTCGAAAAACCGCAAAGACCAATACCTGCAATGGTCAAAAAAAGAACAATTATTTTTTTCATGGCAATCATTTTTAGGCTTCCAATTCTTTAAATAACTGAGATGTTTTTCGTTTATAAATGCCGATGCCGGCAAGCATGGCACCCGCTATTGTAGACAACAGCCCGGGAATAAAACCCAGGTAATAGGTGGCAGGCGTGATCCTGGCCCTTATGCTTGAGGGGAACATTATCGAGGATCCCTCCATCATTCCAGAGATATCAATGCCATAGGTCTGTAACAGCCAGGAAAATAGCAAGCCAAAAGCAGTACCTGTCACAGTACCGGCAATGCCAATAAAAATAGCTTCGTAAATCAGGCTAAGGTACACATGTTTCTTTTCTTCTCCCATGGCCAGACGCACTCCAAATTCCCCGTAGCGTCTTAAACCACCAAGCAGACCGGCGTTCCAAAGTACAAGGGCCATGGCAAAAACAAAAACCATGGATATGTATACAGACCAAACTTCAGCCAAAACAACATACTGACCCATACTCCCTTGTTCACTCAGGCCCTTCATCACAGGTCTATATTCATCTTCATCTGCAACAACTGAACGGTTAAATCCTTCTGCAATCTTCAGGATTTTTTCCTTGTCGAAAAATCCGGTTTTCAAAAATCCCAGGAGCTCACTGGCAGCATCGCCCATATCCAATGCAAGCCTTGCGTCTTCTATATCAACCAGGATGGCACCACGGTCAAATGCTTCAGCGCCAAAGGATACCGTTCCGGAAATTTGCACATTATAAAAGATCATGCTGCCATTCATGCACGAACCGATGATGGTAACCTGGTCACCAGGGACAATCTTCAGCTTTTGTGAAAACAATTCGCTGATGAGTGCTTCACCCTGATGCCGGATCAGGCGCCCACGGACCAGTGAATTTTCAATATTCAATCGTTCAACTTCTTTACTGCTACCAGATAAAAAGTCCAAACCAAGCCCCATGGCTGGTCCCTGAGAACGTGTATCCCCATATTCGTCTGGCACATCAATCAGGCCACCGAAACGAATCCGTGGCGACCAGGTAAGTTCCGGATAACGCTCATTTAGGTCAGATAACAGCGTATTCACCTCTATCAGAGCAAGATCATTGGCCATCTGCTCTATGTTTTCGGCATAAGCGCGTGTCATCACCCGGATGTGCCCATGTGAAAAACTGGCATTCATTTCAATGGTATCACCCATGAAACCTGTAATATAAGCATGCAAAAAGACTGTTAACATCACACCGATAGCAACAACGATTACCGGCAGACGGCTGCGGCTTTTATCACGCCAAAGGCCTTTTATCAAAAACTTTATCATTGTACTTTTCCTCTTAATGCTTCTGTCGGGTTCATTTTTGCGATTTTTCTTGATGGGAGATAGCTTACGACGGTGGTAGTGATCACCACAATCAGGGTAGTGATTATCACCAGACCCAGGCTGTATACGGGATACAGGGTCTGAGCCATGGCCATGCCAAACTCACTTGCATCCATGGGCATAGTCCAGCCCACCTTTGCCTGCCATGCCAAAAACGGTATGCCATACGCAGCACCAAGAACAGCCGCTAAAACAGCGTGCATGGCCCCCTCCACAGTAAACAATCCTACCACCTCACGCCTGGTATAACCCAATGCGACATAAGTGCCTATCTCTTTCTGCCGTCTAAAAATCGACAACACCTGGGTGTCGAAAATGGCCAGCATGGCTAGTAGCAACAACACAAAATACAAAACAGACTGACCAAATTTTTTGGTCTTGATCATATCATCAATCGATTTGGTAAGTTCTGATTTAGGTTTCAATATCAAGCCTTCAATCTCCGGCCTGTCTTTTTTTTCCTCCCTGAAGGTGAAGATGGTGGCCTTCCCCTGAAGCGACATCATGTCCTGAAGTGTTTCCAGGGGGATATATACCTGTGCCATTTCAACTGCAGGGACATTTGATGAAAATATCCCGGTGATTAAAATATCGGTGGCATCGAAAGTGCCGTATTTGTCCCTCCAGCGAATAACCACATAGTCTCCTGGGCCAAGCTGGAGATTTTAAGCCATCATACCGCCGATAAAAGCCGGAACAGCATCAATCACTGTATCAAGGAGGTTAGTTGGCAGTTTCAGGATATTCTGGTTTGGATTTACTCCCTTGATCGTAACGGATTGCAATCGCCCCTGCGGATAGATGCTACCCTGGGTAATGAGCATAGGCTCTATATCGCCCCTGCGGATCTCTTCTTCCAACTCCCCGGGGATGGCTATATTGCTTTCTGTGAAAGAAAAAGGATCAAAGGGGTCATAGTTTTGGTGCCAGTATTGACCGCCCCCAATTTCCCAATTGGTCATATCGGTTTTCGCCTGATGATCCCAACCAACCATAATGCCCTGAAACCATATGATGATTACAAAAGAAAATGACAGCACAATGACATTCAGCCAAGTACGCAATCCGGCCCCTATAAGGTTGCGATAAGCAAGTTTGCATGCATTTTTCATATTCCGGCGCTTTTTATTGTTTTACCCATTCATCCTGATCAACATTTCCATCTTTTAAATGAACTTTTCGTTTGAGGTATGCGATCACCTTCTCATCGTGTGTGGCAAACAAAAATGTGGTATTCAGTTCCCTGTTGAGCGTTTCCATAGTTTTCAGGATGTTGTGTGAATTGGCGGCATCCAGGTTGGCCGTAGGCTCATCGGCCAGCACCAGCGAGGGCTTTTTCACCATGGCACGTGCAACAGCTACCCGCTGACACTCTCCACCGGAAAGTTTTGGGGGTTTGGAGTTCAGTTTATCTGTCAACCCCACCCATTCCAAGGCATCCATGACCATTTTTTTTCGTTGGGCAAACGATAATTTCAGCAACAAAAGGGGAAACTCAACATTCTCATATACTGTATGGACTGCCAACAAATTATACGTCTGAAAGATAAAACCCAGTTCATGTTTGCGCAAGTGTGCAGCTTCCCTTGCACTCAAATGGCTGATTGATTTGCCTAGCACAATAGCCTCTCCTTTTGTGGGAGTATCCAGCGACCCTACAATATTCAGCAAGGTGGTCTTTCCCGAGCCACTGGGGCCAACAAGTCCGGCAAACTCCCCAGCCTTAAATTGCAGGTCAATCCCCTTCAATGCAGTAAACTCCCCCTTTCCTGCCGGAAAGCTTTTCACAAGCCTGTTGATTTGAATAATAGATGAATTCTCCATAAGTGCAAGCATTAATGATTATAAACAAACATGATCTGAAAACCCGTTCCGCCAAACAAATTCTCTCGCCCTGATGTATTGGGTATCTGATACTTTATGGGATTGTGAAAACCAATACAGTAAACAGAAAAATTGTTGAACTGACGCTGCCATGTAAGCATGTTATAGACATCATGATGGTTCCAGTCATAATACAACATCAGGCCCAGGTTATCCAGTATCCCAAAGGGATAATTCACAGACAGAATCGAAAAAGAAAAATGATCATCTGCCTGTAAGGACTTTTCACCATATGTCAGCAACAATTGTTCGAAAAGGACATGGAGTCCGTTGCCTATACCAAATGTATAGTCAGTTCCCGCACTGAGCACGATTTGGTTGGTAAGCATCCCAATATTTTTTCTCCTGTGAAACCAAACTCCCTCGACCCAAAGGCCCACACCCAGATCCCACTTGCCATCCAGGCCAAGGCGGTTTTCGGGTACAGGCTCATGGTTCATGAACAGGGTATCCATCTGACGTGTATCGGCAAAACGACCAGATTCAACTGGATGATTACCACGATATGCAGAACCGGATTGAACGGTACTACCCGTTCCATCCGCTCGCATTAGAGTTGCTGATGGAGAAGTACTCCGAGCAACGGATCAGTTCCGATGCACGCGGACTGCTTCGCTTCCTAACGGAGATTCTGGCGGACAACTACACCGAAACCGATCTCATCCTCACCGGGAATATTGATGTATATGAATATACTGATCG
>PWON01000080.1 GCA_003557385.1 Bacteroidales bacterium | reverse complement strand
GCACTGGGTGAAACCAGGGCTTTGTTCTTTATGCTGCTAGAAACAGGCATGGTCCTGGATGAAGTGGTGGTTGTCGGACGGCTTGACCCTGTAATGAATGCAGACCGTACTGGTGCGGCTACCAACCTGAATGTTGATAATATTCAGCAAATGCCCACCATTTCACGCACCATCGAAGATTATACCAGGATGAGTCCGTTAAGCAATGGTTCAAGTTTTGCAGGCAGGGACAACCGTTTCAACAATTATACCATTGACGGGAACATTTACAACAACAATTTTGGGCTTGGCTCCGCACAATTTGCCGGTTCCAACCCAATCAGTATGGATGCCATCGAAGAGATTCAGATCAACATCGCTCCCTTTGATGTCCGGCAGGGTGGTTCTACAGGTGCCAATGTAAATGCCATCACCAGGAGTGGTACGAATCATTTCAGGGCCAGCGTATATACATATTATCGCGATGAACGTTTTACCGGTGATAGGATCGGAGATGTAGAGTTTAGTATTGATGAAGCCTTTACACGCATTTACGGGGCAAGTGTGGGTGGTCCCATACTCAGGGATCGTTTGTTTTTCTTTGTAAGCGTGGAGCAGGAAGAGCGTTCCGCACCTGGTGACAACCGTCTTGCAGCTCGGCCCGGACTGGATCCGGATGGGCAAACCGTTTCAAGGGTGCCCGCCGACAGAATGGACTTTGTGCGCGACCAAATGATGTCGATTTATGGTTACGAAACAGGCCCCTACGAAAATTATCCTTTTGCCAATGAAGGGTTGCGGTTGAATTTCAGGCTCGACTACAACATTAACCCCAATCACCGTGCATCCATCCGTTACAACCGTTATGAGGCTTTCAGGGATGTGAACATCAACGGCAATAGTGTGAGAAACGTAACCCGTTATCGCAACACAAACCGTTTTGGTATCGAAGCCCTTACCTTTAGAAATGCCAATTACTCCGTGGACAATAATGTCAATTCGCTGGTGGCTGAGTTAAACTCTATATTTGGCACCCGTTTTGCCAACAACCTGAACATTGGCTTCACTTCACTGGAAGACCCCAAACGCAGTGTGCCAGGCGGGGAAACTTTCCCCTTTATTGAAGTGCTTGAATGGGATGGCGCCAAACCTGGTGATGTAGATGCCGATGGCAACCCCATGGATCTTGGAACGCCGTTATACTACTTTGCACTTGGTAATGAATTGTATACTGTGGGGAACTTGCTTGCCAACAATATTTTCAATATTACCAACAACTTCTCCATGTTTATGGGAAGGCATACCCTGACGGCAGGTGTCAACCTGGAGTATATGACATTTGAGAATGCTTTCAACCCCAATGCCCACACTTTTTACAGGTTTAATTCCTATGATAATTTTCTGGATGTGGTGATCAACCAGGTCCCGGGCGCTGTGCCGGATGGCTTTGCCATGAGTTATTCCTACGAAGGTCCGGACGATCTGCCCATGGATGAAACTGCCTTTGGGCAATTCGGTATTTATCTGCAGGATAAATTTCAGGTAAACAGAGACCTGGTAATTACTGCCGGGATGCGTGTAGATTTTGCTTTCTTCCCCATTGACCTGCCCATCAACCCAAGGCTGGATGAAATGAACCTTGCCTTTATACATCCTGGCAATGCCTCTCTACTTAAACCAGATGTAAGTCAACTCCCAAGTACCAAACCCATGTTCTCTCCCAGGTTGTCGTTTAACTACGATGTATTTGGTGACAATACCCTCCGCCTGCGCGGTGGTACCGGATTTTTCTCTGGCCGCATCCCATTTGTCTGGATTTCAAACCAGGTTTCTGCAAACGGTGTTACCCGGGGCCTCACAGGATGGGACCGCTGGGTATTGCGCACCGATGCTGATGGCAATGAATCCTGGCATGAGAATCAGTGGGGAGAAGATGGAAGGCCAGCATGGCAGGGATTCCAGGAAGACCCAGGTGTTTACAAGCCCAGTGGTGATGCTTTGGAAGCACAGGTTTCCAGGGATATCAACATCACTGATCCTGACTTCAGGTTCCCGCAGGTGTGGCGTACCAACATTGCCGCTGACTATCTTCTTCCTTATGAGATCATTGGTACATTGGAAGGAGTTTATTCCAAGGACTTTTTCAGCCCGTTGGCTATGAATATCAACCTGAGTAATCCCTCGGGATATTTTGACGGGGCAGATCCCAGGCCATATTTTGATTCTTATGCAAAAGATAGCAGGTTTAATGAGGTGATGCTTCTGTCAAACACCAATCAAGGGTATTATGCCTCCATTACAGCGCAGCTGCAAAAGCAGTTTGATAGCGGCATTTATGCAAGTTTGGCCTACACAAGAGGTGTAAGCCGTGATTATGGTCTGATTGGTGGATCTCAGGCGGCATCGCTCTGGCCGGCTACTGTTTCGGTCGATCGCAACCAACCTGAAATGGGTTACAGCCGTTTTGACCAACCCAACAGGATTGTCGCTTATTTGTCATACAATACCAGTTGGATTACATCCAGGTATCCCACCACCATATCTGTTTATTATACCGGCGGAGAAGGTGGCAGGTTTAGCTATGTTTACTCTGGTAATTTCGGTGACAGGGCCCAGCGCCTGATGTACATCCCCAATGATGAAAGCGAAATCAATCTGCTTCCCATTACGGATAGTGACGGAAATGTAACAGTCACCCCAGGACAACAGTGGAACATCCTGAATAACTATATAGAGCAGGATGATTACCTGAAAAACAACCGTGGCAAGATTGCCGAACGCAACGGAGCATTATTGCCCTGGCTACACCGGTTTGATGTTCGCATTGCACAAGACATCTCAATACCTGGTTTGCCTGCAAATCATAAACTTCAGATTACCGCTGATATCCTTAATTTCGGCAACTTGCTGAACAGCGAATGGGGTGTAAGTGAAAATGTATGGCAAAGTGCCTTGTTGAACTATGCCGGCAGAAACACCGATACAAATCAGCCAGAATACCGCTTGAATACTGTAGCAGGTACTGATGGCCTTCCTTCCACAACATACAGGACGGTGATCAATATCAACCAGACCTGGAGGGCACAGATCGGTATTCGTTATGTATTCTAAAACATCATTCGGGCTCTAAACAAAAAGCTGCTCTCGTTGATGGGAGCAGCTTTTTTTGTCCTTTCCCTTTTTTATCTGTTTAATTTTCGATGACCCTGATCTCATATTCTATATTGATTACCTGTTTGTAAACATGTGATACCCCGCAATATTTATCCCTGGAGAGCTCAACGGCTTTTTGCAGCTTGTCTTTGGGCAGGTCTTTGCCGTGAAATTCTAAAATCACTTTCATGTGGGTATAGTGTTTCGGAAAATCTTCGGCGGTGTCTCCTTCCACAATGATCTCCAGGTGATCAGGTTCGATGCGCATCTTTTTTAAAATGCCCACTACATCCATGCCGGTGCAGCCGGCCAGTGCAGCCAGCATCAATGGCTTGGGCCGGGGGCCTCTGTCCTTGCCGCCGGAAGCTTCCGGGGCGTCCATCAGCAATTTGTGGCCGTTAACATCAGACTCGAATAACATCTCTTTTTTCCATGTGGTGCGAACGCTGTGTGTCATAATCGTATGTTTTAATGATCAGTAATGAGTGATTTGGTTTAAGGGTGTTTTTAAGGAAAACAGATAACAGGGGGGTTTGTTCGCACCGGCTTCGCCGGTTTGTTTTTTTCTCTTCGGGATTAGCTTCACTTCTCCCTCCCGGGATTAGCTTCACTTCTCCCTCCCGGGATTAGCTTCACTTCTCCCTTTGGGATTAGCTTCACTTCTCCCTCCCGGGATTAGCTTCACTTCTCCCTTCGGGATTAGCTTCGCTGATCCCGTTGTGGGGTAGCGTCATCATTTCAAAAAACATCACCGGCTTCGCCGGTTTGCTTTTTTACAGTACAGCCCTGCAAAAAAGCAAGCTTTTTGCAAGGCCGTCCTATAAAAAAAGCCACTGTCGTGGCTGTTTTTTGAAATGATGCGGAGAGAGAGGGATTCGAACCCCCGGGGGCTGTTACACCCCAACGGTTTTCAAGACCGCCGCAATCGACCACTCTGCCATCTCTCCGCTGCAAAATTACAAATTTTTTGTACCGTCGCAACAAAAACGAGCCATTGCGCCTTGATTGTCGGCAAAAAACGTATTTTTGAAAAAAGCTATCCGCCCGATGAAACAATTTCCACAAACGGCAGTGGTCATTCTTAACTGGAATGGCAAAGAACTTTTGAAGCGTTTTTTGCCAGGGGTCATCAAACATACTCCGAGAGAGGTGGAGATTGTTGTTGCCGACAATGGTTCGCACGATCGTTCGCTGGAATGCCTGGCCAAACATTTCCCATTGGTGCGGACCATTTCACTTGAAAAAAACCATGGTTTTGCCGGTGGTTATAACAGGGCGCTTCGCCAGGTGGATGCGGACTATTATGTGCTGCTCAATTCAGACATGGAGGTGGGCGAACATTGGCTTGAACCTTGTATTGAGCTGTTGGAGAACCACCCTGAGGTGGCTGCCTGTCAACCCAAGATACGCTCCCTGAAGGAACGGGCATATTTTGAACACGCCGGTGCGGCCGGCGGATTTGTTGACCATTTTGGTTTTCCCTTTTGCAAGGGGCGGATCTTTTCTGGCATTGAACGCGATGAAGGCCAGTATGATGTTGCCGGCCGGGTTTTCTGGGCTACGGGTGCGGCAATGTTTATCCGTGCAGAAGCTTTTATAGGGGCGGGTGGGTTTGATGAACGTTTTTTTGCCCACATGGAAGAGATTGACTTATGCTGGCGATTGCAAAATTCCGGATACCACATAATGAGTTGCCCCCGTTCAGTGGTGTACCATCTTGGCGGAGGCTCCCTGCCGGCATCCAACCCGCGCAAGACCTATTTGAATTTTCGCAACAGTTTGTGGTTGCTGGCAAAGAACATGCCCGCCCGGCATTTTTATCCGCGCATAGCGGTCCGGTTTGCTCTCGATGGGATTGCTGCGCTGAAATTCCTGATACAGGGTCATATGCAAGACTCCCTGGCGGTATTCAGGGCCCACCTGGCTTTTATACAGCAATTCAGAAAAATGAGAAAGCCCAGCCGGGAGCAGCCCAAGGCCCTGCCTGATATGTTATACAAGAGAAGTATCGTGGCGGATTATTTTCTTTTTGGCAGGAAAAACTTTTCAGACTTGCGCCTTAAAGCTTCTACCCCAAGCAAATAACTTCCGGGGCCGAATCCGGAAATGCTTCCGGTGCAGCTTGCCGAAATATGTGAAATATGCCGGAAGGGTTCACGCGAAAATACATGGCTCATGTGCACCTCCACAACCGGAATGCTGACTGCTGCCACGGCATCTCCGATGGCTACGGATGTGTGGGTATACCCGCCGGCGTTCAGGATGATGCCGTCGTAACCCTTGTCGGCCGACTGAATATGGTCGATCAGTTCTCCTTCAATGTTGCTTTGGAAGTGATCGATGATCATCTCAGGATACATGCCGCGTATTTCATGCAAGATGTCTTCAAATGATACTTTGCCGTAGACGACTGTTTCGCGGCTGCCTGTTAGGTTCAGGTTGGGTCCGTTTATGATCAGTACCTTCATTTTTCCGGGGTTCTCTTACAAAGATATCATTTTTG
>PWON01000038.1 GCA_003557385.1 Bacteroidales bacterium | reverse complement strand
TCCGCTGCCATATATGAACGCAATGGTGATTATGCCCTGGGGATCTTTTCTTCTGGATGGTGCCAGATGATGGATGGAGCATCACGCAGGCTTTGCAACACTGACGACAATCGCAAGGCCCTGACAAGCGGGAAGTGGTTGTGCCATGATTCTTGCTGGAAGGATGCTTCCTTAAAATCGATGAATGAAGGCAAACCCGCAGAGGTGGCATGCAATGGCGGGATTAATTTATACGTTGTGCCCGTTTGGGCCAATAATCAAATAATTGGCGCCATAAACTTTGGTTTTGGCTCTCCCCCAAAAGATGATGCAGAACTTAAAAAGCTCTCCAAAAAATATAAGATACCGTTAAAAGCACTGCGAGAGGAATCGAGGGCTTACAAAGACCGTCCCCAGTTTATTATTGATTATGCGAAACAGCGCATTCAGAATGCGGCCAAATACCTGGGTTATCTTGTTGAGCGCAAAATTGCCGAAGATAAGCATAAGGAGATCGAACAAAACTTTCGAATAACATTATATTCCATTGGTGATGCTGTAATTACTGTTGATATTAAAGGAAATATCACACTGATGAATCCGGTGGCAGAAAGACTTTGCGGATACAAAATGGAGCAAGTCTTAGGTAAAAGGCTGTCTCAAGTACTCAATATTATAAATACCCATACCGGAGAAAAGGTTGATAATCCTGTAAAAGAGGTAATGGAAACAGGGAAAGTTGTTGAGCTTGCCAAATATACAAAACTCATTGCCAAAGACGGCAGGGAATATCAGATTGCCGACAGTGCTGCGCCTATAGAAAACAGGGATGGTGAGATTACCGGGGTGGTGTTGGTTTTTTCTGATGTCACCGACAAGTATAAAGCGGAGCAACTATTGAAACAGGCAAAGGAGCGCTACCGGATTATTTCAGAAACCACCACCGACTTTACTTTTTCTTGCAAAAAAGAAAAAAAAGGATATTAAATTGACTGGATCGCCGGGGCAGTAAAAAAGATTACAGGCTACCCGGTTGATGATATAAAAGCAGAGAAGTGCTGGCGCTTTATGGTTCATCCTGATGATGATCCAATTTTTAAAAAGCATGTTTTGTCATTAAAGCCAGGTGAGGAATCTCAATGTGAATTAAGGATCCTTGATCCGGCCGGTACTGTAAAATGGTTGTCTGTAAACACAATATGCCTTGTAGATGAGGACAAAGAAACGCACAGGATTTTTGGGGGATGTGAAGACATAACAGAGCATAAACAGGTCGAAAAAGCGTTGCTTAGAACTCAGAAAACAGTTGACAAGTCTCCACTCAGCGTCTTTTGGATCTCACCCATGGGAAAATTTATCTATGTAAATGAAACGGCAGCAAAGAAACTTCAATACGCACGTGAGGAACTCCTGTCTATGCATGTCTGGGACGTTGACCCGAATTACCCCCGGGAAAAGAGGAAAGAGATGTTCAATCTTTACCGGGAAACAGGGGAACTCAGTTTCGAGTCAGCCCACAGGAGGAGTGATGGTAGTTTGGTGCCGGTTAAAATCAACAGTTACTATCTTGCTTTTGAAGACCAGGAAATGGAGATTGCCGAGGCTGAGGACATCACTGAGCGCAAGCGGGCGGAAGAAGCACTGCGGGAAAGCGAAGAACAACACCGCCGGCTCTTTGAGACCATGTCGCAGGGTGTAATTTATCAGGCAGCAGATGGCACAATCATTTCCGCAAACCCCGCAGCAGAGCGTTATCTTGGATTAACCCTGGATCAAATGTTGGGAAAGACGTCCATGGATCCACGCTGGAAAATGATCACCGAAGATGGGGGAAAAGTCCCCGGAAGCGAATACCCTACGATGGTAGCCCTGCAAACAGGGAAAAAAGTTGGACCGACAATCAGGGGCTTCTATATACCTGAAAAAGATGAGTATGCCTGGTTATCCATCACGGCAACCCCGCTTTACCAACCGGGAGAGGATAAACCCTTTCAGGCATATGCTGTGTTTGATGACATTACTTCGGATAAAAAAAACGAAGATGAGATCAAAAAACAGCAGCAGCTGATTAATACAATATTAGAAAAACTGCCCATAGGAATTGCTGTAAATACTGTAGGGCCTGAACCAGAAGTTGAGTTAATCAACGACAATTTTGCCCGGATATATTGTGTGAAAAAAGAGGATCTGACTACTGTTGAGACTTTCTGGGAAGCTGCCTATGAGGACGAAGCCTTCAGGGAGGAGGTCAAAAACAGGATTTTATCTGATATGGAGAGTGGCGACCCTGAACGGATGCAATGGCACAATGTGCCCATAACAAAAAACGGAAAGGTTGTAAAATACATATCAGCAAAGAATATTCTCCTGGAAGACCAAGGTCTTGTCATATCCACAGTGATTGATACCACGGAACGCAAGCTGGCAGAAACCGAAATAATCAATGCCAGGGATAAAGCTGAGGAGAGCCGGTTGCGGTTTGAGACGCTTTTTTCCGAATCTCCTGTTTCCATTCTCATTTACGACAAAGATACCGGTGAAGTTGTCGATGCAAACAAAGCGGCATACACTGCTTATGGATTTGATAGCCTTAAGGCGCTGCAGCAAAGTGATATCTGGATGGAGCCACCCTATTCGGTGAAGGATGCTGTAGAAAGGATTCAAAAGGCTGCCCGTGATGGGGTCCAGGTATTTGAATGGAAAAGCCGGAAGGTGACCGGAGAGGTTTTCTGGGAGCTGGTTACATTGAGGCCCATGGTTATTGATGGTGTGGAGCGCATACTTTCCACATCGATTGACATTACTGAGCAGAAACAAAAAGAGGTCAAGGAGGAAGTGCTCTATGGGATTGCCAATGCAACGTTTGTTTCCAAGGATGTGGAAGCCTTGCTGGCAAACATAAAGAAACTTCTTAATAAACTCATTGACACTACAAATTTCTATGTTGCTTTATATGACAGGGGAAAAGACATGTTTACCATCCCCTATGAAGCGGACGAGAAGGATCAGATTGAAACGTGGCCGGCCAAAAAATCCACGACCGGACTTGTAATCCGCAAGAAAAAGGCTTTGCTGTTGAAAAAGCCCGATATTTTAAAGTTAGTAGAATCAGGTGAAATTGAGCAGATTGGCAACATGTGTGAGGTGTGGCTTGGGGTACCGCTGCTTTCGGGACCGGACATTATTGGAGTATTAGCGGTACAGGATTACCATAATCCCAACGCTTATGACAAAGGAAGCAAAGAGATCCTGGAGTTTGTTTCTTCCCAGATTGGTATGGCTATTCAAAGAAAGAAGTTCATTGAAGACCTGGTGGCAGCCAAGGAGGAAGCCCAGGAGAGCAACCGGCTGAAGTCGGCATTTCTTGCCAACATGAGCCATGAGATCCGCACCCCCATGAACAGCATCCTCGGGTTTTCGGAGTTGTTGAAAAACCCCCGGCTGACCGGTGATCAAAAAGGGCGCTTTATTGCCACGATTGAAAAAAGCGGGGAGCGGATGCTCAACCTGATCAACGACATTGTGGATATTTCCAAGATCGAGTCGGGGCAGATGGAGGTGCACAAATCGGCAGTGGACTTGCAGAATTCCATGCTGTTCTTGCTGGACTTTTTCAAACCGGAATTCAATAAAAGCAAGCCTGATGTGCAGCTGCGCCTGAACATGCCCCCGGAAAAAACCACCATCCACACCGACAAGGAAAAGCTGCACTCTGTGTTGATCAACCTGATCAAGAATGCGGAGAAGTTCACCAAAACGGGTGTTGTGGAGTTTGGTTTTCGCCCGGGTGAAGGGGTGTTAAACTTTTTTGTCAAGGACACCGGGATCGGCATCCCCAAAGACAAACACCCCCGGGTATTTGACCGTTTCTACCAGGTTGACACTTCGTTGTCGAGCGGGTACGAGGGCGCCGGTTTGGGTCTGCCCATCACCAAAGCCTTTGTGGAGTTGCTGGGTGGGAACATCTGGCTGGAGAGCGAGCCTGGCAAAGGCACCACCTTTTATTTCTCCCTGCCTGCCGGGGCGGAACCCTCAACACAAGCCCGGGAAAAGGAGGATCTGCCCGGGCGCACAAAAGACACCCCCGCCAAAACACGCAAGATCCTGGTGGTGGAAGATGACCAGGCATCCTATGATTTGATCCGTTACATGCTTGATAAACACACCAAACTGTTCCATGCCCCGACGGGCGAAAAGGCCATCGGCATATTCAAAAAACATCCGGATATTGATTTGATCCTGATGGATATCAAGATGCCGGGCATTGACGGTTTGGAGACCACCCGGAAGATCCGGGCGTTCAACAAGGAGATCCCCATCATTGCGCAAACGGCACATGCCCTGGCCGGGGACCGTGAAAAGGCCCTGGAGGCCGGCTGCGATGATTACATTGCCAAGCCCATCAAACAGGCTGAGTTGTTAAAGTGCGTTGAAAGAAATATAAAAAATTGATTATGAAATGCGTTTGATCAAGCATGAAAAGGTTTGTCTGTCAAGGTCATTGAAAAATGACAAAATATCGTGGATTTGCTGGCGGAGATCTTTTCTATTCCGGCAGCCTTAATCATGAGAGCCGACACTGATGAAAGCAAGCTATCTTACTATCCATATGCCCCTCCAAACGGAGGGGTTTTTTTATGGCAGGCAGGTTCATAAAAAATGGCTTATTTTTGAGGAAATAAAAACCCGCTGCTTCTTATGTCATCCAATAAGGTGTTTGCCCTGCTCAGGAAAGAGTTCACACTCGAATGGCGACAGAAGTTTGCCATTGGCGGTGTGCTTTTATATCTGGTTTCCGCTGTGTTTTTGGCTTACCTGGCTTTCGATGGCATGATTCCTTTGAACACATGGAATGCCTTGTACTGGTTGATCATGCTTTTTGCGGCCATGAATGCCATTCTGAAAAGCTTTATCCAGGAGCATGATAGCCGTCAAATGTATTATTACAGCCTGGTAAGCGCCAGGGATTATATCGGTGCTAAAATATTGTATAATGCATTGCTGATGATTGTGCTTGGTCTTACCGGGCTTGTTGTTTTTTTCGCCTTTATGGGCAATCCGTTGAATTCCCCATGGATATTCCTGGCCAACATGATATTTGGGATGTTGGGTTTTGCTGCGGTCCTGACCCTTGTTTCGGCCATTGCTTCGAGGGTCAGAAACTCTTTTACCCTGATGGCCGTTCTGGGGTTCCCCCTGGTGTTGCCTTTATTGCTTTTGCTTATACGGGTGTCTGCCGCATCCATCAAGGGGGCCGGTTTTTTATCGGTTGCCCCGGATCTGCTTATCATTGCCCTGCTGGTCTTGATCAGCCTGGTGTTGTCGATGCTTTTATTTCCTTATATTTGGAGGGAATAGCCATGAATTGTTTTATCGGCTGACAGTTAATTATGAAGGATATAAAACACAACTGGTGGAAGCTTTTGGGAATAATCCTGCTTGTTTATGTAATTATCGGGGGCTTATTGTTTGAGGTACCTGAGATGCCGGTAATCAGGCAGAGCATCCGCAACATTTATTTCCATGTGGGCATGTGGTTTGGCATGTTGTTCATTCTTTTTGCCGGCATGGTTTTCAGCATCCGGTATTTGTTAAACAACCGCCCGGATGATGACATGAAGGCTTTGGCTGCAGTAAAAACAGGTTTGTTTTTTGGT
>PWON01000056.1 GCA_003557385.1 Bacteroidales bacterium | reverse complement strand
TTGATATGTTGATGGCGTGGCATGAATCGGATCCGGTAAGCCAGAAAGAGCACCTTCGCAACCAGGCTGTATACCAGATACAGGGTAACCGGAATCCTTTTGTGGATCACCCGGAATGGGTTGAAAAGATCTGGGGAGACACCACGGTGTATGCCGGCCCGGGTCCGGCCGGAAACATTACCAGGATGTATCCTAACCCGGCCTCAAACATGGTACATATCGAATCAGCCTATGACATACAGCATGTTGAAGTGTATTCCGCTGCCGGGATGCTGCTCAGGCATTACGCCCCAGGGGTAAGGAGTGCCAGCATTTGTTTGCAAAACAAAGCGCCTGGTGTATACATCGTCCGAATTAAGACAACGGAAGGGGTATTGAATCATGCCCTGATCAAGCAATAGTGAAGGATTTCGCAGGCACCGGCCATGACAGCTACCGCTTTCATAAGAAAAAAAATCCCGTATATTTGTTAAAAAGTTTTCCATGAAGAGAATACTGGTCACCGGCGGGGCCGGATTTATCGGATCGCATCTTTGTGAGCGTTTGCTCGATGATGGCCATGACATCATTTGCCTGGACAATTTTTTTACGGGCACCAAAGACAACATCATCCACCTGATGGACAACCATCATTTCGAACTGATCCGCCACGACATTACGCGGGAAATATTTCTCGAAGTGGATGAAATATACAACCTGGCCTGTCCGGCTTCTCCCATCCATTACCAGTACAATCCGATCAAGACAGTCAAAACCAGCGTAATGGGTGCCATCAATATGCTGGGAATGGCCAAGCGCATCAAGGCAAAGATCATGCAGGCATCTACCAGTGAGGTGTATGGCGACCCACAAGTCCATCCCCAAAAAGAGGATTACTGGGGCCATGTGAACCCCATTGGCCGCCGGTCATGCTATGACGAAGGGAAACGTTGTGCCGAAACACTGTTTATGGATTACCATTACCAGAATAAGGTTAGGATCAAAATTGTGCGGATTTTTAACACTTATGGCCCGCGGATGATGCCCAACGACGGCCGCGTGGTATCCAATTTCATTGTGCAGGCCCTGCAAAACCAACCCATTACCATTTACGGTGATGGCAGCCAAACCAGGAGCTTTCAGTATATCGACGATCTGATCGAAGGGATGCTTGGGTTTATGGAAACCGGCGATGACATTACCGGTCCCATCAACATGGGAAACGAACGTGAGTTCAGCATCCGTGAACTGGCCGATCTGGTCGTTGAACTGACCAATTCACGGTCAAAACTCAGTTTTATGCCGCTTCCGGAAAATGACCCGGTGCAGCGCCAGCCGGACACCACCTATGCGAAAGAGCTCCTTGGCTGGGAAGCACGTACCGCCCTCAGGGACGGCCTGGTAAAAACCATCGCCTATTTTGATTCCCTGCTTAAGGGATCATCGTGATTTTGCCGGCAGGTTTTTCAATGCCGCAAGATATTTTTCCACAAAAAACTGCTTTTCTTTTGACCTGTACTGCATCACATAGCGGGGGTGCTCCAGGGGAATGATCCGGTCGAAGAAATGGTACCGGTCGTTAAGTTGGTTCAGAAAGCTGAAATTTTTCCCTGAACCCATGCAAAAAGCTATGTCGGTATGAATGCCCGGCGCGATGTGCGCCCTGATTGATTCCACCATAAAGTCTTCCAGCAGGTCCTGCAGGGCCCGGCTGTCGTAGTAGTTATAATTAACTTCCTTGCCCGCTTCATTGGTTTTGACAAAGCCCAGGGGGCTCGGTGAGTTGATGTAGAAATCTTTGTAAAATACCTCCACCCCGCCATAGGCCTCAATAACTTCGTATACGAATACCGACGAAGGTTCATGGGTGCTGACTCCGTGGATCTGAAGTCCGCAATATTCTTTCAGTCGCTTGGTGTCGGTAAAGGGGATGCCCGTGACCCCCGCCCCGAAACGGCCGGGGTTGATCCCCAGGATCAGGTGACGCATCCGGTGGTCGTCATAGAATTTCTTATAAAAGGCAGAGGAGTTGGCCAGTGCCCCGGGGTTCTCGCTAAAGGGATTCATGACCCGGATGCCTTCGGGCAGTGGTATGTCGAGGGTCAGCTGTTTGTTGAAGGCAATGACTTTGTCGGCAAAGGTGTGTGTGTTTTGCTTGCGCATCTTTGTTAGATTATTCAGGTAAAAGATAAGGGCAGGGCCTGTTGAAAAAAGGCCTTGCCGTTGCAGGCAAAACTATCATTTTATGTGTTTCCGGCAGCAGTTTTTTATTAAAATCAGCGCTGTCAGGGTGCCCTTAATCACCAATGACAGCACTCAGCGGGGATTCACCCCCGTCTGTGGTGAAAGCCTTTACGGCGTAGCGTGGTGATTCTTCGGGCCCGATGTTTTCCGAAACAGACAGTTCGTTGGTGCGAATGTGTTGTAACAAACGGCCTCGTTCATCTTCTTTATATACCACAAAGAATACATGGTCGCCGGCAAGGGGATAGCTCCATGACAAAGTACCCCTTTCCTCCTCAATGGCCAGGCTCAGGTTTTCGACCGGGGGGCGGGTTCCATCATCATATGCCTTGCCGAATACCGGCCTGGCAAAATCCGAATAAAGTCCGCTGTTGTCAAGGGCCCTAATGGAGTAATAATAGGTAATGCCTTGTTCCACTTTGTCATCTGTAAAGTTTAATTGACTGTTGTCCAGTGGAGCATAGGCTTCCCATGGCAAATCCAGACCGGTATTGCGGTAGAGTGTATGGCTGACCACATCGTGACTTTCGCTGAGGGCAAAATGAAGGGCTATTTTGTCCCGGCTGCTGATTACGCGTTTAAAGACGGGCGTTGTTGGGGGAATGGTGTCAGGCCTTTCAATCACCATTAATTCAGAATCTTCTGACTGGTTGAAGTTGAAATCGAGTGCCTTCACTTTATAATATACTCGGGGTGTAAGCGAGTTCAGGGTTATGGTGTCCGTAAAAACAACGGGGATTTCGTGCCGCAGGGAGTCGTTTACGACAAATCCTTCATGTATTACTGAAAATTCATGAGCCGGATCATTGCCCTTGAACAGCCGGTATCCCATCAGGTCAGCCTCAGGATTTTTCTGTACCTCCAGTGTCACCACACCAAGGGAGTCTACTGTGCCGGAAACCCAGACGGGTTTTTCCGGCGGGATGGTGTCGATCAGGGTGACTGCCACAGGAAGGGATGAGCTTACATTGAAAGCGGTATCCACGGCTTGCACCACATAGTAATTCAATTGACCCTCCACAAAGCTGGTATCAATAAAAGAACGTGTGTTGCCGGGAATCAGTTCAGGGTGGATGATCTGAAAACCGTCCTCCAGACTGGGTGCACGGCCAATGACAAAGCCCATCAGGTCCGGTGCCGGGGGAGTGTTCATTTCCCACTCAAGCAATACTTCGCGGGGCTTGTGGTGTTCGACGTTCAGTATCCGAGGTTGTTCCGGAGGCGTGCGGTCACGTGGCATGGCTTCCACTTCTGCAAAAAGGATCCTTTCGCCAAACATATTGTATCCGTAAAAACGGTAGGTGTATGGCTGGTAATTGATCAGGCCTTCGTCGCGGAAGCTTCCCCTTTTGAAGGCATCGAAGTTGCTGCCGCGCAGATTGAGCCGGGGAGCGTCGTTGATCAGGACAAATTCCTCTGAACCGGCATCCCTTCGTTTTATCTCATACAGCGATAGATTCCCGTCTTCCTCCCAAACAAAGTTGATCCATGTGTCTCCTTCATAGAAGTAAACTTCATTGTCATAGGCTTGCTCATCAAACACCGCCCGGATGGAGGTGGGCGCCGGTACCAGGTTATAAATGGGCGGGTCGGTAACGGTTCGGACCCTGTAGATATAAGTTTGTCCGGCTTCAACTTCTGAATCGGTATAGCTCATTGCCAGGGCTTCGGCCACCCCGGCATCGCGTGCAGCGGTTAAAACGAAAACGGCGTGCTCAAATTCTTCGTCGGCACGTTGCCTGCGCATGTCAGAGATGCCTTCATCGAAGCCAAAGGTGCCACCCCGCGGTGTCATGGCCATGTCGAGGAAGGCCCTTGCCAGGTCGAGCATGTCGAGGGATTCCTCTTCGGCTACTTCCATGGCGGCATCCCATTCGGCCTCACTGTAGGGACGGAGGCGTGCAATCTCTTCGAAAGTGCCCGTGTCGCCGGTGCTGCGTTCGATGATAAATCCATCACGAAAACCGGTTTCCATCACCACCCTTTTTTCCGGGAAATACCGCAACTCTATGCCGGTTCCGGGAACATAGCGGCCTCCGACTGCGATGGTGGTATTGAATTCATCCAGTGGCATGGCATCCTGTTGTGCCTGCAGAATAAAGGGGATGCCGGCAGCCATTACAATGCTTGTTATCAGGATTTTTATTTTCTTCATCATGTGCAAGTTTACTTAACGTGATCGATTTTTTTGGTTCATGCATCCTCAAAAAGATTCTGCGGGTAATTGTATGTTTCCTGTAGTCATGGGGATGGGTCCGGTAAAAAAGTTTTTGACTACGGTTTCTGTCACCATGTTGCCTTCCTTTGTGAGGGCGGTAATCCAGTTGTTGTTGTCATATTCCTTGAGTGTAGCGGTTACGGTAAATCTGTAATTGCGGTCTTCTTTGAGGTTGTTGACCGGGGGTGAGGGCGGTGGCTCCATGTCTCCGTAATTTGGCGCCGGGGGTTCAGGAGGATAGGGGAGCAGGGGCTGATAGATGCCTCCCATTTGTGATCCCGGCCCTCCGGATGATGCCGGACCTGCAGGTGTGGAGGCGCCACCGCCACCTGCAAGGTTAAAGATGACAGCACCGCTTATTCCCAGATTGAGTTGCAGGCCACTTCCGGGACCCCCTGTACTGCCTGTTCCGCCGGCACCACCAATGGGCCCGGCCAGGTCTTGTCCGGGCTGGAACTCTTCCATGGCACCGATGGTGGTGTGCAGGTATTCGCCCAGCACATTGATGCTGGTATTATGCAAAACAGGCGTCCACGCTCCGTTTTCTTCCTGTATTTCAAGGATGGTAATGGTTTCCATCTTGAACGTCCGCATCAGGATGGTGCCGTCGGCTTGCTGCTCGGCTACATCAAACACCTCGTCAGGCACCAGGCCATATTTTACAGCCAGAGGTGCATCGACGGGAAAATTATATGTGTTGATGGGGTGCACATATTGCACCAGTTTATCCTGCTGGTCGGCAGCCACATCACCCGGCGTAACCGTAACGGAGGTTCCGGCCGGCTGGTTGTTGCAGACACTTCCCACCTCAAACTCCCGGTGAAAATATACATTGACCCGGTCGAACACATAGGCATGTCCGGATACAGCCCCGGCAGCGTAGTAGGGGTTGGGAAATTCCCCGTATACCCACGCACCGGCTGCCAGGGAGGCAATATTCCAGGTTTTATCCTGCAGCAACCCACCGATGCGGTGTACCTTTGCTGCCGCGGTGGCATACATGCCCAGCCCGCCATTGGCCCTCCAGCCGTTTATGCCAATCGGGTTGTAGCCTGAGCAGGAGCCGGAATAGTTCAGGAAAGCCAGGTGCAGCTCTGCACCGGCGCCCAGGTTATACCCCACATAGTAATTCCCGGTTACATTAAACAGGTCTTCGTGGTTGAACATAAAGCCAATACCCAGGGCGAAACCGGAACCCGTGTTGGTATGCGG
>PWON01000173.1 GCA_003557385.1 Bacteroidales bacterium | reverse complement strand
TTATCCTGTTAAGGGCCATCTCTTTGGCCATTTCTTCCGTCAGGTTTTGCCTTTCAATTTCGAGATAGTATTCATCAATGACGCTCAGAGCAGAGTTGGTCAACTCCATGATCATCTCTTTTTTCCGATCCATAAATCCTCTTTCCACCATGGGGAGAAGGATGAGATAGAAGGAAAAAACAAATAGTACGATGATCAAGATCGCGGGTACTATTATTTTTATGAAAAATACATCTCTCATGGGATGAGATTTACTTGATTCTTAATGCATGGAGTTCGTAACTTTCCGTGTCGAATATTGCCACACCGTTTCTATTCCGGCCAGAAGCCAACGAAGGCAACCCAATAAATGTCTCTGCTTTGTGTAACCTCTTTTTTTTAAAGCTGTATTCACGGAAACCCTGCATGTTGATCACTTCAAAACCTTCTTTATGCATATGTCCGGCAAAGGACAATTTACAATTATTTTCCCGCATAAACAAGAAATGCATTCTGTAGTCATAGATGTCATCGATTCTTTTTCGCAAAGAACCTGATACATCAGGATAAAGAAAATGAGTTAATAGGATATTGTAACCATCGACCTGAAGCACATGGTATTCGGGCAACGCCTGTAAATAACGCATATTTTCATCGGTCAGTTCGGGGATTATCTCTTTCTCATAAAACCATATTTTCTCTTTCATCAATTCCATCCGGTTTGCAATGTCCAAACTGAACCAATCGTTGGGATAGTCAATGCCGGCATTAAATTCCGGGATTCGCCCTGCTGAAAAAAGATCGTGATTGCCGGGGACTACGACAGTGCAATGAGCCCTCACCATGTCAATGCAGGCATTGGCATCTTTGGTGTCACCATAGGGATAATAAGGATTACTGAATCCGATAATATCGCCCAGGCAAACGATCTGATCGCAGTGCTCTTTATACAAAAGGGTCAGGCCTTTTTGCAAAGAGACGATGTCCTCATGAATGTCTGAAATAAGCCCCAGCTTCATTTGCTATATCTATTGCCTTATCAAACTTTACAGAAACAAATAAACCCCAAGTAATAAACGCAGGTTATTCACTGTTTCGGTGTTCAACGGAATACCCTTACTGTTTTCAGAAAGATTTACTGCACCAAAGGCCGCACCGGTATATTCTCATTCGAAGGCAAATCGTGCTCTGCCTGAGTTGATGATCAGTCGTGGCGCGATGCGGTAAAGTGATCCGATATCCGTTCCAAATCCGGTTACAGCAGTTCCTTCAATCAGTTTATTGGTTGCACCCATATTTTCGGATCTGGCAAGGAAAAGGCCAAGCTGTAATGTTTGACCATTGGTATGCATGTCGACCCAGTAAGTTTGTGTACGTATGGGTGCATATTCTACAAATCCTTTAGACTCATCAACAATTTTACTGACCCCATAACCCCCAATCTGCAACAGATCTGTTAGGTTTTGCCCCATCAGGTATTGGATCTTGATGGTAAGGGGCTGAAAGGTTGCCTTTGCAAAACCCATGTAGGAGAGGCCAGCTACTGTGGCATCCGTGATATGGTTATTCGTTGTAATGAGTTCCGGGACAATTTCTTTGTATGCAATACCTCCACCGAAAATGAATTGCGGCATGGGCTCTTTTTTGTTGAAATGATAGTGTAACTGCAGATGCAGGTCGGGCATGGCTGCATTGCGCAAATAGGAAGAGCTTCGTCCGGCGGGACCAACGCTGGCAAAGTCTCGTTGCGACAAGGCAGCGGCAATGATTCTGAAATCACCTGCTTTTTTGGTTATGCGTATCTGCGGGTTTCTCGAGAATGGCTGAAAAGGGCATCCGGTGTTAAATGAAACAACATGAGGAAAAGAAAATGGCAGCAACAGGGGGTTCCAAAACTGTCCGAACAAAGCCTCTGATTGGTTGCGTTCAAACCTTACGAAAGCATGACGCAACCTAAACCCGTTAATGTCTGACTCGATATTCCCAAAAAAGGCACCTTCCACATGACCGGTAGTCCTGAATCCGAAAAAATCGGGTGCTGTAACCGTAAAGTTCAGGCGGGTTTGGATCGCCAAAAAATTAAAACTCGATGCATCATGAATGTCCTTGTTACCCTCATCATATGCAGGTTTTTTTGGCCAAAGCAGGAAATGTCCTTCCCTGATGGATTCTGTCTGGCGAGTATCATAGAAAAAGTCACTTTTGATGAAGCCTCCATATGTGATCCCAAAACCGTTGTCATCTTCTTCAATTGCCATTAAAAAACAGGGGGTTGTCAGGAGAGCAAGCAATAAAAATATTTTTCTCTTCATGATGGAACATTTTTTTGATGGTTTGACGATGCGTTCAGTTTCTGTCGGGCGGAAAAAGTTTTCTGAAAAAGCTTTGTTTTTCAGGTGGTTCCCCAAAAAGAATGTTCATATTATTTTTGGCTGCATGATTCTCCTCCCACAACTCCAAGGCTTTAGCATAGTATTCATATGCTTCTTCCAATTGGTTTTCATGTCGTCTGATAATCCCCAGGTTCGTATAGCTGACAGACAGTCTCCGGAGAGTTTCAATCCGGGCCGTTTGCAATTCTCCCACCCGGTTTTGAATAATTGCACTGAGATTATCATGTCTGATCAGCATACTATCTGAGGAAAAATCCTTTTCAATGATTGCATGGATCTCTTCTTCTGACAGATTGCCGTAAAGAGCCATCCAGCCATTATAATAATCAATACCTTGCATTAGGTGTCTTTCTGCCAGTGCAAAATAACTTTGCCGTATCTCTTGACGTGCTGTATCCGAAAGCGCCAGGGTGAGTAAGATTGAAGCGCGGTTATTATGAATCACGCCCATTTCATAAGAATTCCTGTAATGTGGCACGGATGCGTAGACTTCTTCTATGCTATCCAAAAGAGACAAGATCATTTCAAAGTCACTACCGGCAGCATAGGTATTGTATCTTGCATACATTAACCGGGCTTGTTTAACACGAGGGTCAACAGATTTGTTAATGTTGCCGTAATATATCCAGGCAATGGTAACACCTGCAGCGGCAAGGATGAGCATGATGCCCAGGACTACCCTTGTTCCTTTATTTTTCAGGACAGATTTCAATACTAAGAATGAACTTTTTCAATTAAGAATTTTCTGATTTCAAGCGGTGTTTCTTTGGTTAACTTAGAAACAATGATATTGGCTGCAATAGCCAGCGGAGCGCCTATCCATGCAAAATACCAGGCACCCAAGTAATAAGTAATGAAGTCATTGTACGGCAATGTCCAACCTGCCCTGGCGCCTACAAGGTAGGTGAGGGATATCAGTGTTACAATGCCCCCGACGATTAAACCTGCTTTTGCACCTGCCCTGTTGGATCCGCTCCACCAAATGCCCAGCAGAAAAAGTGGGAATATGGTACATCCTGCCATTGAAAAGGCAATGGCAACCAGTTGGGCGATCAAAGCAAGATCAACCATAGCGATAACCGTAATAATGACTGCCATCAGCAGGGTGCCGATGCGGGCGACTTTCATTTGTGTTTTGGGTCTTGCCATGGGGTTAATCACCTTTACATAGAGGTCGTGCGCGAAAGCAGAAGATCCTGCCACCAGCAGCCCGGAGGTTGTGGAAAACGCAGCAGACACACCACCGGCTGCCAGAAGACCCACAATCAATGGATTAATATCTCCAAGCTGCGCAGTATAAACAACAATGGCATCTGGTGAAAGCGCCCCTACTTCCGGATTCGCAGATAAAATGGTCCCGAGTGCCGAATAAACGGGGGCACTCCAGTAGAGTAAACAGATAAAAAACAAACCCCACACCACTGACCACCTGGCATCGCGTGCCTTGGGAACAACATAAAAGCGTTGAATCACATGTGGCAACCCAGCTGTTCCAATCATAAGGGAGAACGCTATAGCCATCCACTGAAAGAATGTTTGCCCCGTAGAGGGATCCCAGGGCATGGCATATTCCGGGCTTGGAACAATTGCAAAGTGATGGCCAAGCGAATTCATAAGCCCTGATTTTTCAGAGATTTGAATGCCTTCAACAATATCCTGACCCGCCGAACCATATCCTATTTGAGGGACTAACCAGAAATAATCAAATTTAAAAGTGAGCAAAAACAGCGGGATCATAAACGAGCTGATGATGATCACATATTGGATCTGCATGTTTTTGGTCACTCCAAGCATCCCTGATATCAGTGTATATGCAAGAACTACCGAACCACCAATGATAACAGCCAGGTTATATTCAATGCCCATCACCCACCTGAACATCAAGCCTATACCTCCAAATTGTCCCACAGCATAAGCAATGGAGATAAGAATGGCAATAACCGCACCAATGGTACGCAGAGTTTTTGAATAATACCTGTCGCCGATAAAGTCTGCGGCGGTGTATTTACCATATCGCCTTATCTGTCCTGCCATCAGGATAAGCAATAGCACATAGCCACCTGTCCAGCCCACAACATAAGACAACCCATGATAACCTGTTCCATACATCAAGGCAGCCATACCAAGGAAAGAAGCTGCGCTCATCCAGTTGGATGCAATGGCCATACCCGAACCAACGCGGGATATCCCACGGCCAGCAGCATAATAATCCGTGGTGTCCTTGGCACGGAATAAAAGCCCAACAAGGATGAATAATGACAGAATAAAAATCAGAATGATCGCCGGCCCGACCTTAAAGCTGCCTTCAAGTTGGGTTACATCATTGGATGCATTGGCCATCAAAGGAATTAGGGACAATATGAGTATGTAAAGCTTTTTCATTTTCTGAATTATTTCCGGAATTAGTAAATACTATGATTTAATCAATCTGTTCAAGGAAGTTGAGTTTTGCGTGTAACTTATCTGTCCGGTAACAATATATCCAGCATAACACAATAAAAAACGCAAGAAGAAAAACAGCTGAATAGAAATAATGAAAGGGGAACCCAAGAAAAACAGCATCAGTAAGGAAAGAACGGTTATGCGTCAAATACAGGCCCATAATATTTGGAATCTTTTCCCTGTTTTCTTCTGACAGCCGTTGCAAATTGTCATCAAGCACTATGGCTAACAACTGCGCTAACAATGTGTCTTCTCCGATGCCCAATGCAGGCGCTGCCTTAGATATGATCAACTCTTTGGTTTCGAGATATGCTTCATCACGTAATGATGTTATTTGCCCCCGGAGCTCATGTAAATGCCGAATATCTTGTTCGAGAGCAGGTAACGCATCCTCCGGATATACCTTCGATAAAGCCCACCCTGTACCGTCTTTCAAGGCAGCGTAGTGATCCGGTTTAATGGTTATCTTGCCCATAACCTGTATCATTGACTGTGCAATGGCTTGGTAGTCTGACTGTGTGGCATGTCCCAATTCAATATTTTCCCAGGCCGATGAAAATGTTATCAATGCCTCTTCCGGAACAGGTTTTTCAATAATTTTCAATAAAGTCTGAAACCCAAAAATCGCAACGGCCCAAACAACAAACAATTTTATTATCAGGTTCCTGTTTTTTCTGGCTTGTTGCGTGGTTGGCTTGAAAAAACTGATTTTGTAATCTTCTTTTTCCACTTGATTTTTTGATTAGAATGAGTACTAATTGTTTATGCTGGCGAAGATACAAACTATCTTTAATTAAACAACTAATTAATAACATACACAGATATGTTTTCCCAGCGTTAATTTATGT
>PWON01000183.1 GCA_003557385.1 Bacteroidales bacterium | reverse complement strand
TTTAAACACCGGCTGCAGGCATACCAGTTTTTCAGGACTTTGCCCGCAGTCGAAATGAGCATAGAAAACCCTTGCATGCACACCGGTATCGGTCCGGCCTGCACCCGTTATCCGGACGGGTTCTTTCAGGATCTTTGAAAGGGCTTCCTCAAGGGCCGCCTGGATGGTCGGTGATCCTGATTGAACCTGCCAGCCATGAAACCCTGTGCCCATATAGGCCATTTTGATAAAATACCGGTAAGTTTCTGCTGCCATGGCTTTTGTTTTAATTCAGGAAATGATGGTTCAACGTGTAAATTCGACCACATCCAGATCCCTGAACTGCTTCTGGTCAATTGTGAAACGAAGCATGGTGATGACTTTATGCAATCCGGTGCGGCCGGATGCTCCGGGGTTCATGTGCAACAATCCAAACTTTTTGTCGCGGATCACTTTCAATATGTGTGAATGTCCGCTGATGAACAGATCCGGTGTTTTGGTGCGAAGCATTTCTTCTATCCCCGGGGCATATTTTCCGGGATACCCTCCAATATGCGTCATCAAAACGTCCGCCTCTTCGCAACGAAAGCGGAGAAACCTGGGGAATAGCTGCCGGATTTCCTGATTGTCTATATTGCCATACACCCCCCTGAGTGGTTTTAATGCCATCAGGTCCCGGGCCACCTGCATATGACCAAAGTCCCCTGCGTGCCATATTTCATCGCACTCGTTAAAAATATTGGGGATTTCCGGATGAATGTGTGAATGTGTGTCAGAGATCAGGCCAATACGCTTCATCTGTTTACATTATCTCAGCATGTGCTGCAAAATTAGTAAAATTGTGTGCACCGCAGATAATCCGATTATTTTCGTATTTTAGCCCTTTAATTCACGATGGTTTATGGGAAAAATCAGGATTCTTGATAAGGAATTTGAGAAAAACATTCCTTTTGAACGCATTCAGGAGGTGATTGAAACAATGGCCTCCAAAATCCATGAAGATTACAAAAACAGCCGGCCATTGTTTCTTTGTGTCCTGAATGGTGCCTTTATGTTTGCTGCTGATCTGTTTAAGCATTACCCGGGGCATTGTGAGATCAGTTTTATCAAGCTCTCGTCGTATGCAGGCACACAAACCACCGGCGAAGTGAAGACGTTGATCGGGCTGGATAAAGAGATCGAAGGCAGGGATGTTATTATACTTGAAGATATTGTAGACACTGGCATTACCATCAGCCATTTGGCGAATGATCTTTCAGCCTGTAAACCCGAAAGTGTACGGATAGCCACCTTGTTACTCAAGCCCGAATCCCTGCGTAAAGAGATCAGGCTTGATTATGTGGGAATGGAGATCCCCAACGACTTTATTGTAGGATACGGGCTCGACTATAATGGATTTGGAAGGAATTTCCGGGATATTTATAAAATTACCGAATAGCAAGGAGCAAATATGATTGCATGTGTCCGAAGAAAAACACTTGTAAGATGTTAAACCTGGTGATTTTTGGTCCTCCTGGTTCAGGAAAAGGAACACAGTCGGCAAAAATTGCTGAGAAGTACCGCATAACCCATCTTTCAACGGGTGACTTGCTGAGGCAGGAGGTGGAGCATGACACCCCGCTGGGCAAAGAAATCAGAAAATACATTGATAAAGGGCTTCTGGTACCGGATGAAATTGTTTTAAGGGAGATAAAACAGCAAATTAACGGTCAGGAAGGAATCCCAGGCTTTATATTTGACGGATTTCCACGTACCATTAATCAGGCCGAAGCCTTTGACCGCATGCTCGATCAAAACGACACGCCCTTATGCCTGGTTATTTCCGTAGAGGTCGAAGAGGAAGAATTGTTCAACCGCCTGATGGGCCGCTCAGAA
Source organism: Bacteroidales bacterium (assembly GCA_003557385.1). GTDB lineage: Bacteria > Bacteroidota > Bacteroidia > Bacteroidales > UBA7960 > PUPG01. The sequence continues at coordinate 3,963 of PWON01000183.1, read as the reverse complement.
GATTCAGGGCGAAGCGACGATTCGGATGAAATCATCAAGCGGCGACTTAAAGTGTATAAAGAGCAGACATTTCCACTTATTTCATATTATAAGGCACAGGGCAAAATTGCTACCATCAAGGGCATGGATCCGGTGGAACAGGTTTTCGGCAAGATTTGTCATGCCATCGATACCTATCTTTGCAGCAGGAAAGTATTGCCCGTGGTATACTGATCCTGACAACAAACATCTTTCATGAATGCCAATTTCATTGATTATGTAAAAATATGTTGCCGTTCCGGGAAAGGCGGGGCAGGCTCTGCCCATTTGCGGCGCGAAAAATTTGTTCCCAAAGGGGGTCCTGATGGCGGGGATGGCGGCAGGGGAGGGCACATCATACTGAAGGGGAATGCCCAACTTTGGACATTGCTGCATTTAAAGTACACACGGCACCTTATAGCAAAGGCCGGAGGACCCGGTGGCAAGCAACAAAGCAGCGGGGCAGATGGCGACGATGTATACGTGGAGGTTCCACTGGGCACCGTGGTTAAGGACGCGGACAATGGCGACATGATCGCTGAAATCACCTGTGACGGGGAACAATTTGTGATGTTGCAGGGGGGCAAAGGGGGCCGCGGCAATGTGCATTTCAAATCCAGTACCAGGCAAACCCCGCGCTATGCGCAGCCGGGGGAACCAGGCCGGGAAAAATGGTTTATTCTTGAACTGAAAATACTTGCGGATGTGGGGCTGGTAGGGTTCCCAAATGCCGGAAAATCCACTTTGTTGTCGGTGGTGAGCGCCGCAAAACCCAAAATCGCCGATTATCCTTTCACCACACTTGTCCCAAACCTTGGCATGGTAGCCTACCGCGATGACCGTTCTTTTGTCATGGCTGATATTCCGGGCATCATTGAAGGTGCACACAAAGTCAAAGGGCTCGGACACCGGTTTTTACGTCATATTGAACGCAATGCTTTGCTGTTGTTCATGATTTCTGCCGACAAGGAGGATATCCCCGGAGAATACAGGGTGTTGTTGAACGAATTAAACGCGTATAATCCTGAATTACTGGATAAGCAGCGTTTGCTTGCTGTCAGCAAATGCGACCTGTTTCAAACCACTGAATTAAAGCAACTTGAAACGATGCTCGATGCTGCCCTGCCGGATGTGCCCCGGGTCCTCATCTCTTCTCATACAGGATTGGGTATTCTGTCGCTGAAAGACAAACTCTGGGGGATGATGACCGAAGACCGGTTGTAATGGTTTAAAAATAACCGGATAGCTTCCCTTCAATCTTTTCTATATGAATGTGGCATACACATACGTTATGGATGGCGGGCGCATTGTATGAGAAATCCTTTCCGGTATATTTACGCATGGTCACATTCATGATCCGGACTTTTTCATCATAATCCTCAATAAATTCAGCCTTGCCGTACGCCAGCACACTACGGTACTTCATCCCGTAACTGCATGCCACATGCGCATGCCGGTTGAATAATTCATGATCAGTGCTGAATGCCACGCAAACATGGGGGTTGTTTTTCAGAACACCGATCTTTTTTCCCTGGGGGGCCATATGCAGGTATATGCTGCCGTCCTGGTATCCGAAATTAAAGGGCAACACATAAGGATTTCCTCTTTCGTCCACCATGCCCACATAACAGGTATCACATTTATCAATGATTTCACGGATTTTGTCGGGATTGCTTATCATATTCGTTGCCATCATCACAGGGTTTAGTCCTCATGGATATATCACCCCAAAATTAATAGAAAATAAATAGTGCACGCCTGATGATTTTGGCAGGATTATTGATAAAAACTAATAAATTAGTTGCATAACTAAAATATTAGTTATATTTGCATCCGTAACATCAATTTTTTAATATATGAAAGAGCTGACAAGGGCAGAAGAGCAAGTGATGCATATATTGTGGCAAATTAAATCGGGTTTTGTCAGGGACATCCTTGCCCGTTTTAAAGGACCCAAACCTGCTTATACCACCGTATCTACCATTGTGCGCATCCTCCAGGAAAAGGGATTTGTCGGACACAGGGCCTATGGCAAGGCCCATGAATATTTTCCACTGGTTGATAAATCAACCTACACGCGGGTGATGATGAAAGGGATCTTATTGAAGTATTTTGGAAATTCACTCCGGCAAATGGTTTCTTTTTTCTCTCATGAAAAAGGCATGACGGTATCGGAACTCGAAGAGTTGAAGCGCATTATCGAAGAGGAAATAGACAGTAAAAAATAACAAATGATGTTGTCTGAAAAACTGTTATGATCATGGAAATGCTGACTTCCTTATTATTCTGGACATCCATTTATCTGGCCATCGTTGGGTTGTTCCAATGGGTATTGGTCGGTAAAACTGCCACTCCTTCCCAGAATCGCTGGTTCATTCTCATGGGAATGTTTGCATCTGTATTCCTGGGCGCATTTGTGCTGCTGCCTGAACAAGGCATTGCGGTGGTGGGCACTGCATCAGCATACCTTTTACCAGAAGTGGTTGTAGGCACTACATCCGGGCTGGAATCGACGCGCCAGGAATTCTACCGGGTCATCAGCACCCAACGGGTTTTAATGTATGCAAGCCTGGGTATTTCATTGATTTTGTTCCTGCGGTTGCTGGGCAGCCTTGTTTTTCTTTTGGTCAGGATACGGTTCAACAGGCGAATGTACCAGGGAGGCTGCACGATATTGCCCCTGAAGAAACATATTTCCCCTTTCTCCTTTTTTGGTTTTGTGTTTGTCCCCGAACAATTGCTTTCTGAGGGACATTTGCACACAATATTGTTACACGAAAAAGCCCATATTCAGAAAAAGCACTCCATGGACTTGATTTTTATGGAAGTGCTGACCGTATTGTTCTGGTTTCATCCGGCCATATGGTATTTGCGCCGTGAACTAAAGATACAGCACGAATATGATGCCGATCGTTGTGTTCTTGAAGCTTGCCATGACAAAAAAGCGTATCAGAAAATTTTATTGGATATGTCTTTTTTAGATTACAATTTCCCGATAGCCAATCCTTTTAACTATTCACCCTTAAAAAAAAGAATCATGATGATGAACAAAACAATCCGTAAAAATCGCGCAAGGGCCATCATAGGCATGCTGATGATCCTGCCATTGTTTTCGATTACCTGGCTTGTGCAATCGTGCGGACCGGCCCCCGAAACTGCTGTTGAGGCGGAAGAGGTCGTGACGGTGACTGATGAATATGAACAGGAGGTCATCTTTACGGTGGTAGAAGAGCCACCCCGGTTTCCCGGCGGAGAAAGCGCCCGGCAGCAGTTCATGAAGGATAACCTGGAATATCCACACGAAGCAAGACAGGCAGGCATACAGGGCACCGTATTTGTCAGTTTTGTGGTCGAACAAGACGGTAGTGTAAGCAATGTGGAAGTTTTACGCGGTGTTGGCGGTGGTTTAGACGAAGAAGCTGTCCGTGTGGTCAGGGCGATGCCCAATTGGATCCCCGGCCGTCAAAGGGGAGAGGATGTAAGGGTTCAGTTCAACATGCCCATCCGATTCCGGCTCAGCCATGATGAAGCAGCCGGAGAAACCGGATCTGATCAGGTCTCGGCATATTTAATCATTTTTGATGATGAACGATACACCATCTCGGAAAACCTGGGTGATGAGTTAATTGAACTGATACCGCTTGAAGAGATCGGACACATCAAAGTACTGACCGGCGAAGCAGCAGAGCCATATGGTGTCAGCAGGGTGTTGAAGCTATCACGTAAAGAAGAAGGGGAATTTTTCAGGAATGAACAATAGGTTGACAAAGCAATGATCCATTATAAGGCGCACGCTGATCTATTCTAGATCACACTGAGGATCTTGGAGAATATGATCATCAATACCAGTGCCAGGGGGTACACGGTGGCATAACCAAGTGAGGCGGCATCGGTATCTGTTTTGGCATCGGCAGCGGCCAGGCCCGGGGTACTGGTCATGCTTCC
>PWON01000175.1 GCA_003557385.1 Bacteroidales bacterium | reverse complement strand
TTTGCACAGGCCACACATCAGGAAGGAACACACCGACATACGCCGGGGCGAACACATTTTGTATTTATTGTATCTTTGCCGTATATGGAAACAACCAGACAAAACCGTATCTCCCGGCTGATCCAGAAAGACCTGGGAGAGATATTGCAAATGGCAGGCAGGGATTGGTTCCCGGGCTCCATGATCACGGTAACCAAGGTGTATGTTACCAGCGATCTGTCTATCGCCAAAGCGTATCTGAGCATTTTCGGGAAAGATGCCGGGGAAGTCCTCAGCCAGGTAGAGATGAAAAACAAGGAGATCAGAAGGCAACTGGGGCTCCGGGTAAAGAATCAATTGCGGCAGGTTCCCGCCTTGCGTTTTTTCATTGACGACAGCCTGGATTATATCGACAATATTGACAAGTTGCTGAATCAGTAGGGACGCAGCCATGCAGTACGAACCTGTTAAAAAAACCCTGGGCACGTTTTTCAACCGCAAGCCTTTTACCCGGCGCTTGTTTTACCGCATGCTCGACATGCTTCTGTTGCGGACCTGGCATGTTCACCGCGCCCTGCGTTCATACGCCAGGAATAAGCACGACAAAAAGGAAATACAAGTACTGGATGCGGGCAGCGGTTTCGGACAGTACAGCTGGTATCTGGCCAGGAAATTCCCCCGTTGGCACATTACGGGCATCGACGTCAAGGAAGAGGAGGTGGAGGCGTGCAATGCTTTTTTTGACATCACAGGCAAGCAAAACGCCCGTTTTTTGCAAGGCGATTTACGTCAATTTGTGCAGCCCGAAGGCTTCGACCTTATTTTGTCGGTTGATGTGATGGAACACATCGAAGAGGATGAAACCGTGTTCAGAAATTTTTTTCGTTCCCTGAAGCCCGGGGGCATGCTGCTGATCAACACCCCTTCTGATTTAGGGGGCAGCGATGTACACAATACGCATGACACCTCATTCATTGAAGAACACGTCCGTGACGGGTATTCCACGGAAGAGATCCGTGACAAACTGGCCAGGGCAGGGTTTCAGGATACAAAAACAACCTACACGTATGGAAAGCCCGGAAATATTGCCTGGCGGATATCCATGAAGCTACCCCTGATACTTTTGAACCGTTCCAGGGCGTTTCTTATGATACTTCCCCTGTATTACTTGCTGGCAATGCCCCTGGTGTTGCTGCTGAATCTGGCCGACCTGCAGGGGGAACATAAACAGGGAACGGGCCTGATGGTAAAATCCTGGAAAAAAACATAAGCATGCGCTTCCCGATATACATAGCCTGGCGCTACCTGTTCGCCAAAAAAACACACAACGCCATCAACATCATTACCCTGGTGTCGGTAGTGGGTGTGGGGGTAGGGGCCATGGCACTGGTGATCGTGCTGTCTGTCTTCAACGGATTCGAAAAACTGATCTTATCGCTTTTCAACGCCTTTCATCCCGACATGGAGATAACCATGGCAGAAGGAAAGACCTTTTCCATGGAACACTTCCCGCTGGAGGAACTGCAGCAGGTGCCGGGCATTGTCCATTACAGCCAGGTGCTGGAAGAAAGCGGGCTCATCATGTACAGGGAAAGGCAGCACCTGATCAGCCTGCGCGGGGTAGATGAGGTTTACAGGCAGGTCACGGGCCTTGACACCATGCTGGTTGAAGGAGAATACATACTGGAACAAAATGGCCGCGATTTCATGATCCTTGGCCAGGGTGTTTCCCTTGTGATCAATGCCGGCATCCACGATTTTCTGCATCCCATCGACATATACGTACCACGCAGGGGACGTACCACCGGATTGCATCCTTCGCAAGCCTTTCGTTCGTCATCCGGTTATGCTTCGGGTATCTTTGCCGTACAGGCAGAATATGACATGGACTATGTGCTGGTGCCTTTGCGCTTGATGCGGCGCCTGCTCGATTACCATGATGAAGTAAGCTCGTTGGTGGTCAGCATTGAGCCCGGGCACAACCACCATAGGATACAACGGGATATCCAGGAAGTGGTCGGTCCCGGGTATATGGTCCGGAACAGGCTCCAGCAGCAGGATTTTCTGTACCGGGTGATGCGGTCTGAAAAATGGGCCATTTTCCTCATCCTGAGCTTTATTCTCATCATAGCCGCCTTCAACATCATTGGGTCATTAAGCATGCTGATCATTGAAAAACGGCGCGACATCTCAGTGCTGCGAAGCCTGGGTGCCAGCCGCAAGCTGATACACAGGATCTTTTTGTCAGAAGGGGTGATGATCAGCCTGGCCGGGGCCCTCGGGGGCATAGCCGTGGGTGGGTTTGTCGCATGGCTTCAGATGCGTTTTGGCATAATTCCCCTGCAGGCCGAAGGCGTGTTCATCATTGACACCTACCCGGTGCAGGTAGAAATACCAGATCTTATCCTGGTAGGGTTTACAGTGTTTTGCATCGGTTTGGTGGCCTCGGCAATACCACTCCGTAAAATCTGGGAAACGGCCGACAAAACACCGGCCCGGAGTACAAGGTCGTAGTTATCGTATGATGGCTTCCAGTTTTTGGGTAAAGGCGCGGGCCAGTTTTTCCATGATCCTGTCCACCTCCTTGTCGGTAAGGGTCTTGTTTTCATCCTGGAACACAAAGCTAACCGCATACGATTTTTTGTTTTGCCCAAGTTTTTCGTCCTTGTAAACATCAAAAAGGTTCACCTCTTTCAATATCTTTTTCTCAACCCGGCCGGCAATCTGCTCAATGTCGGAAAAAGGGACCCTTGCATCCAGCAACAGGGCCAGATCCCTTCGCACTTCCGGAAACCTGGGTACCTCGCGATAAATCAGCGGCTGTTTTCCGGCAATTTGGATCAATGTATCCCACTCGATCATGGCATACAGCACCTCATCCCTTATATCAGCCGTCTGCGTCAGCTCTTTAGACAACAAACCCATGCGGGCCAGGTGTTTTCCCTCCACAAACAGATCGGTTCCATAGGCAAAACGTTCCGGTGCGCGAACGCTTTCCGTTTTGATCATCCGTGCATGAACTCCCATGCGCTGCAATATGGTATATACCGCATTCTTCAGGTCAAAAAAATCAAGCATAGAGGCGGGTTCATGCCAGGACTCGGGCTGCCGTTTCCCGGTCATGAACAGGGCCAGCAACATCCGTTCACGGTAACCTTCAAGTGGCCCGGAGTGATCCTTGCCTGTGGTTTTTTCATACACATTGCCAAACTCATACAGTTTCATGTCCTGTATTTTCCGGTTCCGGTTGTAGGCAATGCTCTCAAGCCCCCCATGCAAAAGCGTTTGACGCAATACATTCAGGTCCTGGCTCAGCGGGTTCTGTATGGGTATCGAACGCCCGGCATCACAACCCCGGCCCTGGTAATACGTGGCTTTTGTCAGGGAATTGTTCATGATCTCATTAAACCCCCTTGCCGTCAGCATGTCGGATACGGCATTCTGAAATTGTTCCTTGTCAGGTTTGGGTGATACCACAATTGAGGCGTGCATTTTTTCCGGAACATCCACATTGTTGTAGCCGTAGATCCGCAATATCTCCTCAACCACATCGGCCTCCCGGGTTACATCTACCCTGTAAGTGGGAACCCTGACCGAAAGTGTTTCACCGGTTGAAGCCATGATCTCAAAATCAAGGTCTGTCAGGATGGATTGTATTTGTTTGGCCGGAATGTCTTTGCCGATCAAGGTACGTATATTCGCGTAGTTTACTTTGAACGATGCCGGACGGATCTTTTTCGGATACACATCATGTACACCGGAAGTGATGATGCCGCCGGTCACTTCTTTGATCAACATGGCGGCCCTTTTCAGTGCAAACACTGTCATATCCGGGTCTGCGCCACGTTCAAAACGGAAAGAAGCGTCTGTTTTCAAACCGTGGTGCTTTGAAGACCGTCGTATGGTAACCGGGTCAAAACAGGCACTTTCAAGGAAAATGGCCCTGGTGCTTTCTGTGACGCCCGAGCGGATGCCCCCCAGGATCCCACCCATACACATGGGTTCTTTCCGGTTGCAGATCATTAAATCATCGCCGGTCAGCTCCAGTTTCTCCTCATCAAGGGTCTCAAATACCGTCCCTTTGGGTGATTTTTTCACAATGACCTGATCTCCATCAACAGCCTCAAGGTCAAAGGCATGAAGGGGTTGTCCCAATTCGTGCAACACAAAATTGGTGATGTCAACCACATTGTTGACTGGCTTCAATCCGATGGCCTTCAGCTTGTCCTGCAACCATCCGGGCGATTCCCTGACGTCAATGTTGCTGATCGTCAAGCTGCTGTACCGCATACAGGCATCCGGATCCTCTATGGTAACCGGGATCAGCACACCGGTATTGTCCGGTTTGAACCCGGAAACATCGGGCCAGGTTACCGACAATGCTTTTTTGCCTTGCTGATGATTGACCACCGCAGCCACATCACGGGCAACCCCTGTATGCGAAGCGGCATCAATGCGGTTGGGCGTGAGCCCGATTTCAAAGATCCAGTCATTGTCCAGGTTAAAGTATTCTGCAGCATCCATACCTGCAGGTACATCTCCGGGCAGTACCATAATTCCTTCGTGTGAATCACCCAGTCCCAGCTCATCCTCGGCACAGATCATGCCCTCCGACACTTCGCCCCGAATGTTGGTTTTTTTTATGGTGACAGCCCCTGCCGGGGTATGCAGTACAGAGCCCGTAAGTGCCACCAGCACCGTTTGGCCTTCTGCCACGTTGGGCGCCCCGCACACGATGGGAAGAATCCTGCCTTCACCTGCATCCACCCGTGTGAGGGTCAGTTTATCAGCATTGGGATGAGGGGTACAGGACAACACCTTACCGGTTACAACGCCCCTGAGTCCACCGCGAACAGCTTCATGTTTTTCCAGTGCCTCCACTTCCAGGCCACAATCCGTGAGCAAAACCGACAATGCTTCCGGGGACCCTTCATAAGCCACATAATGTTTCAGCCAATTATAAGAAATACGCATCTATGCCGGGTTTTTTAGCGAAAATAAACAATGATTACAGGTGCAAAAATAAGGAATTTAACCAAGCAGATGATTTTGGGGCATCTAAAGGGCAATGCAGTAAGGGGTGAAACTACCTGAGTTCAAAAAACAAGGGCTCGTATTTCTTGTCACCTGTAAAGATGCTCACCTGATGGGTTCCCGGCAAAAAACCGTGGGCACCATCCCAGCGGGTGCATACCGATTTATCCAGGTTCTGATACTCAAACCTGTCCTTAAAGGTATAGGGTTGTTGATCTTGTTGAAAAGAAAACCACCCGGACGCATCATCCAAAATAATTCTTCCGTCGGATCCGGTAACCTGAAAATACACCGTGTGTTCACCGGCCTCCGCTACGGGATTTTTCCGCACCTCAAAACACACTTCGATCACATCCACACGGCGGGCCCTGTCCGACTCCTGCAAACGGCGGCCATGCCTGTAGGTGGTAACACGGGTGTTGGAAATATCCAGCTGCCGGGCCAGTTCAACCTGTTCCTCAAGGGCCATTTTTTCTTCTTCAAGCGCCTGGTATTGTTGGCTGATCTGATTGAGTGCGGCGGCCATTTGTTTAGCCTCCATCATCAGCAACTGGTTGTCATCGACCAGTACATCCATTTCGGCACGGTAGTGCTCAAGCAATTCTTCCATTTCCCGGATGCGCGACTGGTACCTCGCTTTATCGCGGGCTGTAATACCCCTGGCCAATTCTGCCCGCAAGCGTTTTATTTCATTTTGCTCCTGTGCAAACTCCTGTTGCAGCAACTCATGTTCACTGCCAAGCCGGCGATAGGCCTCTTCCAGGTCAGACAATTGAATCAGCAACTGATCACGTTCCCGGGATAACCAATCTCTTTCGGCCACCGCTACTTCGGCCAACCGTGATTCAGACAGC
>PWON01000172.1 GCA_003557385.1 Bacteroidales bacterium | reverse complement strand
GTTGGCGGCAGTCACGGAAAAACCACCATCACTTCAATGATCCTGCATGTGTTGCAAAAACACAACATTGCAACGGATTATATGGTGGGTGCACAGCTTGAAGGCTTTGATGTCATGGTCAGGTTATCTGATGAAAGCCCTTTCATGATCATGGAAGGAGATGAATATCCCAGTGCCCCAACGGATCTGCGTCCAAAATTTCATATATATAAACCGCATATTGCTGTGATCAGCGGCATCGCATGGGATCATATAAATGTATACAAAACCTTTGACCATTACCTGGATCAATTCAGAACCTTTATTCACTGTATCGAAGACAATGGCAAACTGATTCATTGCACTTTGGATCAGGAACTGAATAATCTTTGTGCACAGGAAGTCAGCGGAAAAATCTGCCTGCTCCCCTACGGTTTACCTGAGTATACAATACTAGATGGCCGGACCAGTATCATTGACGGAAAACAATCCATTCCCCTGCAATTATTTGGCAAACATAACCTGCTTAATATGAATGCTGCAAGGATTGTTACACAACAACTGGGGGTGACAGACCAGATGTTTTATGAAGCCATTCAATCATTTAAAGGAGCCAGCAAACGGATGGAAACATTGTATGACCGTCGTGGCATTACTGTTATCCGTGATTTTGCGCATGCACCATCCAAACTGAAGGCAACCATTGAAGCAGTCAGGGAACAGTATCCCCGCAGGCGGATTATCGCGTGTATGGAACTGCATACATACAGCAGCCTCAGCAAATCATTCCTATCTGAATACCGTGGCAGTATGGATCCGGCTGACCAAGCCCTGGTGTTTTACAGCCCCCATGCCTTACAATTAAAAAAGCTGCCTGACCTGAAACCGGAGGATGTCGGCCATGGTTTTAACAAAGAAGGTCTGAAGGTATTTACCAACAAAGATGATTTGCAGCAGGCCCTCTATCAAATTCCTCCGGAGGACAATTGCTTTTTATTCATGAGCTCTGCATTCTTCGGAGGATTGGACCTTGATGAATTCATCCGGCGGATTGACCAAGGTGTATAGGTCAATTTGCCGTAACTCAATATCATGTTTTTTTCAGGAAGTATGGGTATGACCAACATTAAGCCTCAAATAGATGATAGCTGGTTGCAAGTGCTTCAGAATGAGTTTGCTTCACCCTATTTTTTGGGGTTAAAGGAATTTCTGATTGAAGAAAAAAAGAAATACAGGATATACCCGCCGGGTTCCCGGATATTTGCCGCTTTCAACCATACCCCTTTTGATAAAGTTAAAGCGGTGATCCTGGGCCAGGATCCCTATCACGGACCCGGACAGGCGCACGGCCTGTGCTTTTCTGTTAACAAAGGGATCCCCAAACCCCCGTCGCTGGTGAATATTTTCAAGGAATTGCACACCGATCTTGGGGTGCCGCTTTCCCCGCATGGAAATCTGGAATCGTGGGCCAGGCAGGGCGTATTGTTGCTTAATGCCACACTAACAGTTCGTGAAAAGCAACCCGGCTCGCATCAGAACAAAGGATGGGAGGTATTTACCGATGCTGCAATACGGGCCTTATCTGAAAAACGTTCAGGATTGGTTTTTCTGTTGTGGGGCAGTTATGCACAAGCCAAAGCACCCATGATCGACAACAGCAAACACCATATTCTTCAGGCACCCCACCCCTCTCCGTTTTCAGCAGCACGTGGATTTTTCGGATGCCGTCATTTTTCTGCGACCAACAATTTATTGGCAGCACAAGGTCAGGAGGCGATCAACTGGTCTCTTGAATGAAATATTTTTACGACCTTTGGTTTTTTAACAGGCAAATATGTTGGAAGATTATATTTTTGGCATACGCCCGGTGCTTGAAAGCCTGGAAAGCGGAAAAAAACCCGAAAAGGTACTTATACAAAAGGGCTTGCAGGGGGATAATTTTCAACGTTTATTTTCCCTGATACGGAAAATGAACCTTCCCTTTCAGCATGTTCCCGTACAACGGCTTAACAGGATAACGCGCAGGAATCACCAGGGCGTTATCGCCTATTTTCCTGCCATTGAATATCATTCACTGGAAGATTTGTTGCCTGGCATTTTTGAAGGGGGTAATGTCCCTTTGCTGGTGATTCTTGATGGCATTACAGATGTAAGAAACCTGGGTGCGGTGGCCAGGTCGGCAGAATGTGCCGGGGCACACGCCCTGGTTTTACCTGAAAAGGGAAGCGCTACAGTGACTGCCGATGCCATCAAGGCCTCTGCGGGGGCATTGTCGAGGATCCCCGTCTGCAAAGAATCCAGTTTATTGCAAAGCATCGCTTTCTTAAAGGAATGTGGGATTATGATCCTTGCTCTGGACGACAAGGGGCAAAAAAGTTTGTATGACCAAAATTTGACAAACCCGCTGGCGGTGATCATGGGCTCAGAAGACAAAGGGGTGTCTGCAGCAGCCCGGAAACTTTCGGATCATACCACCGCAATCCCGATGAAAGGGAAAATTGCCTCGCTGAATGTTTCAGTGGCAGCAGGAATAGTGCTTTTTGAAGCGTTGAGACAACGCAGCAAGCAGGGACTAACATAGCCGGACGCATGACTACGGGACTTTTCATTCCATGCTATATTGACCAGCTTTACCCGGATACCGGGTTTAGTATGATCAAAGTGCTGAAGAAAGCGGATGAGGCAGGCAAGGCACATATGCAGTTTGAATACAATCCGGCGCAAACATGTTGTGGACAAGTAGCCTTTAACGGCGGTTTCTGGGATGAAGCAAAGGAACTGGGTGTTAAATTTATAAAAGACTTTTTGGCGTATGATTATGTGGTGGGTCCTTCTGCTTCCTGTGTAGGGATGGTCAGGAATTACTATCCCCAGATGTTTAATAATTCGGCCTGGCATAACCAGAACAACCAGTTGACAAAAAAAATCTATGAGTTTACTGATTTTCTGGTAAACATTATGCAGGTAGAAGACCTGGGGGCTCGTTTTGAAGCCAGGATAACCTATCATGATGCCTGTGCTGCCCTTCGCGAATACGGCTTAACCGATCAGCCACGTCGTTTACTGGCCAGGGTCGAAGGCCTGGAGATTTCAGAGATGAAAGACCGTGATGTGTGCTGCGGATTTGGGGGAACCTTTTCTGTAAAACACGAAGCCATTTCCACGGCCATGGCGGAGCAAAAAGTACAGCATGCCCTGGATACCAAAGCTGAGTATATTGTTTCGACAGAATCATCCTGTTTGATGCATCTGCAAGCTTTTATCGACAAACACGAAATACCAATAAAAACCCTGCATATTGCAGACTTGCTTGCCATGGGTCTGCAGGGCGATTAAACCATACATTGTTATGATGACCATCGGCATTGATCTTGGGGGCAGCACCACCAAGATTGTAGGAACACACAAAGGGAAAATCATCAAACCACTCACCGTCGAAGCCAATGATCCTGTGGCTTCAGCATCGGGAGCCCTGGGAAAATTCTTGAATGCCAACAAACTGGCTTTCGGGGATATCCAAAAGGTAATGGTCACAGGCGTGGGTGCCTCGTTTTTGGAAGAAAGTTTGCTTGGATTACCCATAATTAAGGTGGATGAATTCAAGGCGCTGGGTTTCGGCGGACTCTTTCTTTCTGGACTTAAGAAAGCGATCATTGTAAGCATGGGTACGGGTACCGCCTATGTGAAAGCCCACGGACGATGCATTAAACATTTGGGTGGCACAGGCGTGGGGGGTGGTACCATATCGGGTTTATCAAAGATTATGGCCAACCTCACACATGTCGACAATATCATTGAAGCAGCCTCAAGGGGCCGTCTCGAAAACGTAGACCTCAGTGTCGGTGACATTTCGCATATTGAGATTGGGAACCTCCCCAGTACCATTACTGCATCAAATTTTGGCAAAATGAGTGATCAGGCAAGCAAAGAAGATCTTTGCAAGGCAATACTCAATATGGTATATCAGGTGGTTGGCATGATGGCTGTTTTTGCCGCCCGCGCCGAACGGGATAAGGATGTTGTATTGTCGGGCAAACTTGTGGATGTGCCACAGGCCCGTAAAACATTCAGGGAGCTTGAAAAGGTATACAATGTGCGTTTCCATGTTCCGGATCATGCAGCCTATTGCACGGCCATTGGGGCGGGCATAGCGGCAAACATTGATGCCGTTATAAAAGAATAAAAAAACGACCGTGCAGTTTTTTTTTGTAAAACGATTAATTTTATATTATCTTTGCACCGAATTAATTAAAGTAACCCGAATTGATCTTCGCCCCTTTTGATTTCTGATAAACCTTCCAGGCATATCGATTTAATTCAAATAAGCGTATTTCAATTCATTTATTCAATCAAATCATTATTATTTTATGAAAACTGGAACAGTAAAGTTCTTCAATGAACTTAAAGGATTTGGATTTATCAAGGATCACGAAACAGAAGAAGAATTTTTCGTACATGCCACCGGTCTGATCGATCAGGTTCGTGAGGGCGACGAAGTAACCTTTGAGCTGAAGGAAGGCAGAAAAGGAATGAATGCGGCCGATGTGAAATTGTCATAGATCATCCTTTTGAAAACAAAAATGAGGCTGTCTCAATGTCTGAGACAGCCTCATTTTTTTATAACAGCCCCATTTTTATACTGGCCGGAAATCAGTATTTTCTTCTGTTGGCAAAGGCCACCAGTAAAAGCATTACGGGTACTTATACCATTATTTTTTCAGGCGGTCGCGGGGTTTGAGCTGACAGGCACATGCACCGGTAAGGCGTTCGTTGATGTCTTCGCGGACGGGCAGGCCATCCCGCTCCCACTCCAAAAAACCACCGGCCATTTGTGCTGCTTTGTCAAAGCCGTTTTCCTTGAGAAAGCTGACCAATTTTCTGCTTTTCAGACCTGAAGAATCGGCCAGGATCAAATACCTGTTCCGGGGAAGTTTATACCATTCTTTTTTAAATACAGACAGGGGAAGGAGGAAGATCTCCGGGACGTCCGGGATTTTATAATCATAAAAGTCGGTTTCCCTGAGGTCTACATATAACGCTCCTTTCTGGACTGCTCCGGCGGTTTCGCGCGGCGTCAGGGTAAGTATGTTGTGCCTGATGGTTCCAGTATTTTCAAATGGGTTTAACATGTGTCGGTTCTTTTTTTTGTGGTTCAATGATCCATTCATTATTCACCCAACGGATGTTGTTCAGATCAAAATCAAATGACTCCCCGTCGAATGATACAATATAATCTATAGGGATGCCGGAATTCTGCAGTTTATGGGTCAATGAAGACGGACGGGTGATGTGAAAATGAACAGCAGGCCTGATAAATTGTCCCAGGGCGGCTGATTCGATAACCATTGGCCTGGCAGGTCCAATTTCATTGATAATGGCCGGAAAAGCTTTCAAAAGACCTTTGTCAACAGTATTCTGAACAAAATAGACCTGCCTTGCCCCGCTGCGCAACATCCTGGAACTGTCTTTCGCGCTGTTAAGATTATTTTCGCGGATGATCAACAAATGGTCTTCCTTGAGCAAAACCGGGATGTTATCGGGCTGCGGGTGCCAGTGCGGTGTAATTTTTACCGCCACAATGCCCAAATGAACAAATTGCTCAATAATGCGGCAACTCAGGGTGGTTTTTCCGACATTGCTGCCTGTGCCACTGATCAGAATAATATTCGGATAATGCTTCTTCATCAATTCAGGGTTTTGCCATGGCATTCTTTAGAGTTTACCAAAGTTTTTCCGGGTATACTTTTTCAGCCACCATTTTTTGTATTGCTTTCCTTGCTGTTTCTTTATCTTCCTTATAAGTTACGCCAAACCATCTGGCGCGGCTCGACAACATTTTCACCCTGGCTTTGTTTTCTCCGATCAGTTCATCTACTACTTTCGGGATATATATTTCGGCCGAAGGATC
>PWON01000241.1 GCA_003557385.1 Bacteroidales bacterium | reverse complement strand
GCGATTCCTTGAAGGTGTTTTCAAGCAACTGGGGATGGATGTATTTTCCGAAAGAGGTTTTAAATATCACTTTTTTACGGTCGGTTATGCGCAGCTGACCTTCCGGTTCGAGCACACCCACATCACCGGTGTGCAGCCAGCCATCCTTGTCAATAACCTCATCGGTAAGCTCAGGATCCTTATAATAACCCTTCATAACATTGGGGCCTTTCACCAAAATTTCTCCATCTTCTGCAATTTTTACCTGGACACCCTTTAATACGGGGCCGACAGTGCCGAACCTGATCCCGTTTGGACTAAAATCACTGACGGCGATCACCGGCGATGTTTCAGTCAGGCCATAGCCCTCCAGCACCTTGAGTCCTACTGCCCAAAATATGCGGTTGAGCCTTGGTTGAAGTGCTGCGCCGCCACTCACCACGATTTCCAGATTTTTGCCCAGGGCGGCTTTCCATTTGCTGAAGACCAATTTGCGGGCAATTTTCAATTTCAGCGCGTAGACCGGGTTGCGTTTTTCTTTGCCAAGTTCATAACGGAGCCCCACGTTGTTGGCCCAGAAAAAGATCATTTTTTTGATCCCTTTAAGGTTTCTGCCTTTCATCAGGATCTTATCATACACTTTTTCAAGCAGGCGCGGAACCGTTGAGAAAACATGCGGGTGAACTTCCCTCAGGCTGTCTGCAATTACCGCCATGTTGGCCAGGTAATACATCGACAGGCCTTTGTAAATGAAGGTATAGTTCATCATCCTTTCATATATGTGGCAGATGGGAAGAAAACTCATAGCCCTGTGTTCCGGTCCGAATGGTGGAATGTGGGCAACTGCTTTAAAATTGCTGACAATGTTGGCGTGTGTAAGCATGACCCCTTTGGGCGTACCGGTGGTTCCTGAAGTGTAAATAAGGGTAACGATGTCATCGGGGGAGATGCTGTCTTTGATTTTTTTCAATTCATCCGGTTGTGGATTCTCCTTGCCGAGTTGCATCAATTCATTCAGGTGCTCAACCCCGTGCAGGTCCTTAAATGTATATACTGCTTTGATAGATGGGATGTTCGGAACGATGTCCCTGATGCGGCGATACATTTCTTCGCCGGCAACAAACACATACTTGACTTCGGCATGCTCTAAAATATAGGCATAGTCGCTGTCGCTGATGGTCGGATAAATGGGGATATGTATCGCACCAATTTGTTGTACGCCCATATCCAGGAAATTCCACTCCGGCCGGTTGAAGGTGATGGATGCGATTTTGTCGTCTTTTTCAACCCCGAGTTTAAGCAGCCCGTAACTTATATAGTTGCTGTTGTCGAGCCACTCACGGGTTGAATAGGTTTTCCAGTCACCGTTGTCTTTGCCTGCCACGGCATCTTGCTTGTCAGGACAAAGTTCGGCGTAATGGTCCAGCAAGTCAAAAATTCTCGTTACTGCCATAAATACGTTTTTTGCGTTTAATACAAATGTTTAAAGCCTGAGGCACGAAAATAAGACATTTTTTTATTATGCCGTTATTTCGGTTATTTTTTCAATTCCACAAAGAATTTGTAGAAATGGGGGATGGTTTCCATGCCTTTGATAAACTGTGACAAAGGATAGTTTTCATTGGGGGAATGGATGGCGTCAGACTCAAGGCCGAATCCCATTAGAATCGATTTGATGCCCAGGATTTGCTCAAACATCGAAATGATGGGAATGCTGCCGCCGCTCCTGTATGGTACCGGGTTGATGCCGTATGTTTTTTCATATGCTTTACTGGCCGCCTGGTATTCCGGGGTGTCCACCGGGCTGACATATCCTTCGCCGCCATGCAAAAAGTCCACTTCAACCTTTACGCAATCGGGTGCAATGGAAAGAAAATGATCCTTAAATAATTTTGTGATCTTATCGGAATTCTGGTGTGGTACCAGGCGCATGGAAATTTTTGCGTGGGCTTCGGAAGGCAATACGGTTTTGGCACCTGTCTTGGTATAACCACCCCAGATCCCATTCACATCAAGCGAAGGTCTGATACCGGTTCTTTCAAGGGTGGAAAAACCCTGTTCCCCGGCCAGCTCCTTCACACCTATGGATTTTTTATAGGCCTGTTCATCAAAGGGGGCGCGTGCCATTTCTTCCCTTTCATTTTCGGAAAGTGTTTCCACATCGTCATAAAAACCTTTCACAGTAATTCTGCCTTTGTCGTCAATCAGGCTGCTGATCATATCGCACAGGATGTTTATAGGATTGGCCACGGCACCTCCGTAAAGACCTGAATGTAAATCGCGGTTGGGTCCGGTTACGTGCACTTCGCAGTAGGAAAGTCCCCTTAGGCCTGTTGTGATGGATGGCGTATCGGCACCCAGCATGGCGGTGTCTGAAACAAGGATCACGTCTCCGGCAAGCTTTTGGCGGTTGTCTTCAAGGAATTTTCCCAGGCTGGGAGACCCGATCTCTTCTTCCCCTTCAATCATGAATTTTATATTGCATGGAAGCTGGTTTGTGCTCACCAGGTATTCGAAGGCAGCAAAATGCATAAACATTTGCCCCTTGTCGTCGTCGGCACCACGGGCAAATATTTTCCCATCTCTGACCTCCGGGCTAAAGGGCTGGCTTTTCCACAAATCGAGCGGTTCAACGGGTTGCACGTCGTAATGCCCGTAGATAATTACGGTCGGAAGCTCCGGATCTATTATTTTTTCACCATAAACCACCGGGTGGCCTTCGGTTTCGCAAACTTCTGCCATGTCGGCCCCTTTTTTAAGCAAACTATCCTTTACCCAGCCGGCGGCCTTATACATGTCTTCTTTATGTTCTTCTTTTGAGCTGATGGAAGGAATCCGGATCAAGTCAAACAATTCCTCCAGGAAACGGTCTTTGTTGTCTTGAATATACTTTTTCAAGTCTTGCATAGAATCTTTGTATATGGATTTGATTAAAAATGAAAAATGCAAATATATGGGAAAATCTTGAGTTTTTTGTTAAAATCCCCAAGCGGTAATCTCAATGTAAACACAGTAGCATTGACACGACACTAGTAAGCCATAGGTACAAAATATCGCTTACTCCCAACCAAACCATTCATCCAGGTCTCTCCGCTCCTTTTTGGTCGGACGCCCTTTTCTCAGGAGGCCAAATCCGGCACGGCTTTTTATCATTTTGAGTTTCTGGTATTCTTCTTCCGGGGTCAGATCTTCCATGTATTGCTCAACGAGTTTTGCCCCAACCCGTTTATCCAACAATGCCAGAACCCTGAACTTGCGTTGCACAGGCCCGGATTGCACAGTAATTTCCATTCCGGGGTGCACATTGCGCGATGGCTTAACCGTTTGTTCCTCAACTTTTATTTTACCTGCGCGGCATGCCTGTGTGGCCATGGAACGTGTTTTGAACACCCTTACGGCCCACAACCATTTGTCTATTCTGGGGGGATCATCCTGCGGCATGGTTTATTTATTTTTTTCTGAAGTAGACCTTTATGGGAACCCCTGAAAAATTCCATTGTTTCCTGATCTGGTTTTCCAAAAAACGCATATAGGGTTCTTTGATATACTGAGGTAAATTACAGAAAAAGGCAAATGACGGATAATGGGTTGGAAGCTGGGTGATATACTTTATTTTAATATACTTGCCTTTGAGGGCAGGAGGTGGGTGCTTTTCGATAATGGGCAGGAGCACCTGGTTAAGTTTGCTTGTTGAAATTTTTTGCTGCCTGTTCCGGTATACTTCCAGGGCGGTTTCCATGGCTTTGAAAACACGTTGCTTTGTCGTGACAGAGGTAAATATTATTGGTATGTCTGTCAGCGGGGCAATGCGTTCGCGTATCTGTTGCTCCAGTAGTTTTACCGAATCCTTGTCTTTGTTATCCACAAGATCCCACTTATTTACCAGGATCACAATGCCTTTATTGTTCCTGGCAGCCAAACCGAATATATTCAGATCCTGAGACTCAAAAGGCATGGTAGCATCAACCATTAAAAGGCATACATCAGCCAGTTCAATGGCTCTTACCGAACGCATTACAGAATAAAACTCAATATTTTCCCTGACTTTGCCTTTCTTTCTGAGTCCGGCCGTATCCACCAGGTAAAAGTCAAAGCCATAGCGATTATAGTGCGAATAGATTGTGTCGCGCGTAGTGCCGGGAATATCGGTTACAATATTCCGTTCAGTTCCCAGCAATGTGTTGATCAGGGAAGATTTCCCCACGTTGGGCCTGCCAATGACAGCAAAACGGGGGATGTCGGCCCCGGTGTCTTCTGCGGGTGCTATTTTAAGCACTTTAACCACTTCGTCAAGCAAGTCGCCGGTGCCGCTGCCGTTGATGGAAGATACCGGATACACTGCATCCACCCCAAGCTCATAAAAGACATTCGCCTGGGCGATCAGCATATGGTTGTCGGCTTTATTTACCACAAGAAAGTAATTCTTTCCGCTGCGCCGGAGCATATTGGCGACTTCTTCATCCAAAGGGGTGATCCCTTCCATGACATCCACCATGAACAGCACCACACTTGCTTCTTCCAGGGCTATTTCAACCTGTTCCCGGATTTGTTGCTCAAACACATCTTCTGATCCGGCCACGTATCCACCTGTATCGATCAGGGAGAACTCCAGACCATTCCAGTCGGACTTGCCGTAATGACGGTCGCGTGTAACTCCGGCAGTGGGATCCACAATGGCCATACGCCTTTTGGTGAGCCGGTTGAAAAGGGTCGACTTGCCTACATTCGGGCGTCCTACCAATGCAACAATATTGGACATTTCTGTGATTGATTACGTGATCATTTATATCCGAAACGCCTCAGCTGCGTTTCATCTTCGCGCCAGTTCTTGCTGACTTTTACATGCAATTCGAGAAATACTTTTTTACCTATGAATTGTTCCAGGCTTTTTCGTGCTTCTGTCCCCACTTTTTTCAGGGCTTTCCCCTGGTGTCCGATGATGATCCCCTTTTGGCTTTCGCGGGCCACATGAATCACGCAGCGGATGCGGATCAGATGATCTTCCTCCTTGTAGGAGTCCACAGCTACTTCAACTGAATAGGGGATTTCCCTGTGATAATTCATCAGCACCTTTTCCCTGACTGTTTCCGCCACAAAAAAGCGCATGGGTTTGTCGGTCAGTTCATCCTTCGGATAAAAAGGCGGGGATTCCGGCAAAAGATCCAGGATCTTGTTCAGGACAGCGTCGATATTATATCCCATCAACGCGGAAACAGGGAGCACATGCCAATGTGGGTAGGCCTTTTGCCATTGTTCAGCGATCCGGGTCACCTCGTTTCCTTTTGCCAGGTCTGACTTATTGACCAGCAGCATAACGGGGATGCCGGTTTTGTTTATTTTCTCAAGGATGTTTGTGTGGATGAACTCATCGTAAATATCAGTAAGCACAATGTAAAGGTCGGCGTCTTCCAGGGCGGATCTTACAAATCGCATCATGTGTTCCTGCAACTTATAATTGGGCGAAAGTATGCCTGGTGTATCAGAAAATACAATCTGATAATCCGTCCCGTTGGCAATGCCAAGGATCCTGTGCCGGGTGGTTTGTGCCTTGGGGGTAATGATGGAAAGCTTTTCCCCCAGCAGGGTATTCATAAGCGTTGATTTGCCTACGTTCGGATTGCCAATGATATTTACAAATCCTGCTTTATGCATGGGGTTAAAATGGGCCGGACTTACTATAATGCGTTAAATTACTGCAAAGTTAGGGCTTTTGGGGTAAAATTCTTTAAAAAGATTTGGACAGGTGGCGCATAATCACTATTTTTGCACCCTGATTAACATACTGCGGGGTGGAGCAGAGGTAGCTCGTCGGGCTCATAACCCGAAGGTCGCAAGTTCGAATCTTGCCCCCGCTACTAAAAACAACCAAACCCGTTTTCCTTTTGAAGACGGGTTTTTTTATTTTTGCAAAAACGTCATGGCTTATGCGATCGCAACTTTTGTTATTCAGTAATCTTTTGATTGTTCTTTTTCTGCTTGTTTCGGTTTCCGGATGCCG
>PWON01000194.1 GCA_003557385.1 Bacteroidales bacterium | reverse complement strand
TATAATCAACACAATCCAGGAAAACAAAAGCAATCCAGACATAAAAGAAAAAACCACACTTGCCCGGTTAAAAACAAAACAGCCGGCATCAAAGAAAAATAATGTTGAACATTGCGAAAAAACGGTCAACACTATTTAGGCATTAACAAACAGCCAAAAGCCAATAGCCAACAGCCAACAGCCAACCGCCAACCGCCATAACAAATTATCCTTTACCTTTACGGTGACCTTAAATAAATTCGAGGTACATGATACTGTTATACAGCCCCAGGATATCGAGCCGGATAGAATACGTTGCCGGTTTGTTGCTTGGAAAGATACTGGGTGCCGACTGGGCGTTGACCAAAGACATCGAAAAGTTCAAAGGTTACCAGGGGCCGAGGATCTCATATGGAAATATCCCGCCGGGGCTGGAAGCGTTGCGCGTCCCTGCCCATGGGTTTCTGCTCGAAAGGGGTGTCCATTATTTTTTGCCCGAACTTGTTATTGATGAACATCTTCCATTGTTATTTCCAGTGGCAGGTGAACAGTACGATCTGCCGTTTGACCCGTTTTCCGCTTCGTTTTACCTGGTTACGCGCTATGAAGAATACCTGCCACACAGAAAGGATTCTTTTGGGCGCTTTGAGGCAACCCAGTCTTTTGCCTACAGAAATAACTTTTTAAGCAAGCCTGTGGTAAATCATTATGCCTTGATGATCAAAAAGTTGTTGAAAGAAAAATATCCTGGTTATTCTTTTCCGCCCGGGGGATTTACATTCGTCCCCACGTATGATGTGGATGTTGCCTATGCATACAGGGGAAGGGGTTTTCTGCGAAGCGTTTTCGGGATGTTGCGTTCGTTGGGCGGCGCTGATTTTACCTCATTGAGGGAACGCATCAGGGTATTGATAAAAAACGAAAAGGATCCTTTCGACACATATGATACCCAGCTGGACCTGGCGAAAGAAAGTGGCATTAAACCATTCTATTTCTTTTTGTGCGGTGATTTCGGACCATATGACAGAAACCTTGCCCATTATTCAAAAACCTTTTTATTGCTGGTAAAAAGGCTTGGGGATTATGCCCGCATAGGCATACACCCGAGTTATGCATCAAACGAAGAAGAAGGTTTGCTTGCCACCGAATTGTTGCGGCTATCAGAAATCCTGAACCAGGATATCCGTTTTAGCCGCCAGCATTACCTGAAGCTGGAGATGCCGGCGACTTACCGGACACTGCTCAGACATAACATAACATGCGATTTTACGATGGCCTACGCTTCCCAACCCGGTTTCAGGTCAGGCATTTGCACCCCCTATCCGTTTTATGACCTGGAACTGGAAAAGGAATGCCGCCTGACTGTAGTCCCCTTAACGGTGATGGATGGTACAATGCGCGATTACCTGGGGCTTTCGCCAACGGAGGCCTTGCAGGTGGTCAGGCAGTTGATGGCCGAAGTGGAAGAGGTGGGGGGATGTTTTGTCAGTTTGTGGCACAATGATTCATTGTGCGATTGCGGGCCGTGGAAGGGTTGGCTCGAAGTGTACAATACCTTATATGCAATGGCAGCAGCAAAACATACAAAAAACCATGATAAGGTTTTTAACACATAACGAAATTGATTTCGACAAATGGGATGGCTGCATCACAAAAGCCATCAATGGCATATTCTATGGGTATTCATGGTACCTTGACATGTGTGCCCAAACATGGGATGCCCTGGTTGAAGACGATTACCGCGCAGTGATGCCGCTTCCCTTCCGGAAAAAGGCAGGGATCAAATACATATTTCAGCCTTTTTTTATTCAGCAACTCGGCGTGTTCAGCACCTACAGTTTGTCTGAAGACCTTACGATACGTTTTCTGGAAGCCATCCCCCCCGGCTTCCGTTTTGGTGAATTCAGCCTGAATACTTACAATACCCTGCCCGAAAAACATCCGATGATCTCCGGGAAGGGTGTCACCTATGAAATGGATCTGATTGCGCCCTACGATCAGTTGGCTGAAAACTATTCAAAAAATACCCGGCGCAATATTAAAAAGGCTGCCGGAAGCAATATTTTTATTACCTCACATGGCCGGCCGGAAGAGATTATCGCGGCTTTCCGTAAACACCGCGACAAAGACAATATCCCCTTTAGGGAAAAAGACTATCTGCTTTTAAAGCATTTGATCTATTCCGGAATCCACAGGGGGATGGTGACTTTGAAATGCGCCTATTCCGCCACCAATGATTTTTGTGCCGGCATTGTTTTTTTCACCAGCCATCATAAATCGGTGTGGTTGTTTTCGGGCGCCACCGGGGAGGCCCGTAATAACAATGCCATGAGTCTTTTGGTGGACAACTACATCAGAGAAAATGCAGGCAAAAACCTGACACTTGACTTTGAAGGTTCTTCAGATCCTAACCTGGCGCGATTTTACCGCGGGTTCGGATCGGAAGAATGTGTATTTTTGCATGTCCGGTTCAACCGCTTGCCGCTATTGGCGAAACCACTACTTTATACATACCTTTGTGTAAGGAAATATTTAAAATAAGGGGGGTTGTTTTATGATCCATAATTTGGGAAGCACATCTTCGTTGTTGAACCAGTATATTGCAGAGTTGCGCGACGAAGTGATCCAGGGCGATAGTTTGCGCTTTCGCCGCAACATGGAAAGGCTCGGTGAAATTTTTGCTTACGAGATAAGCAAGACATTGGCATGGGAACAAAAGGAGGTGGTCACCAGCCTGGGCGTTGCCAGCTGCGAGGTGTTGAAACAACAACCCGTAATTGCCACCATATTGCGGGCCGGCCTACCCTTTCACCAGGGCTTGCTCAATGCATTTGACAAAGCCGAAAATGCATTTGTGTCTGCCTTCAGGAAACATCGCAAAGACGGTCGTTTTGATGTCAAGGTAGAATATATTTCAAGTCCGTCAATTCTTGATAAAGTATTGATCATCAGTGATCCGATGCTGGCTACCGGGGCATCGATGGTGCTGAGCTATAAAGCATTAATAAGCAAGGGTCGCCCCAGTCATACCCACATTGTGTCTATTTTGGGATGTAATCAGGGGGTTGATTATGTGCGGAAAAACATGCCCGACGACAATTATACCCTCTGGCTGGGTGCCGTGGATGATGAACTGACTGCAAAGGCATACATTGTGCCCGGACTTGGAGATGCCGGGGATCTGGCCTTCGGCAGCAAGTTGTAAACGTAACTAAAAGATTATGCGACTGATCACAACCGTATTGTTTGAAAACATCAAGCTGGCCGTCGGTTCGATCCGGACACATATGCTTCGTGCCATGCTGACTGTGTTGATCATTGCGTTCGGCATCATGGCGCTGGTCGGCATTCTGACAGCCATCGACTCCATAAAATTATCTATTACCGATAATTTTGCGCGTCTGGGCGCCAACAGTTTCTCAATCAGGAACCGCGAAATGGTTGTTCAGCCCGGGGGAGGGTCCGGCCGGGTCTTTGAACGCATTTCATTTGATGAGGCCATGGCCTTTAAGACGCAGTTTGATTTTCCGGCCTATGTATCCTTGTCTGTTTTTGGTACAGGTTCGGCCACCGCCAGATACCGTTCACTGGAAACCAATCCGAATATACGGGTGATTGGAAGTGACGAACACTACCTGATCACCTCCGGTGCAGAACTGGAGGCCGGGCGAAATTTTTCTCCGGCGGAGCTTCAGTATGGGGCAGATGTTGTGCTCCTGGGATATGATGTCGCCAATACGCTGTTTCCCGGCGATGCTGACCCACTGGGTGCCATCGTGACCATTGCCAATATGCGCTATCAGATAATTGGTGTGCTTGCACGACAGGGCGCCGGTTTTGGATTTACCGAAGACCTGAACTGTGTGATCCCTTACATGACGGTCCGGCAGAATTTTTCAAGGCCGAACATGAACTATACCATCAACGTAAGTACTTACGAACTTGAAACGCTTGATGAAGCCATCGGCGAAGCCACCGGATTTTTCAGGATCATCAGGGGCAATCGCTTCGGGGAACCAAACAGTTTTGAAATTGCAAAAAGCGACAACATAGCCCAGGCCCTGATAGAAAATATCCGCTTTGTTACCATGGCCGCCACCATTATCGGCCTGATCACACTGATGGGTGCCGCCATCGGCCTGATGAACATCATGCTGGTGTCGGTCACCGAAAGAACCCAGGAAATTGGCATACGGAAAGCCCTGGGTGCCACCAAGGCGGTGATCAAACAACAATTTTTATCGGAAGCCATCGTGATCTGCCAGATTGGTGGTGCCGTGGGCATAGTACTGGGTATCCTGGCAGGAAACGGCATTTCTGTTCTGGTAGGCAGTGATTTCATTATTCCCTGGCTGTGGGTGATTTCCGGCGTGATCCTATGTTTCGGGGTCGGGGTGATTGCAGGTTACTATCCGGCGGCAAAGGCATCCAGGCTGGATCCTATTGAGGCGCTGCGGTATGAGTAGAAGAAGCAAAAAGAAGTAATTAGTAATTAGTAATTAGTGTTTGGTAGCAGGATTTTGGATGTTTGTGTGAAATAAGCGAATAATTTTATGATAAAGTTAACAAAGATCGTGGCGACGATTTCTGATCGCAAATGCGATGAGGATTTCATTCAGACGCTGTTTGAAGAAGGGATGGATGTGGTGCGCATCAATACGGCTCATCAGCAACCGGAACAAACCCTCGACATTGTCAAAAACGTCAGAAAGGTATCCAAAAGAATTCCGATTATGGTGGATACCAAGGGTCCGGAAATACGAACAAATCCTTCGGAAGAAGATTTATTGGTCGAAACCGGGCAAATGATCCATGTGTCGGGCCATTCGACCAGGGCTTCCGGCAAGCAGTGCATTTATGTGAACTTTCCGGATTTCGTGCATCGTATGAAACCGGGCAAGCAGATCATGATTGATGATGGGGACATCGCGCTGACTGTGATCGAAAAAAGCAATGATCGTTTGCTTTGCCGTGTTGAAAACGGGGGGGTGATCAAAGGACGGAAAAGTGTTAACCTCCCAGGCACCCTCATCGACCTGCCTTCGCTCAATGATAAAGACCTTGAATACATCGATTTTTCGATCAGGCATAAACTGGATTTCATTGCCCATTCATTCGTAAGGAATAAGGAGGATGTGTTGGCCATTCAAAAGATCCTCGACCGGCACGAAAGTCCCATCAAGATCATTGCCAAGATCGAAAACCAGCAAGGCGTGGATCATATTGATGAGATCCTGGATCACGTGTATGGCATTATGATTGCCAGGGGTGATCTGGCCATTGAGGTGCCGGCAGAACGCATCCCGGGCATACAGGCCAATCTGATCAAGGAATGCATGCGCCGCAAGAAAGCTGTGATCGTGGCTACACAGATGCTGCACAGCATGATTGAAAACCCAAGGCCCACCAGGGCGGAAGTGAGCGACATTGCCACCGCGGTTTTCTCGGGAACGGACGCGGTGATGCTTAGTGGCGAGACCGCTTTCGGAAAATACCCTCTGGAGGCTTTGCGCATCATGACCAGAACCCTGAAAGAAGCCGAAAGCAGTATAACATTTTCTATTGACAGCGAGGTGATGCCCCACGACAATGAAATTTCCATTTTCCTGTCAAAAACGGCGGTCCGGTCTACACAACAAATCAATACAAAGGCCATCATCACCGACACCGATACCGGAAAAACCGCACGATACCTGTCGGCCTACAGGGGCAGGGTGCCCATTTATGCCCAGTGTTACAGCGATAAGGTAATGCGTGAACTGGCGATAAATTATGGCATCAGGGCCGATTACATGAAACTGGAACTTTCAAAGAAAGAGTTTTCACAGGCTACTTTGATGCATCTGATTGAAAAAGGGGAAATAGGATCTGAAGACCTTATTGCGGTGCTGGCCGGAAATTTTGGCAAAAAAGCAGGCCCTTCTTTTGTGGAAGTCAGCACTGCAGGAAACATGCTTTCTGACCAGAAACCCTATTGAGGCAACCGTCTGAAGCAACCGTCTGAAGCAACCGTCTGAAGCAACCGTCTGAAGCAACCGTCTG
>PWON01000027.1 GCA_003557385.1 Bacteroidales bacterium | reverse complement strand
TTGAAGAAACCGGGGCACATTACGTCATTGAGCTCACCCCATTACCCGACACCCGAAGTGATTATTCCAGGATCATTACCCACATCAACAAAGAACATTATTTCCCGGAAAAAATGAGATCTTTCGACCGTGGAGGGCAAGAATACAAGGTGGCCGAATACACATTCAAACGGCAGGGGGATTACTGGTACACCAGGGAGATTTCAATGACCAACCTCAGACGCAATCACAGCACCCGGATGGTCTTTGAAGAAGTGACATTTG
The DNA here is from genome assembly GCA_003557385.1 of Bacteroidales bacterium. Taxonomy (GTDB): domain Bacteria; phylum Bacteroidota; class Bacteroidia; order Bacteroidales; family UBA7960; genus PUPG01. The sequence continues at coordinate 21,169 of PWON01000027.1, read as the reverse complement.
ACACCGGGCTTGATGATGAATTGTTTACAGTCAGGAACCTGACCAGGTTCTGACATTGAAAACCATAAACGAGCCATCATATGATCAGAACATCATCCATATTCGCAACACTGGCCCTTGCCCTTTCATTGTCTGCCAATGCTCAGGATAACCCTCTTTTCTGGCGTGGCGCGATAGAAACAGATCACCGGCTCCTGCTTAAGGATGATCAGGAATGGGCATGGAACGAAACCCGTCTTGACCTCACCCTGGAAAAACGGATGCAACCACTGAGGATTGTTGGAAACGCATGGTTCAGGCATTTGGGGCCTTCTGTAGTGCAAAGTACGTCCGATCTTTATCATAAAGACCGGATCAGCCCATGGAATATCGACATGCGCGAATTGTACGCCGAAGTGCATGGGTTTATTTCTGAAAAACTGGATGTTAAGATTGGCCGGCAACAATTTGCATGGGGCACGGCCGACCGGTTCAACCCCACAAACAATCTCAACCCTCATGACCTGGAAGACATCCTGGATTTTGGCCGGGTTTTGGGATCTGATGCCCTGAGCCTGCAATGGCATTTCAGTTACCAGAGCTCTTTGCAGTTAGCCTATATCCCCCGGTTTCAACCGGCAAGCATGCCCCTTGGGGTGTTCTCCGGTTTATTTGCCCTGCCCGTTGAACTTCCGCTGACCGTGCAACCCGAATACCGCGACAGGCTGATCATGCCACAAAACAACTTTTCGGAGGGCGCCACCCTGGGCATGCGCCTGCGAAGCTTTGCCGCCGGTACCGACTGGTCGCTAAGTTATGTATACGGCAGGGATCCCCTTCCTTTACCGGTTGCCATTTCCATGGGTTTCGATCAGTCCACCGGGAACCCTTACCTGGACGCCACCCTGGTTTATGCACGCCACCATATCATTGGCGCCGACCTGGCCGGCAGTATCGGCAGGGTTGGCATCTGGGCGGAGATGGCGGTATTTATCCCGGAATCTTCCCTGGAATTGTCCTATCACATCCCCCCGCATCAACTTCCGGTCGAAATGCCGGAAGATGAAGTCATACTAAAAAAAGAAGCATATGCCAAATACGTAATTGGGTGCGACTATAGCTTTGCCGGGGGAAGCTATTTAAACATACAATATCTCAGGGGGTTCATTCATGAACGGGGCAGGGATCAGCTCACAGATTACCTTGTCATTCAAATGCAACGGGATTTCTTCTATGGCAGGCTTGCTGTTACTCCTTTGGCAGGGATAATAAATATTACCGACCGGAAGGAAATTGCCGGACATTATGACTGGATCTATGCACCGGAAGTGACTTACCGGGGCATCGACAACCTGTCTGTCTCCCTGGGAGGCTTTTTCTTTGGCGGACAAGGCAACAGTATATTCAGTGGGATGAAAAACAAGCACATGCTTCGCCTTCACGTATCCGCCAGTTTCTGAACTTTTTTCTGTCGCAATGTATTATAAAAATCATTAGATTTGTTTATTGTATGGATGTATATGTATAATTGATTAATACTGGTCAATCCATGAAGAACATCGCCCCCTTCGTCCTGTCGGTCATCCTGCCCCTGGTGGTCATCACCATCATGTTGCGCGATGCCACCCGCGACAATACCATCCTGGAAAACCTAAGGGAGGAATATTCCATTCCACACATTCCCTCGGTGGATCATAGCAAACACGCCGAGTTGCAGCGCGATTTTACCAACCCCCACGAAATCACAGAGACCTGCTTGTCGTGTCATACAGAACGTGGTAAAGAGGTACTGGGGAATGCTCACTGGAACTGGGAAAGAGAAGCCTACATTGAAGGCCGGGGGGTTACCTATCTGGGAAAAAAGAACCTGATCAACAATTTCTGCACCGGCATCCTGTCAAACGAAGCCACCTGCAACCGCTGCCATATCGGATACGGATGGTCTGACCATACTTTTGACCACAGCAACCCACTTAACATAGATTGCCTGATCTGTCACGACAACAGTGGCATGTATGACAAGGCACGCGGAGGGGCCGGTTATCCGGTGCCGGGGCTTGACTTTCAATCCATCGTTCAACAGGTCGGCCTTCCCCGCAAAGACAATTGCGGATATTGCCACTTCTATGGTGGTGGCGGCAACAACGTCAAACACGGCGACCTTGAAAACGCCCTGCTCACCGCATCATGGGACGTGGATGTGCATATGTCGGCAGAAGGGGCCGGCCTGGAATGCAGCGACTGTCATACCACCCGCAACCACCAAATGATGGGACGTTATTACGGGGTGTCGAGCGACAATTCCATGCGTGCAACCTGTGAGGATTGCCATACCAACCTTCCGCATGTTCAAAAAACGCTCAACGAACATGCCGTGACCGTGGCTTGCCAAACGTGTCACATCCCGGTGTATGCCAAAGTCAACCCCACAAAAATGCATTGGGACTGGTCCACAGCAACCGACAGAAGGGATGGGGAGCCCTATGAGGTCCTCGATACACTGGGCAACCTCCTGTACACCTCAATAAAAGGAGATTTTCATTGGCGGCAGAATGCCATACCAGGCTACGTTTGGTTCAACGGTACGGCCGACCACCACCTGATTTCAGACATCATTGGAGAAAACGACAGTGTCATATACATCAACACCCTGTTTGGCGAAGCCGGTGACCCTGGTTCACGCATTTACCCGGTAAAGATCCACACAGGCCGCCAACCATACGACACTGAATACAAGACCATCATACAGGCCAAGTTGTGGGATAAGGATCCGGGCATGGGTGCACTCTGGGTCGACCTGGAATGGGAAGAAGCACTGGCTGCCGGGATGGAGTATGTGGGCATGCCGTTTTCGGGCCAATACGACTTTATTGATTCCAAAATGTTCCTGATGATCAACCACATGGTATCACCATCCGACCAGGCATTGCAATGCGAAGATTGCCATACCCGGACAGGCGGGAGACTGGCAGATATCCAGGGAGTTTATATTCCAGGGCAAAGCACCCATTCGGCCATCGATTTCTTTGGCATCACGATGTTGATACTCGCCCTTTCAGGGGTGTTCTTCCATGCTTTTTTACGTTTTTTTGCATCAAGAAAAACAAACAAATAATATGCAAAGAGTATATCTGTATTCACGCTACGAGAGGTTCTGGCACTGGACCCAGGCCTTTCTGATATTATTTCTGGCACTTACGGGTTTCGAAATACACGGTTCTTACCGCTTATTCGGTTACGAAAGTGCTGTCAGCCTGCATAACAATGCAGCCTGGATACTGATCGTATTGATCATCTTCACGATCTTCTGGCATTTCACCACGGGAGAGTGGCGGCAATATATGCCCACCATGGAAAATCTCAGGGCACAAATGGAATATTACGTAACAGGTATTTTTCGAAACGCCCCCCACCCCACCAAGAAAACCACCCTGAGCAAATTAAACCCGATGCAGCGCCTGGTTTACCTGGGCCTGAAGATCCTGTTTATCCCTGTCATGGTAATCTCAGGCATTATCTACATGTTCTACCGTTACCAATTCGACGGGGCTATTCAGTCGCTGGGCTTTGAGGACCTGGGACTTGTGGCTGCAATACATACCCTGGGGGCCTACATTTTGCTGGCATTCGTGGTCGTACACGTGTATCTGATCACCACCGGGCATACCCTGACTTCAAATTTGCGGGCGATGATCACGGGCTGGGAGTTGCTGGAGGAGGAAGAGGAAGAAGAAGAAAGAAGTATTTAGTATTTAGTATTTAGTAGATTAAATATTGCGTTTTGTGTTAAAATATTGCAAATTATGAGACATGGATATTTATGGGTTTTGCTGGTTTTGCTGGTGGCTTGCGGAGCGGGCAACCACCATAAGGCTCCTCCGGCCAGTGTAGAAGAAACAGCCATTTTGCTCAAATATCTCGAAGAGAACGGCAACCTGGTGAACAGTCCTTATCTGCCCGCCCTGATCAATGCAGATGTTGTGTATAGCAATCTGCATGCCGCCAACATCCACATCATTGACTTGCGTCCGGCTGACCAGTTTGCCTCCGGCCACATAGAGCACAGCGTTAATGTTCGGCCATCGGGCATATTGGATCACTTTGAACACATGATTGACCCGTTTGGGTTTGATTATATTGTGTTGGTTTGCCCCAATGCCATGCTGAGCGGTTACGTCAACTCCATATTGCTGATGCTGGGATACCGCAATGTGCTCACCTTGCGGTATGGCCTGAGCAGCTGGGACCGGGATATTGCAGAAGCCCATTGGCTGGGTGCCATGGATTCCAGTCTTGAGGCCAAATTGGAAACACGGGCGCACCAAAAAAACCCGGCCGGGGAACTGCCGGCCATTGCCACCGGATATTCACTGGGTCATCAAATTTTAAGGGCCAGGGCCAGAGAGATCCTGCAGACCACCATGGATCATGTCAATGTGGATAAAACAGATGTCCTGGAACATCCCGAACGTTATTACCTGGTCAATTACTGGCCCCGGGACATGTATGACAACGGGCACCTCCCGGGGGCCATCCAGTATACACCCAAATCTTCTTTACACAGCTCCCAATACCTGCATACCCTGCCTGCCGGTCAACCCATTGTGTTGTATTGCTATACAGGACACCACAGTGCTTACGTCACGGGATTTCTCAGGTTGCTTGGCTATGAGGTGTACAATTTCCCTTACGGAGCCAATGCGTTCATCCACCATACCATGCGCACCACACAAAGCATGTTGCGCACTTTTACCGAAGAGCATGTGCATGGCTTTCCCCTGACCGGAAAATACCCGGACGCAGGCACACAGGCGCCCGGACAGGAAGACAGGCCGGAAAACACGCCGGTCGTCGGCGGGTGCTGACTTTATTTGAAAACACATTTAACATCACTTCGCATGAGTACCAACCGGAACAATTACATGAACCCTTACCTGGCCGGCTTTCTGCTGGGCCTGGTACTGCTGGCTTCATTTGTGATCACAGGCCGTGGCCTGGGAGCCAGCGGGGCGATCAGGAGCGTGGTCATATCCACGGTGGGGTCCCTGGCCCCGGATTATGCCGGTCAATCGGCATTTTATTCTGAATTCTTCAGCGGTGCAAGCCCCCTGGGCTCATGGCTGGTTATCCTGGTGATCGGGGTGATCCTTGGCAGTTTCCTGAGCGGCGCCCTGGGCAACCGGCTTGCCTTCAAAACCGATCGCGGGCCCCGTATATCAGTCCGTACCCGCCTTATGTTTGCACTTGGAGGCGGATTGTTGTTCGGACTGGGCGCACAGTTTGGCCGCGGATGCACCAGTGGCTCAGCCCTCAGTGGAATGGCTGTGATGTCAACCGGCGGGATCCTTACCATGATGGCCATTTTTGGCACCGGATACATGATCGCCTATTTTTTCAGAAAACTCTGGACATAACCCAAAGACAAAACCCTATGGCACCACTGATACCACAAGGTCTGATAAACCCTGAACTAAATCTGTTTTTTGCCCTGTTGCTGGGCATTGGTTTTGGTTATGTTTTGGAACAAGCGGGGTTCTCTTCGGCCAAAAAACTGGCAGGCGTCTTCTACGGATACGATTTTGTTGTGTTGCGCGTATTCTTCACTGCCGGCATTACCGCCATGATTGGTCTGCTGTATTTTAACCATCTCGGTTGGATCGACATGAACCTGGTATACATCAATCCCACCTTTCTTTATTCAGCCATTGCCGGCGGGGTGATCATGGGCTTTGGTTTTATCCTGGGCGGGTATTGTCCGGGCACCAGCATCGTAGCTGCTGTTACCGGCAAAATCGATGCCTTTTTGTTTATCGCAGGCATGCTGATCGGGATCTTTGTTTTCGGACATTTTTACCATCGCTTTGAATCCCTGTATACCGGTCATTTTTTAGGAAACATTTTTGTATACGATTCCCTTGGGTTTTCCCGGTCATGGTTCGCCCTGCTGCTGGTCATTGTGGCCCTGCTGGCATTTGCCATCACCCAGATGATTGAAGACAGGATCAACAAAACATCCCCGGAGCAGATCAAAAGCAGACCATCGCACGTGATGCCTGCCATGCTTCTGATTGCCGCCGCATTCATTTTCCTGCTTATTCCCGAAGAAAGGAAAAGCAACCTTAGGGAAAGGTCTCCGGAAGCGATGTGGGCAGAGATCTATGACGGCAACCCTTTTGTAAGCACCCACCGCGTGATCCATGAAGTAAAAAACCACCGTAACGAACTGGTACTGATTGATACACGCAATAAAGCAGCGTATGACCGGTTCAGCCTTCCCGGCTCAGTGCACATACCACTTGAAGAAGTCCTCCACAGGCGGTGGCGTTCGCTGTTTGACAAAGATCCCAGGCCAAAAGTGTTTTTTGGCGATGGAAGCAGTGGTGCCACCATGGCTTATATGACTGCCGCCAGGGCCGGATACGACAGGGTTTTTATTCTTGACGGAGGACTGAACAAACTGTTTGACGACTTATTTACCGAAACGGAAATTCCGGACACCACAGCCTACAACCTTCAGGACAGGTCCACGGCCCGGTTTCTTAACGAAGCCAGGCGATTCTTCCTGGAGGGAGGGGTGGCTGCCAGGGAAGAAGAAGAACGACCAAGAATCAAGGCCCCGGAAGAATCGGAGATCATCCCGGTAATCGGCGGCTGTTAAAATATACATCATGAATCATTCAACACTGAACAACGGCAGCATACTGTTCTTCGCCATCATCATGGTGGCACTGGCATCGAGTTTTGTTGTTTCGAGAAAATACGGGGCCAGCAACCGGCAGGTTGCGGAGCAGCTGCAGAGCGGCTTTTTCTCTTATGAAGACCTCTACGTTCTGCATGCATCCGGCAAACTGGAAGATGATTATTTGCTTGTAGACCTGAGGTCTGAAGATGCCTACCTTGAAGGCCACCTCCCGGGGGCGGTCAACATCCCTTCATTGCTTCTTGCCAAACGCTCCGAAAGAAAAGCATTGCGGACAAGGGTGCCCATCCTGCTGTATGCAGACCAGGAACATATGGCCGTGGCTGCACAGGCCCTGCTGCTTGGATTGGGTTATGAACAGATCCTGGTAATCCCCGGAAACTATCATACCATCAAGGCATTTGTCTTCGACGACTTTGATCCGTCCAGGGCATTTTTCCGCGAAGATAAGGCGCGCTGGGATCATCAACGCTTTATGCCTTTGGGAAATCGCGAAGAGGAGGGGATGCAAACAGTGCCTGTATTGCCCGCAGCGCAAGAAACCACCACAGTCATCGGGGGTTGCTGAAGAATATCAGCCAGAGTTTTCGGGAGTCGCTGACGCATATCCGCCCCGCTCATCTGCATTTGCAAAAAGTTAACAGGATTCTATCCAGGTCTGTCAACCGGGCCAGATGAGGATCAGAAACTCTCCAGGTCATCGTCTGATTGAACAATGTCCTTTTCATCCAGGTCTGATGCATCCGGACCCGGATCAGAGTCCTGATCATGGTCTTTGAGCAGTTCCTTGAATTTTCCGGAAAAATCCTTGTCAAGCGACAACGCCTTTTTTATATCCTTCACGGCCTCTTTAATCTGCCCGTTACAAAAAGCAGCCTCTGCACGGGCCATATGGGCTACGGCATGTTTCTTATCAAGTTTGAGCGCAATATTCAGGTATTCCGTTGCTTTCTTGAATTCTTTTTTAAACAGGGCCACCATCCCTTTCCCGAACCAGGCACACGAACAGCTTTTATCAATATCCGCCGATTTTTCAAAACAAATGCCTGCATCCCCAAACGATTCAATAACCAGGTACAACCCCCCCATATCACACCAGGCCTCCCCGTTTTCAGGTTCCAGGTCAGTTACCTTTTTCAGGTCTTTGAGGGCTTTTTCATATTCCTCATTGGCCCCGTAAATCAGGGCGCGGGTGTGCAATGCGGCCGAATTCCTGCTGTTGGTTTTAATCAGTGCCGAAAGGTCGGCAAGCGCCCCTTCAAAGTCCGCAGACCTGAACAAGGCACATGCCTTGCCATACAAAGCCAGTTCATCCTTTCCCTTATCCAGGATCTCACAGAATATTTCCAGCGCCTCATCAAAGCGCCCCCTGAAATAATGAGCCCATGCATTTTCCAGATCAGTTTGTTTTGCAGGCTTGTTCTGTTTCGCCATAAGCGGTGATGATGTTTGGAATTTCTGTCCAAATATAACGGATTATTCAAATCAGAGCAAATTCCGGGCACAGAACAATTTTTGCCTATTTTTGTGGGTGTACCGGGCGCTGAATTGCAAATTTACCGGGACACTGCACCGGTGGTGGCAGGGCTCTGTATTTCTTGACAGCGGGGTACTTACCCGCCGGGCAACACAGCGATGGGCTGTTGAATGCTGCGGCGTTGAACTGTTGGTGTGTTCATTTGTTTACCTGTTGTCAGTTAACCGTTCATGATATGGATAAGTTTTCCTATTTAGGCAATATGGACAGTGCCGGGCTGGAATCAATGTACCGGGAGTTCCTGAAAGATCCTGATCAGCTGGAGCCCGGGTGGCGCAAGTTTTTTGAGGGCTTTGAATTTGCCCGCACAAAATATCCCGATCCGGAAACACCCACCGAGCAGGAAACACTATTGTTTCGTAATGAGTTTAAGGTCATTGATCTGATCAATGCGTACCGTGAACGCGGGCACCTGTTTACCAAAACCAACCCGGTCAGAACCCGTCGCAGGTATTTTCCCACGCTCGACCACCAGAACTTCAGCCTGCAGGAAGAGGATCTTGATACAAGTTTTCAGGCCGGCAACGAACTGGGCATCGGGAAAACCACGCTAAAGAATATCATCGGTCACCTGCAGCAAACCTATTGCCAGAGCATCGGCGCCGAATTCATGTATATCCGTTCGCCGGAGATTGTTGACTGGCTCCGGCATAGAATGGAAAGTTCAAAGAACACCCCTTTCTTTAACAATCACAAAAAAAAGCAGATCCTAACCAAACTTATAGAAGCCGTAGGTTTTGAACACTTTGTAAGGAAACGCTTCCCCGGCCAAAAACGTTTTTCACTCGAAGGATGCGAAACCCTGATCCCGGCCCTCGATTCACTGATTGAACAAGGTGCCGGCCTGGGCATTCATGAATATGTGATCGGGATGGCACACCGGGGGCGGCTGAACGTGCTCGGCAACATCCTGCGCAAGCCGTACAACAAAATTTTCAGTGAATTTGAAGGGAAAGAATATGCGGAAGAAACCTTGCTGGGCGATGTGAAATACCATTTGGGATGCACCCTCGAAACCACAACCCGCAATGGAAAAAAGATCAATCTGAGCATCGCACCCAACCCCAGTCACCTTGAGGCCGTCGACCCTGTGGTGGAGGGGATCGCCAGGGCCAAGATTGATCTTAAACATGCCGGGGAGGTACAAAAAGTAGCACCCATTCTCATTCATGGAGATGCCTCCATTGCCGGCCAGGGGGTGGTGTACGAAGTATTGCAAATGTCTCAATTGCCCGGTTACCAGTGCGGCGGGACCATCCATCTGGTTATCAACAACCAGCTCGGGTTCACCACCAATTATCTTGACGGCCGTTCAAGCACTTATTGTACGGATGTGGCCAAAACCATTCAGGCGCCCATTTTTCATGTAAATGGCGACGATGTCGAAGCTGTGGTGTACGCCGTTGAACTTGCCATGGAGTTTCGTCAGCGTTTTAAGCGTGATGTCTTCATTGACTTATTGTCGTATCGAAAATATGGACATAACGAAAGCGACGAACCGCGATTTACGCAACCGGTGCTTTACAAGATCATTGAAAAGCATCCCGACCCGGCCACCATATATATCGAAAAACTATTGAAGGGCCAGGACATTGACCCGGAAGAGATTTCTGCCATCCGGGATGCCTTTCAAAAAACACTCGAAGAGGAACTGGCAACAGGCCGCAAAATTGAAAAAGGCGACATCGACCCCTTCCTTGAGAATACCTGGAAAGGCCTTGCAAGGGCCAGACCCGGTGATATTTTTACCGGAGCTGACACCTCCTTTGATGCAGGTACATTGATTGAGCTTGGCAAAAAACTGACCACCATCCCTGAAGAAAAGGGATTTTTTCGCAAAACGGTGCGCCTGATGCAGGAGCGCCACAAAATGATCACCAGGGAAGGGAAAGTCGATTGGGCCATGGGCGAAACCCTCGCCTATGCCAGTCTGTTGCACGAGGGGTTTCACGTCAGGATCTCCGGTCAGGATGTGGAGCGCGGCACATTCAGTCACCGGCATGCCGTATTGAAGATCGAAGATTCTGAGGAAGAATATGTCCCGTTGAACCACATTGGGAAAAACCAGGCAACATTTGAGATTTATAACTCTCCCCTGTCGGAATACGGTGTACTCGGTTTTGAATATGGTTACGCGATGGCCGCACCAAACAAGCTGACCATCTGGGAGGCTCAATTTGGCGATTTCAGCAATGGTGCCCAGATCATCATTGACCAGTTCATGACCAGTGCCGAAGAAAAGTGGAAGGTGATGAACGGCCTGGTGCTCTACCTTCCCCATGGATATGAGGGGCAGGGCCCGGAACACTCCAGCGGACGCATGGAGCGTTTTTTGACCCAGTGTGCAGAAAACAACATCCAGGTGGTCAATTGCACCACCCCAGCCAGCTTTTTTCATCTTTTGCGCCGGCAAATGAAACGATCCTTCCGCAAACCCCTGGTATTGTTTACACCCAAAAGCCTGTTGCGCCATCCAGAGTGCATATCCCCTCTAGAAGACCTCTCCGTAGGAAGCTTTCAGCCCCTGATTGATGATCCGGAAGCAAAACCGGAACTGACAGAACGGGTGATTCTTTGTTCCGGGAAAATTTATTATGACCTCAAACAGGAAAAAATACAAAAGGGATTCGCAGAAACAGCCATTGTCAGGCTTGAACAACTGTATCCCCTTCCGGAAAACGAGCTGAAGGCTGTCAGGCAAAAATATGGCAAAGCAAACCGCTGGATATGGGTGCAGGAAGAGCCCCAGAATATGGGGGCATGGCCATTTATGATGATGAAGCTCAAAGGTTTTGACATGGCAGTCATTGCACGTCCGCCCAGTGCCAGCCCGGCGAGCGGATCCAGCCAGTTCCACCAGGCCCAGCAGCAAAAGATCATTGAGAAAGCATTCGAGGAGTGTGATTGTGTGAATGTTTGCCGGGAGTGCAAGCAGCTTTGTATCGGGGAAGCAGCGGTGGGGAAGGAAGGAAGAGGCGGGAAGAAGCAAGGAGTAAGTAGTAATTAGTATTTAGTATTTAGTATTTAGTTATAAATATTTATTACTTAGTATAAATTTTTTATTTCGGGATAAAAAATGAAAATTGATATCAGGGTTCCGGAAGCTGGTGAGTCCATCACCCAGGTTGAACTGGCCAGGTGGCTGGTAGGAGATGGCGACTATGTGGTCAAAGACCAGGAAATTGCCGAGATCGATTCCGACAAAGCTACCTTGACCATTAATGCCGAAGCATCGGGCAAGATCAAAATCATGGTAGAGGAAGGCAGCACAGTTGAACCAAAAAAGATCATCGGCCAAATCGATACCAACAGCGAACAGCCAACAGCCAACAGCCAAAAGCCAACAGCCAAAAGCCAAAAACCAACAGCCAACAGCCAAAAGCCAAAAACCAACAGCCAAAAGCCAACAGCCAAAAGCCAAAAGCCAAAAGCCAAAAGCCAACAGCCAAAAGCCAACAGCCAACAGCCAAAAACCAACAGCCAACAGCCAACAGCCATTACCTTTTCGCCACAGGCAAAAAAGTTTCTGGAAGAGGTGGGTATATCCCCTGATTTGACATCGATCCGGCCCGGCAGCAAGCGGATCACAAAAAAAGACATCCTCACAGCGATTGCTTCCCGGCAAGGCAGCACGCCCACAGGGGCTGGCAACGCTTCCCGTCAGGACAACACACCAGGCATGGCAAACGTCAACAAGGATCCCGTTGCAGAAATAACCTGGGCAGGTACGCGTCATGAAGACCGCAAAAAAATGTCGACCTTGCGCAGGAAAGTGGCGGAACGCCTGGTGGCAGTCAGGAACCAGACTGCCATGCTCACCACTTTCAACGAAGCCGACATGTCGGCCATCATTGAGTTGCGCAGGAAATACCAGGAACAATTCACAGAACGTCACGGGTTCAAGCTGGGATTTATGTCCTTTTTTGTAAAAGCGGTTACAGAGGCCATTCCATTCTTCCCGCAGGTCAACGGATACATTGACGGCCAGGATTTGGTGATCCCCGCTTATGCGGATGTGGGCATTGCCGTGAGTACGCCAAAAGGATTGATGGTACCGGTGATCAGAAATGCCGAACAGCAATCCATCCCTGAACTGGAAAACAACATCAATACCCTGGCAGAAAAAGCGCGTGAGGGCAGGATCACCATTGAAGAGCTCAGCGGGGGCACAATCTCCATCACCAACGGTGGTGTTTTCGGCTCCATGTTGTCCACCCCCATCATCAACCCTCCGCAAAGCGCCATCCTGGGCATGCACAACATCATCGAGCGGCCTGTGGCCATCAACGGCCGGGTGGAAATCAGGCCCATGATGTATTTGGCCCTCTCTTACGACCACCGCGTAATAGATGGCAGGGAGTCTGTCGGATTCCTGGTTAAGGTCAAAGAACTTATTGAGCAACCGGCAAAAATGCTATTTCAGGGCAAAGACCCTATGGCAACCCTGCTTGGTTTGCGCTGAAACCAAAAACACAAACCTGAAATTCGAATCTTAAACCCTGGGTCCAATGCCACTCATTAAAACCGTCAGAGGCCATCAGCCACGCTTTGGCAAAGATTGTTACCTGGCCGACAATGCAAGCATCATTGGCGATGTAATCATGGGCGATCAATGCAGTGTATGGTTCAATGCCGTTGTGCGCGGTGATGTAAATTATATCCGCATCGGAAACAAAGTGAATATCCAGGATGGCGCCGTGATCCACTGCACCTTCGAAACCGCCCCCACCATCATCGGAAACAATGTTTCGGTAGCACACAATGCCATTGTGCACGGATGCAAGGTTGGCGACAACGTGCTGATCGGCATGCATGCCGTGGTCATGGACAATGCTGTGATCGGAGAAAATTCCATTATTGCCGCCGGGGCCGTGGTACTTGAAAACACCATCATTGAGCCCGGAAGTGTTTACGGGGGGATACCGGCCAAAAAACTCAAAGACATCAACCAGGAACTGACTGCCGGCTTTCTGAACCGGATATCAGAAAATTACATCAAATACGCCGGCTGGTACAAGAAGGAAAAATAAAAATGCCCGCTCGGCCAATGCATCAAGCATCAAACAGGCGGACATTTCAAATATTTGAAGTCTTGTATGTTACAGGCCCAGTTCTGCCCGCACCAGGGGCATGATGTCCTCGCCATTTTCCCAAAACACCATGGAACCGCCACTGGTATCAAAAATGTATGTGAAACCATGCTCACGACCCACTTTCTGGATGGCATTCCTGGCTTCCTGGATAATAGGGCTAAGCAATCTTTCTTCCTGTTCGATCAGGTCTTGCTGGGCCGATTCCTGAAACTCCATGATCCGTTCATTCAGGCTTTGCAGTTCCCGTTCCCTGGATTGTCTTACCAATTGAGAGAAACTTTCTTGTTTCTCCAGGTAATCCTGATACTTGGTTTGAAATTCCGTCTGCATGGCGGAAAATGTTTCCTCCAGCTCCCTTGCATATTGTTCCAGTTCAGCCTGGGCCTGCTCGCGGCCGGGCATCATGCGCAGCAATTCATTGGTGTTTATATGTCCGAATTTCGCATCAGTCTGGGCGGTCAATGAAGTACTCCCCAGCAAGATCAAAAGCAGGAGAGACAGGCTAATCAATTTTTTCATTGCAATGGTTCTCTTAAAGTTAATATCTTTTTTGGCGCACAAATTTAATGAATTAAAACAAATTGCCGGTATTTTTAACAGCATTTAAGAAGATAAATTGGCGTTTGATTGCCTTTGGAAAATGATAAAATTGTATTGGTATTTTAAAAAATACGTATATTTGCAACCGCAAACAAGCAACTAGCGGAAGTAGCTCAGCTGGTAGAGCACGACCTTGCCAAGGTCGGGGTCGCGGGTTCGAATCCCGTTTTCCGCTCAAATTCCACCTCTGCAAAGAGGTTTTTTTTTATCGATTGCTCATTTCAGCAAAAGCCCGGATGGTGGAATTGGTAGACACCCAGGACTTAAAATCCTGTGGCCATTGCGGCCGTGCCGGTTCGAGCCCGGCTCCGGGTACAATATTTACTGCTCCGACCGGGTTTTCAAAAAAGATTCATGCCGACTGCAGGCCAGGCAACAGGCAATTACTTCCTGAAGCGCTTGATAAATTCTTCCACCTCGGGTACGCCTCCCTGGTAAATCAAATAACCGTTATAGGGCTCCCTGGGGGTAATGTCATCATTCATGGGGGTAAGCATGATTTTTTTCACCTCGTTCAAATCCTGTGTCTGTCCAAGTGCCCAGCCCAGCTTTACCCAGGCTACTTCCGGCAGCATGTTTTCGGCAGGTACCACACCCAGGGCCATCATCTCCCGGCCGGTTTCATAAACAAACATCTGCACGTATCCCCATAGGGTTTGTACGGTCATATACACGGCAACCCCTTTCTTTGTGGCACGTTCCAGGGCCGGATACAGAGGCTTGTTCACATGCCCCAGGCCGGTACCGGCAATCACGATCCCCTTGTAGCCATTGTCCACCAGTGAATCCACCATGTCGGGGAACATATTCGGGTAATAATACAAAATGGCCACCTTTTCTTCAAAATATGGCAGGATGGTCACGCTGGTGTCTTTACGGCGGGCTTTGTAATTGCTTTTTATGGGCTCTACCCCCCGCGTAGTTACCGTAGCCAAGGGCATATCACCCAATGTGCGGAAAGTGCTCCGGTAGGAAGAATGCATCTTGCGCACCCGTGTTCCCCGGTGCAACATGCCGTAATCGTCTGAAGTCGGGCCAAACATACATACCATCACTTCGGCAATATTCCCATGACCTGCCGTATAACAGGCATGCATCAGGTTGAGTGCGGCATCGGATGATGGCCGGTCCGATGACCGTTGTGAACCAACCAGAACGATGGGCACCGGAGGATTCTTGATCATGTAGGTGAGCGCAGCAGCAGTATGATGCAAGGTATCTGTTCCATGGCCTATCACAATGCCGTCAATGCCATTTTCAATCTCCCGGCCAATGGCCACCGCCAACTGTTTGTATTGCGCAGGGCCCATATTTTCGCTGAACACCGCAAACACTTTTTCGGTAGTCAGGTTGCAGATGTCAGCCAGTTCAGGAACCGCCCCGTAAAGTTCACCGGGCGAAAAGGCTGGAATAACCGCCCCGGTCCGGTAATCGAGCCGTGAGGCAATGGTTCCGCCTGTACCGATCAGCTTGACCCTTGGCAAACCTTTTGTATACGGAAACTCTTTTTCAGGGATCTTGTAACTGGCCTTTTTGTAGCCTGTTTCCTGCATGCTGATAAGCGTCCTTATGTCAATGCCCACATTGTATCCGGTAGGGATCTTCAATACAATGTGCTGATCATCGTCATTTTCAGACCGCGGCAATACCGTCCCCACAAAGTTGCCCCGGCTGGTCTCGATCTTTGCCTGGCCCCACACCCTGACATTGAATTTCTTCAGCGCCTGCAACGCCGCCCCCTTATACCCCTGAAAAAAATCCTCACCCATATATTCCCCTTAATGGTAATTATTTCAATACTAATTACTAATTACTAACTACTAATTACTTTTTCCTTAAGTGCACGAAGTTCCAAATTCCCAACAGCACTCCCCCTCAGTTGCCCCATCAGCCAGTTGACCTCTGCATCAAGACCTTGTTTTCTGCGTATGCTGGCAAATTTTTTCTTTAAAAAATCAAGGTTGGCCAGCACCTCCTGTTCATTCATTGGGCGATAATCAACACTGCTCAGCAAAGAATCAACATCCATTTTCGGATGCTGGTATATGACCGGAAGCATGTTTTTAATCAGGTCAGCCCCTATGTTTCTTTTTTTTAATTCCTGCAATGTTTTGGCCACTACATCATAACGAAAACCCGGAGCCCTTTCGTAGTGCCCCTCCACAAACTTCAGACGGTGGCCAAATAATGTACCTGCAAACACAGGGTCTTCTTTGTGCTTCACCACCATGTCGCGGATCAGTGGGAATAAGTTGTTTTTAAGTATATATGTATAGGTATCTTCGGGAATGCCCCATGCCTTCATTTGCCGGTATGCCTCCATGGTTTCGGTGGGGAGGTTCCTGCCAAGGCGTTCAATGTCCTCATCAAGCAACGGGATGGGCGGGGAATCGGTGTCGGGATACATCCGGTCGGCTCCCGGCAGCACCCTTTCAAAAATGGTGGTCCCGTCTGCAAATGATTTCCTGGTTTCGTTGGGCACGCATTCAAAAGCCATGCGGCATCGTTCCTCAATTGTTTCGATGGCTGTGGGGATATCCTCAGCCGGGCCCCAGAAAAACAGTACCGCATCGCCGGCCTTGCTGCCCAGCCTTTTTTTTAGACGCTGGTATGTTTCCTCACCTTCCATGGGCCGCAAGCTGTCGTGGGTGCACATATTGGGCTTTTCAATGCATGCGATCACTTGTAAACGGCCGCTGATCTCATCGGCAAACACCTTTCCCGGCTGGGTAAAATGCGACAAAATGCCCAGAAAGCCAGGTAGACTTACCCCATAGAGTTTCATGCCTGCATTTCTCAGCCCTTTTAAAGGCCTGGACCGGAAGTCAAACTCTTTTGGATCAAGCTCCATGGAGGTCATTTTCCATCCCCCGGGTTTTTTGATTCTTTTCAGGAGTTCCTGCTGTATGTGCAACAGGGCCCATTGCCGGAAAGACTCATTATGTGTCAGTTCGGGGATCCATTTGATGCGCGACACCCCTTTGATCTCCACACGTGTCCCTCCACGGCAACTCACATTGACATCCTGGCGGGCTGCACCAATCCCCGAGCGCACCTTGTTGGTGCTCCGGTTTAAAAAACGGATCACCTGGCAGGCCTCGGCCACCTCATCCGGGTTTACCATGTCAGGGTATGTGACCGTTTCAATCAACGGCATGCCCAGCCGGTCGGTTTTGTAGATCCGCCAATGCCCCACATCCGAAATTTCGCGGCAGGAATCCTCTTCCAGACTCAATTGGATCAGGCGCACAGTTTTATTGCGTAATTGAATAACACCTTCTACCCCAATGATTGCTGTCCGCTGAAAACCAGTTGGTATGCTGCCATCAAGGTACTGTTTCCGCGTAATGTGTATCTCCCCCACAATGTTCAGTTTCTTCAGCAGGGATATTTCAATGGCAACATCCACCGCTTTGCGGTTGATCGGAAAAGGGGGTGTATCGTCCACCTCATAGGTGCACGTGGTCTCATTCTTGATGCGATATATGATGTTTTTCCTGGTCTTAAACTCCATGAGAGCCGTACCATCATATTCACCAAGTTCGCTTAAGGTCGGTCGCATGTGCCGGATCACCTCCGCATCATATACATCGTCTTTTTGGTATATTCCGGCCGGGCAGCGACAAAATAATTTTTGTTTGGTATCGAGTTGCTGATGCACTTCAAGCCCCGACATAAAACCGATGCGGTCGTAATCTTCCTGGGTGGCTTTTTTTCTCGGCACATAGCCGATGGCACGCATGGTGTCGCGGTAGTTTTGTTGGGGAGAGAATCTTTTCTTCATTCAAACAGGGTTCGTTTTGCCCTTCCGTACATGGCGTACCTGAAAACCTCGGCACCAAACATGTAAAAACCAGCTATTTATTGTATTTCTTTTATCTGAAAAACCACTTTGCGGTCTTTCAGATAATTCATAATGAAATCAAAACAGTCGAAGTCCATTCCTACAAGTTCCAGCGGGAACACTCCTTTGCCGCCAAATTTGCCATTCAGGATCAGCTCAGCATTGGCTGTGGCAGTAAATCCTGTAGTACGGGCCATGGAGGAAAGCTTCTCCTGTTCGTCATAGACATCATACAGTTCGTACACAATGGAGCGCAGACGACCATCCTGTGTACCCTTGAGCTCAATACGCAAAACGGTGAACTCACGTTCTTCCGGGCCAAGCTGCCAGTCGCGAATCAATACTTTGCTGGTGAAGTCGATCGGACGAATGGATGTATTGTTTACCACAATGGGGTCCTTGTCAAGGAAACCCGCGGTTTTCAGGGCCTGTACAAGTTGAATATGGCCGGGATACCGCAAGGTTTTCTCTTTCATGTTCGGGATATGCGCCATATTGGTAAGCAGCGACCTTAAGCCATCGGTATAAAAGGCTTCAAGTGTCCCGACATGATCGAAAAATATCATTTCCGGTTCACTCATTGCGGGCTTGGTCATCTGTTTCCCCTTTTCAACAAAACGGGCAGGGCGGATGTATTCTTCCACCACATCAATGGGCGAGAACGGTGCCTTGTAATAAAACGGATATACTTTAACCATTGGCAAGCCACCAACGTAATACTTAAAATCTTCAATCTCCATCAACTCATTGTGATGGCCGGCAATCAAATTGGGCATTCCCGGGGCAATGCCGCAATCGGTGATGGCTGTAACTCCTTTTTTTGCAGCCAGGGCATTCAGTGCCATAAAATCTTCCGGCATAAAAGAAATATCCACAATGTTTTTTCCGGCATCAATTACAGATTTCAAAACGTCATAACCCATAAATCCGGGCACAGCCGACACCACCAGGTCAAAGTCTGCCACCAGGGCATGAATCCCCTCCTCTTCCATCAGGTTGGCACCAACCGTTTTGATGGGGTAATTTGCAGACAGGTAATCCAGCGACTGCTGATCGATGTCTGCCGCCCATACATCATGTTTTTTTGAAAAGTCAATGGCAATGGCTTTTCCGACCATGCCAGCACCCAGTACAATGATCTTTTTTTTCTCCATGGCTATGTTGCTTACACCTGATATGTCATGAAATATTTTGATAATGGTGTTGGCGAAGTTAAAAAAATGTTTGCAAAATGGCATTGATTTTCGCGCCAATGATTAATTTTGTATTGTCAGGGAAGCCGCACAAAACAAGCCAGTGTATTGCCATGCATATCTATACCAACTCAAATCTTTTCCCGGGAAGAAAAAAAGTGATTGCCGGAATAATCCTCGGGGTTTCGATTATCCTGGCATGGCGCTTATTTGTGCTTCAAATCGCCGACCCTTCCTACAAAGCCTTTTCGCAAAGCAACTACCTGCGCTACATTACCGATTATCCCTCGCGTGGCCTGATATACGACCGCCATGGCGAATTGCTGGTTTACAATGAAGCACATTACGATTTGATGGTGATCCCCGGACAGGTGAAAGACATTGACACACTGGAATTTTGCAACTTGCTTGGCATCGATGTGGCCAGTTTTGAAAGCCGTTTGCTGCAGGCCAGGCGCTTTTCCCGTTTCAGGGCTTCGGTGTTCGAACGTCAGATCTCAAAAACCACCTTTGCCGCCTTCCAGGAAAAACTATTCAGGTTTCCGGGCTTTTTTGTACAGCCCCGCACACTCCGCAAATACACCTATCCAATGGCAACACATACCTTTGGATATGTGGGGGAGGCCGGACCCAATATCATCAACAACGATCCCTACTATAGACCAGGCGACCACATCGGCATCAGCGGCATTGAAAAAGCCTATGAAAAAGAGCTCCGGGGGGTGAAAGGCTTGCGTATTCGGATGGTGGATGTGTTGAACCGGGACATCGGGGCCTTTCATGACGGCCGATACGACAGCCTGGCAGTGGCCGGCAAGGATCTCTATACCACCCTCGATGCAACATTGCAGTTATACGGCGAAAAACTGATGCACAATAAAAGGGGAAGTATTGTTGCCATAGAACCTGCCACCGGAGAGATCCTCTCGTTGGTCTCCTCCCCGTCTTTCGACCCGGGTTTGCTGGTGGGAAGGCAAAGGACCAGAAATTACCGGACCCTCCAAAACGACACCTTGAAACCATTGTTCAACAGGGCATTGATGGCCCAGTACCCTCCAGGGTCCGTGTTTAAGGTCATCAGCACCCTGATTGCACTGCAGGAGGGGGTTATCCATGAAAACACCAGCTACGGATGTTCCGGCATATATCACACAAGGGGCATCAGTGTCCGGTGCCGCAGCCACCCCAGTCCGGTAAATGTGATCACTGCCATTCAGCATAGTTGCAACACCTATGCCAGCATCATTTTTCAGAACACCATCAACCAGCCACATTTTGAAAACATTCAGGAATCCTATGCGCACTGGCGCAATTATGTGCAAAACTTCGGGCTGGGAAGGCATTTCGGCAGTGATCTTTCGTATGAATTGCCCGGCCTCATAGCCACCCCCGATTACTACGACAGGCTTTACGGTCCCTCCGGCTGGCGTTCACAAACGATATTGTCGCTGGGGATCGGGCAGGGCGAACTGGGCGTAACCCCCATGCAACTGGCCAACATGACAACGGCCATTGCCAACCGAGGACATTACATCACCCCGCACATGGTGAAGGCCATTGGCGAAGCACAAAATGCCAACAACCGGTATTCCCTGGCAAACAACATTCCCATCGACAGAGAGCATTTTGAAACCATGATCCGTGCCATGCACCATGTTGTAAAAGACGGCACCGGGAGTTTTTCGCGTATTCCGGGCATCGAAATGGCAGGTAAAACAGGAACGGTACAAAACCCGCACGGAGAGAATCATTCCGTATTTGTTGCGTTCGCACCGGTGGATGACCCCAAAATTGCCATATCCGTCATCGTGGAAAATGCCGGGTATGGTTCCGTATGGGCTGCGCCCATCGCCAGCCTGATGATTGAGCAATATCTGACAGGCGAGGTAAACCGCCGATGGTTTGAGCAAAGGGTGCTTGAAGCCAGCTTTTTAACAAATACCCCATGAAACAGCAGTTCAACATATTCGCAAACATAGACAAACCCACGCTGTTTCTTTACCTGGTCATGGTGGCCGTTGGATGGGTCAACATATTTGCATCGGAATACACCGAAACCCAAAGACATGTGTTTGATTTCAGCACCAGTTATGGCAAACAGCTCATATGGATTGTCACCTCCCTGTTATTGGCTGCCAGTGTGTTGATGATGGATGTCCGCTTTTTTACGGGATTTGCCTGGGTGATATACGGCAGCCTGATCCTGCTGTTGATTGCGGTACT
>PWON01000001.1 GCA_003557385.1 Bacteroidales bacterium | reverse complement strand
GGATGCGAAGCAATGCGCCCGGCCGGCAGCACATACCCAAACTCTTTTGTGGCAATACGTGCCACTTCATTTAGCGGTGCGATCATCCAACAATGTTGCAATGGCCTCCATGTTAGAGGCATGGAATATGTTTTTGCCCTCCGGGGTATACAAAAAGTCAATGGTTGATCTATAATGTGCCTGGATGGCCGGACGAACAATCTTCATGGTGCTGTTCATCAGCCCATTGGACTCTGCAAATGGTTCCCTGATAATGGACACGGCAGCCGGCAGCCAGCGTGGTGGAAACATGCCTTCCAGGTCACCGCCCGGCATAAAGCGGTTCAACTCTTTTTTGATCATTTCCAAAGCAGCCTTCTGTCCCTCCCCGGCCGTTGGATCAAGACCTCTTTTGGACAGATGATCCTTCAAGGTTGACTGATTGACTACCAGCAGGCCCACCGTATATATATCCTGATTATTGTACAACATCACCTGGTCAAAAAACGCGGATTTCTCCATCATGGCCTCCTCTATGCCTTCGGGGCTGTATTTTTCTCCGTCACTGCCAATCAGCAGGCTTTTTTCCCGCCCCAACACAAACAAGTAACCTTCGTTGTCGAGATAGCCCAGGTCACCGGTATACAACCAACCGTCCTTGAGCACTTCCATGGTGGCCCGTTCATTTTTCCAGTATCCGGCCATCACATTGTCGCCACGCACCACAATTTCACCTTGCTCTCCAATGGGTTTTTCCCTCCCATCGTTGCCGCATATCTTTAAGTCGAGCCAGGGCACCACCTTACCTGAAGAGCCCATTTTAAGATAATCGGGTGTGTTGGAAGAGATTACCGGCGATGCTTCCGTAAGGCCGTATCCCTGGTACACTGGCATACCCAGGGCGTAAAAAAAACGTTGCAACTCAATATCAAGCAATGCCCCGCCCCCCACAAAAAACCGCAAGCGCCCACCAAATCCGGCGCGGACCTTGCTGAACAAGATGGCATCAAAAAAACGACACAACGGCCTGAGCAGTTCCAAAGCACCACCACCCTTGTTATATCCTTCCCTGTTGTACGCATAGGCTGTTTTTAACCCCATCCGGAACAACCACCACCCCAACCAGCCTTTTTCCCTGACTCCTTTTTCAATGTTGTTCCGAAAATTTTTCGCCAGTGCCGGGACACTGAGCAGAAAATGGGGTGCCATTTCACGTATGCAGACCGGGATGTTTTTAATGGTTTCGTTGAGGGTTTTACCGGTTTTCAGTGAGGCCAGGCTGGCGCCATTGCGTACCAGGGTATATATGCCAACGGTATGGGCGAAGGAATGGTCCCATGGCAGGATGTGCAACGAGGTATAATCCTGGGGAACATCAAACATGGCCGAAGCCTGCTCCACATTGTGCAGGTAATTACGATGGGTCAGGATGATCCCTTTGGGGTCGGCAGTGGTTCCGGAAGTGTAGCAAATATTGGCAAAATCACCGGGCTCCAGCGAATCTTTTATCTTTTCAAGCATTCCTGGGTGTTTATCATGCATCACATCGCCCCGCTGCCGGACTTCCTCAATATACACCATCTCCCGGTCAGTCAGATCGCCGACGGATACTGCTGTTTCATCCACCGGGTCTAAAACAACAACAAACTGCAGGTCGGGCAACTTGTGAAGGAGTTGAAAGACCTTGTGCTGATGATTTCCGGATACCACTACCCCCTTGCATGAGGCGTGCTGCAAACGGAAATGCAGGTCGGCAGGTGCTTCGATCTTCACCGACAATGGGACGCAAACCCCCCCGGCAAACAAAATGGCGAGCTCACTGATCACCCAGTCGTTCCTGCCTTCCGAAATCAGGGCCATCCGGTCGCCTTTTTCCAGACCCAGGCTCAGCAACCCCCTGGCAGTCCGCTGCACCTGACGGTAAGCATTGGCATAGGTTGTCCCTTCATATGCTGCTTGTTTCTTTTCCCACAGCAGGATGTTGTCCGGATACTTGTGGACGCTCTCCTCAAAAAGGCGGGGAAGGGTTTTGTGTTCCATGGCAGGTATAGGTATTATAATCTCCGCAAATAAACTAATTTTGCATGGGTTTACCAATTAATTTTCGTCCCGTTCACCTGCAGGGTGATCATCACCGGGCCATGCATAAAGGAAAAGAATGTTTGAACCGGTTTTTTTTAATACCATTTCGCGCTGCAAAAAAAGGCACCTGCTGAGTGATCTTTCTGCAGGCATCATTGTTGCGGTGGTGGCATTGCCGCTTGCCATTGCTTTTGCCATTGCCTCGGGCATACCCCCGGAAATGGGCCTTGTTACGGCCGTGGTCATCGGTTTTTTTGTGTCTTTTCTGGGAGGAAGCCGGGTACAAATAGGCGGACCTTCAGGGGCGCTTATCGTGGTCATATACGGCATCATGCAGCAATTCGGCCTGGAGGGAGTGCTGCTGGCTTCTGCCATGGCGGGGGCAATGCTCCTGATCATGGGTTTGTTGCGCATGGGAACCATTATCCAGTTTATGCCCCACCCAATTGTGGTGGGCTTTACCAGCGGCATTGCACTGATGATCTTCAGTGCACAAATACAGGACCTGCTTGGGATACCCGGCACCGGACTGCCACCAGACCCTGTTGGCAAGTGGGTATATTATGCCAGACACCTGGAAAACATCAATTACCTGGCCGGCGGGATGGGTTTGCTCACCATCGTGATCACTGTGTTTTGGCCAAGAATATACCGCAAAATTCCGGGATCTCTCATCGCCATCATTGTAGTTACCGGACTGACCACTTTGTTTGACCTCGATCTGGCCACCATAGGGAGCCGCTTTGGTCAATTCTCGGCAAGCTTTCGTCTGGCCGGTTTTTCAGAAATAAACATTGAATTGTTGCGGCAATTGTTTGTCCCCGCGTTCACCATGGCCATGCTGATCGCCATTGAGTCGCTGCTTTCTGCCATTGTCGCCGACGGGGCCACGGGATATCGTCACAGGCCAAACACAGAATTGATGGCACAGGGCATTGCCAATATCCTGTCACCCTTGCTGGGAGGCATGGCCGGGTCAGGGGCCCTGGCCAAAACCATGACCAATATTCGCAATGGCGGCAAAACACCGCTGGCAGGCATGTTTCATGCCGTAATACTCCTGTTGTTCATGCTGTTCCTGGGCAAACTGGCTATGATGATACCATTGGCCGCCCTGGCAGGCATCCTGGTGGTGGTCGCCTACAATATGAGCGAATGGCGTTCTTTCCGGAGTATTTTAAAAAATTCAAAAAGTGAAAGCACCATATTGCTGACCACCTTCCTGCTGACTATTTTTGTCGGGCTGAATTTTGCACTTCCTTTTGGCATCATCATGGCACTGATACTCTTCGTAAGGCGCGTAATGGAAACCACCGACATAGAAGTGCTCCGGCACGAAGTGGAAGACGAACGCACCCATATCTCTGATGATCTTGAAACACTCGAAATTCCCAGGGAAGTTGAGGTGTTTCAAATCAAAGGTCCATTCTTTTTTGGTATTGCCAATAAGTTTGAGGAGGCCGAACAGGAAATCCGTGAAATCCCAAAGGTGCGCATAATTCGCATGCGCCGGGTCCCATTTATCGACACCACCGGCTTGAAGAACCTGCGAAGCTTTTATGAACGGTCCAAGAGACACAACACCCGGATCATTTTGTCGGGGGTCAGTCCCAAAGCCCGGGAAGCCCTTATGAAAGAAGGCCTTTATTTTGAAATCGGCACAGAGAATATTTGCGAAAATATTGAATGCGCTCTTACCCGGGCAAAGGAGATGCTGTAATGATCATTTTACCTGTATTGCATTCTCCACCAACCGGATGATCTCTTCTTCCTTTTGTCTGGCAGCGGCTTCAATGTCCTGGCCTTCAAGGTAAATCTTTTTGAAAAACGCTTTGTCTTCAAGGCCTTGTGCATTGACCTTTACGTTCATGAAGGCACCAATGACGGCAGTACGCGCACACAGGGCGCCCACACCGGCATCTGTAACAGAAGCAGGAATTCCCTTTTCCACCATAGCCTCCATCACATCCATCGATTCCAGGGCCTTTTGCATGATGCGGAAAGGAATCTCAATGGCATATTTCGTTGCATCCTGTATGGCCTGGTTCCGGATCAATTTGTCCTTATCCGATTTTTTGGGCATGCCAAAAGCAGCCATGATGCGGTTGAAGGCACGGGTATCTTCATCAACCAGGTAAAGCAACTCCTTCTTAATGGCCTGCCCTTTCTCAGCCCACTTGCTGAACTCTTCCCAGCGTTCATCCCAGCCTCGCTTGTGCGAAGAGAGGTTGGCCACCATGGTTCCAAGCGACACGCCCAATGCTCCTACATAGGCCGACACAGAACCTCCCCCCGGCGCCGGTGATTCACTGGCTGTTTCGTCGGCAAATCCTGAAACGCTCATATCCACCAGTTTTTTTTCTTCATCGCCGGCAATCATGTATTCAATGATCTTCTCTTTCGGATCAAAGGCCTTCAGCTCATCAAGACCCATCGACTTAACGGCTATTTTGATCAGTTCATCTTCCGACACACCCAGGCTCCTTTGCTGCTTCTTTAAAAAATATTTGCCTGCATCCAGCATGGCGTTCAGCGGCACCAACCCAACCAGCTCCGATCCGGTGACACGGATGCCTCGTTTGGCGGCTTTGTCGCATACCTCATCAAAAGCCACATGTACAGGGGTTACGCTGATATTTGTCAGGTTCATGGATATTTGGGCGACGCCATATTCCTCGATAAACCAACCTATTGCTTTTACCTCTTTCAGGGTTCCCGGGATGTATACCGTTTCGCCTTTTTCGTCTTTCACTATTTTTCCTGTCAGGGGGTGCCCTTTGCGCTTCACACGTCCTTTTTCGCGGACATCAAAGGCCACAGCATTGGCACGACGTGTAGACGTGGTATTCAGGTTGATGTTGTACGCCACCAAAAAATCCCTGGCGCCCACGGCGGTTACACCACATCGTTCATTCAGTGAATCCGGGCCAAAATCGGGTTTCCACTCCGGCTGTTTTATTTTATCCGCCATGGCCTCATATTCACCTTTGCGGCAATTGGCCAGATTCCTTCGTTCAGGCTTCAGGGCTGCCTTTTCGTAGCAATACACGGAAATACCCAGTTCATCCCCAATGCGTTTTGCCAGCCTGCGGGCATAGTCTACCACTTCCTCCATCGAAATATTGGCCACAGGTACCAGTGGACATACATCCGTGGCACCCATCCTGGGGTGCGCACCCTTGTGTTTGCGCATATCGATCAGTTCAGAAGCCCTTTTAACCGCCCGGAAGGCGGCTTCCACCACCTCATCAGGACTCCCGACAAAGGTCACCACGGTACGGTTGGTGGCCTGGCCGGGATCCACATCCAGCAGTTTCACGCCCTCAACGGCTTCTATTTCGCCGGTGATTTGATCAATAACACCCATGTCTTTTCCTTCACTGAAGTTGGGCACACATTCTATCAGCTTTTTCATGATTCCGGGTTTTTTTTTGATGAACTCCTCTGTCTGCGAAAATATAAAAAAAGCCCTTATGGTAAAAGGGCTTTTGTAACAAACGATCGTTAAAAGCTCGATCAGATCCTGCGTTCCTTGATGCGGGCACGTTTGCCGCGTAATTTGCGAAGGTAAAAAATGCGGGCACGCCTTACCAGTCCACGGCGGTTCAGGACTATTTTATCAATAAAGGGGGAATGCAGGGGAAAAATCCTTTCCACCCCGATATTGCCGGAAATTTTGCGAACAGTAAAGGTTTCGGTGGCACCACTTCCACGGCGCTGGATCACCACCCCCTGAAAAGGCTGAATGCGCTCTTTATTCCCCTCCTTGATCTTATAATGTACCGTAATGTTATCACCGGCTTTAAACGCAGGCCGCTCTTTTTTTTCCACCAGGCTGTCCTGCACAAAATTCATTATTTCCGTCTGATTCATTGTAGTAATTTTTTATTATTCTCGGGCTAAACGGAGTGCAAAGGTAGGGAAAATATTTTAACAATCACATGTTGAAAACAAAATTATTTATGACAGATATTTTTATTAACTTTCGCTTGATTATTCACTAAAAAACAACATTATGAAGGTCAAACTAATTACCCTGTTGATCATTATTGCGCTCATTCCATCCTCATTTACGGGGAATTCGCTTTATGCCACATCAACAGCCGATGAAGTTCCTCCCATTTTCAGGGAGGGAGACATGGT